>NC_015155.1:0-371215 GCF_000179035.2 Mycoplasma suis str. Illinois
TTGTCAAAAAATTTACTAGAAGAAATAAAGAAGCACTTAAATAACGACCTTAATAAATTTAAAACTTTTTCTGAAACAGATTTTTACATAGAAAACTCAGAAAACTCTTCAATTAGAGGGAAAATTGAAGAACTTTTATCTTCAAATTCAGGTAATTCAATACTCATTTTAGGTGAAAAGGGATGTGGTAAAACACATCTTTTTAAGTGATTTTTAAAAGATTTGAATGACTTTTTATATATTGATTTTCTGAATTTTAGAAAGATTTCTCTTTTTTTAACTGAAAAAAATTTAGAAAAATTTGATTTTTTATTTCAAAAAAAGTTACTTTTAATTGATAATTTTGAAGATTTAAAGATTAATTCGAAACTTTATAAGAAGGTTAAGTTACTTAAAGAAGAAAGAGAAAAAAGAGGGAATATCAATATATTCATAGAAACTTGAGAAAAAAATCTTTTCGAATATAAAAATGCCTTATTTGAAAAAAAGGACATTATTTATTTGAGGAAACCGAATAATGAATTTTTAAAAGAAATGATAAAAAACTTAATTCAAAAGAATTTCAAAGAATTGAAGATTACTGAATCTTCAATATCTTTTTTATCTATTTATTTAGGAAATGATTTAAAGATTTTTATCAATAAGTTATTGAAGTTATTTTTATTCCTTAAATGTTTTGAATATAACGCTAATGTATTAGATACAAAAAATCTTCAAAAGATATTGGATTTTCTTTTTAATGAGCAAGAAAGGAAAGAATTAATTAACTATAGAAATAATTCACAATTAGAAATTATTTGTGAGAAAAAGAATTTTGAAGTTGACAGGATAAGAAGTAAATCTAAAAAAAGAAAAATAGTTTTTGAAAGAGATCAAGTTATTTTTATCTTGAAAGAAAAATTGAATTTTTCTATAAAAGATATTTCAAAAATTCTTTTAAAAAGTCAATCGGGAATAAATTATTCCCTAAAAAAGACTTATAGAAGAAGAAAAAGTGAAAATTTTAGAGAATATTTTGACTTTTTAGCTCAGATTTAGAAGGGTTTGGTAATTAAGAATAGAAAAATTAAATAATCTTTATTTTGTATTATCAATTATTTTTTATTTATTAATAGATTTATTAATTAATTAATAAATTAAATTAATTAGTTAATTAATTTAGATAGATAGATTATTAGATTAATTAATTAATAATGAACTTTTATATAAATAACAAAGTTAATTCAAAAATAAGAGATTTTTTGAATATGAACATAATTACTAATTTTTTAACACCAGAAAGAGAAGAAATTCTTATTAAGTGCAAAAAAGAAGAATTACTTTTTTATGCAAATAATGGATTTACTGAATGTAAGTTGACATTCAAAAGTTCAGAAATTAAATACAAAAAGCAAGGAGAATGTGTAATAAGTGCAAAAATTCTCCTAACTTTATTGGAGAATCTAAAAAATTGTGAAGAAATAGGTTTTAAAAAAATAGAAAATGCACTATTACAGATATCTTCTGATAAGTTTGAATGCAACTTAATTTGCTTAACAAAGAAATTACTAATAAAAGATATCCAAATTGAAGAAGATATGAAAAAATTGACTTTTGATTTTGATTTCCTTAATCTAATAAATTCCAAATTTAAGGATTTTTACAGAAGTTCTTCAAGTCAACCTCAAAAAATTCAAAAGAATTCAGTTTTCAGCACTATTAATTTCAGAAAAAAAATTGACTCAGAAGAAATTAATATCATCCTTTCCGATTCTTCTAGAATTTTGAAAGCTAATTTTGCTTTAAAAGAGTTAGAAGAGGTAAATTTTTTTGAATTTAACTTACCTGTAGAGATCTTGAATAGCATAATCTCCCTGTTTAGGGAGAATCATGATTCAAAAAAAATTAATTTTTACTTAAAAAATAATTCTCTTTTGATCAATTCAGAGAATTTGATTTTCAAAACACAACTATATTCTGGAACTTATCCAGATTTATTGAAAATGTTTTCAGCTCAAGAGAAAATTAATTTCTCAGTAAATAAAAGTACATTGATTTCTGCGCTAGAAAGAAATCTATTACTTTCTGAGAAAAATCTAAGTTTTGCCTGTTACAAAATTTTTGATAATAATTTGACTCTGGAATACAGAGACTCTTCTAAGGGTTATTTAAGAGAAGAAATAGAGATCCAAAATAATAAAGGTAAAGAAAAATTTATTGAATTTTCACTAAATAGTCTTTTCCTAAAACAACTTTTAAAAGGTATTCCGGATTCTGAAATAATATTCAGTATTTCAGAAACTTTTAAACCAATAATTTTGTTCGGAGAAGAAGAAGGTAAAAATTTCAAGCAACTTATCTTACCTCTTAAGTTCAGCTAGATAGTTAATGAAGATACTAAGTAACACAATCTTTAACTACGAAACTAATTTCAGTTCATTTGTTAAGAATGAAAAGAATTTCAAGATATTGATGCACATATTCATCATTATTTCGGTAGTTGTAGTATCCGTTTTGGTTTCTACAAAAGTATCCACATTACTTTATGAATATGTATTTAGATTTTTTGTTCCATTCAAAATAACTCATTATTTGACTGATTTTTTCCAAGATTTTGTTTTTTCCGGAAATAGCAAAGCTTTTTCAGAATTCCAGAACTTATTTACTGATTACAGGAGATATGTTTATGGAATAATAATTCTCTTCACCATTGAAAAAATCCGACTATTTATGAGGTATTTCTACACTATTAGAAAGTGAGATAGGTTCTCACTTTCATATGGAATTTATGAAAACAATAAGTTTTTGAAAGTGAAGAAAGAACTTCTCTCTACACTAGGAAATGTTCTTAGTTTTGGAGTATCACTTGTTGTTTTCTTTGTGATTATTACTTTCGCAATTTATAAACAATTGCAAAAGAAATTTGACTTCCAAAATAATTTCATGTTTGAAGGAATGGTGTTCGCACTATTTTTCTGATTAGCAATTGTTATATTTTTTGCACTAAATATTTATCAACGAATTCACAATTACTATAGAAACTATCTAAAAAATAATGCGATTAATCAGAAGAAAGATGCTTGACAATCAATTAAGAGTTTGATGTGACATTATCTCCTAAATATTTTTGGATTTGTAATCATTTCTTTGAATTACCCAATAGATTTATTCTTAATGTTTATGACTCTTAAATTCATTCCTTTTAGAGCTATTTTCTCCCGTTTGCGAGAAAATAGAGCTTCTAATCCTGAAAGATTTTTTCTTCCTTTCGGAAAGGTTCTTAATTATTAGAAGATAAGATAGTGACATTACATCCAGTTAAGTGCAATATGCTTCCAATCAAGAAAGAAGAAGAAGATCTTCTTAATGCTAGACAAAAGGAAATCATGAAAATGATCGTAGAAATGTACATAAATGAAAAAGAAGCTATAAGTAGTCTCAATTTGAAGTCCAAAAAGTTTTATAAGTGATCTTCTGCGACAATAAGAAATGAAATGATGGTTCTAGAAAGTAAAGGATTTCTCAAGAAAGAACATAAGTCTTCTGGAAGAATCCCTACTAAAGAGGGATACAAACTTTATATTGACTCTTTAATGGGAAGACTGAAGAGTGTAGATGTAAATGTAAAGGCTAAATTAATTGAACTCTTTTCTTATAGAAATGAGTCAATTGATGTAACTCTAAATAAAAGTGCGGAAATTATTTCTAATTTCCTTAATTTACCGATAGTTCTGTCAGGAGAAAATGATTTAAATCTAGAGATACTAAAAAAAATAGATTTAGTTGAAATAACTGACCATGAATTTATTATTTTGGCAGTAACTTCTTCTGGAGAGGTTTATAAAGACAAGATATGAGTAGAAGAATTTAAAGAGAAAGAGGACTTAAGTATTTGTATAAAACTACTAAACGAAAACTTAGTAGGTTGTCCTCTTTCAAAAATAGATTTAGAAGCTACTAAGCTTCTACCTAAGATAAGAAGAAGTGTTCATAGATATGAATTTGTTTATGAAAAAATCATTACAAAAATTTGTTCAAGTATCATAAACAAAGATCAATCCTTCTATAGGATTTACAACAAAAATGCAATTATTTCTCAACCGGAGGTTAAGAATAATCAAATAAGTTTAGAGAGAGTCTTCCATGTTTTGGAAGACTATTCTACTTTCTCCCAGTTAAATCTAAATTACTTTAAAACTGGAAAAACTCTAATTAACCTTGAGGGAGCTATGGATGGAATTTCAGTAGCTACTACAGTATTAAATAACAAAGAAAAAACTAGAAGTATGTCCATCATAGGTCCTCTAAGAATGGACTACCCACTTATAAGGAGTTTGTTTGAGTTCATAAATGAAAACTTAACTCCAGAAAATAAATAATAATATTTAAATAGAGTTTGTATTAATATAGAGGGCATTGAGCGATTTTTCTCCTAAAGATAAGAAGGACACCAAATTAAATGACCTTCTTAAGCTTAAAAAAGAGTTTAAAGATATTGAAAAAGAAACTAAACAACTAAAGGATTATTTAAACCAAAACATTTTTAGTGCTTTTGATAGCACTAATAATTCTTTAGAACTTAAATTAGAAGAACTTTTCAAAGCTGAAAGCGGATCTTTCAACTTTTTCAAAAAATTATCTAAGAGTGGAGTTTTTGACTTTAACTTCCCAGCTCTTGAAGTTAATAACTTAACTAAGTACTATGGAAATAAAAATATTTCCTCCTTAACTAATGTTTCTTTCAAAGTATTTTTTGGAGATTTTCACGTAGTGATTGGACCTTATTCTTCTGGTAAGACTACTTTGTTCCACTGTTTGAATGCAAAAGAAGAATATGAAGGAGAAATATTATTTGGATCTGTTAACCATAAGGGAGATATAGCTAAAGTAACAAAAGTTTGCGCTAGCGTTAGCTATGATCATGAATTTGATTTATTTAGTAGTTTGGAAGATGTAATTAATACCAAACTACAAATAATTGGTATTGAAGAGGAAAGCATAAAGAGTTATTTAGACATTCAATTAAAAGCTTTTGGTTTAGAAGACAAAAGAGGTGATATGATGATAGATTTATCACTTCTTGAGTTAAGAAAAACTCAATTGTTAATTGCTATGGCTTATGATCCTCCTGTTATATTGTTAGATCAACCTCTTTTGGGACTTCAACATTCTGAAAAAATGGAATTCCTAGAAATACTTTATAAATTGAAGACTCAAGAAAGAGCTATTGTTTTGATGTCTCATGAATTTGCAGATCTTTCCGAATATGCAAATTCATGTACTTTACTTCTAGAAGGTAAGACTTATTATTCCGGTTCTATAGAAAATCTTTTGCTAGAAAGTAAGAATAAATACTTTATTTCTTCTTCAGACAATGAAGAATGTCTGAAGATAGTAACTAAATATAGTGAAAAGTATTACATTAATGACTTGAAGAATTCAATTTTCTGTGTTTTTGATGGAAAATTAAATTTCCTTTTATTCCAAAGAGAATGTTCACAACAAAACATTATTCTCTTTGAAATTAGAAAAGTAAGTCTAGAAATAGAAGATATTTACTCTTCTATTTCTAAGTTAGGAAGTAAGTCTGCTAGACTAGAACTTAATAGAAAAAAATACTTTTCAACAAACTAGTTAAATAGTTTCCATTTAGGGACTTCCCCAGCCCTAATAATCTCTTTTTTATCGTAGTCATAAATTGTTGAATTAATTCCTGAGCAAACACAACCAGAGTTAACAATCATAAATTGATCTCTGTATTCCCTGAATACAGATTTAGCTTCTTTTAGAGTTTTAATAGGTTCGCATCCAGAGATATTGGCACTTGTAGAATAAAGAGGTCCTAGATGTTCACACAATTTAATAATTATTGGATTATTGGGCATTCTATAAGCTATTCCCTTATATATAACAGTTAGGGGTCCTGGTCAGAATCGCTTTAGAATGCACTTTAAATCAGAGGGGATAGGAGCAGGAATCTGCTCTATCTTACCTATGAAAGTGACTAGTTTTTTTTAAGGGTCTATTTTTCATCCTGTAAAGGATGTTTTTGTTAAGCGAGACAAGAGCCATTAAAGTATCTGTTTCTATTACAATAGCTCTTCCCAGAATAAGAGTTTTGCAAATAGTAATATAGTTATCTAAATATTGCTTTATGAATTTATTCATTATGAAATCTTTTTTAGCTGAAGACATAAGTTTATGCTTTCATCCCTAAATTCTTTTTTATCAGATTATTAAATGGAGCAGAATATGAGAATCAAACTCACGACTCAACCTTGGCAAGGTTGTGTTTTATCACTAAACTAATTCTGCAAGCACAGTTTCTGCTTCTTAAGTTAGATAGCATAACTTACTAGCTATTTTACTTACTTAGAATAAAGTTTATTCAGAAGAATGGAAAATCAGAGACCGAAAGAAAAAATTTTAGATGAGTATTCTTGATGAAAAGTTCATTGCTATTACACCAAGTTAAGAGCAATAACTTTTATAGAAGAATTCATCAAAAATTTTCAAAGAATACAGTGAAGTGACAAGAAAAGGGTAATAAGAGAAACTTGTTTTGTGTTGATTATTGCTGGAATACTAACTAGTTTCTTTTACTTTGTTTTCTTATTTATGTGATTAGTTACTAGTTAAGAAACTAATCACTAAATATTTTTTTAATTAAAGTTTTTAATTAGATGAGCATTAATACAGAGTACTACAAAATTCTCAATTTAAGCGAGAATGCTTCTATCGCTGAGATAGAAGAATCTTATGAAAAATTAAGCGATCAAGTTCACGCAGGTAAAGGAAGTAGAGAAATAAAGAATATTCGACTAGAACAATTAAGAAAAGCTTATTCTTCACTAATTGAATTCAAAATGGAAGCAGAAGATGAAAAATTAGGACTTACTTCTTCATTCAGATGATATGTAGCGAGAAGCTACATAGCTAATGAAGATAAGTTAATAGAGTCACTTTGAGACAAAATAAGACAACACAAAATGGTTGATTCTGTAAAGGAAATTGTTTCCTTTAAAGAAACAGTAATAGATGAAGGAGAAGAAATATTCCCTGATTCAGCTGAATTACCTAAATTAGCTTTCAAGAATAGCAAAACAACTATATGAGTTAAGTTAAAGAATGGTAATTTCAGAAAGATTAGATTGAGGGTTAAGAGACCCTTCAAATGTTTCATATTCTTCAATATGCTAAATGATCTTGATGTGTTTGTAAAGATCAATAGTTGAGCATTAGGACTAAGTTTCCTTGAATTCCCTAACTTAAAAGTGATTTCCGAAGAGGAAATTAAGGAAATGAAGGGAAAAGTTAGTGATGAAATCCCTGACTTAAATGAATATATTGGTGAAAAAGGTTATGAAATAGTATCTGGATCAGTATCTAAGCACGTTAATGAAAGTGCTTCAGTATACATGAGAGATGAGGAAGATGATGAGGAAGGAGTTCACCTAATAGAAAAAGAAGAAAAGTTTGCTGGTGAAGTAAAAGAAGAAGAATACAGTTATGGTCCAACTGACAGAACGAGAGAAAATATTGTTATTGAAAAATTAAAGGCGAATGACTTTGTTTATGTTTCTGAAATGGGAACAAAAGGAGTTGTTCTGTCAGTAGATGTAAAACAAAGAATTGTTACTGTTAATATCAACTTGTTCGGTAGAAATCAAACAATTAAGTGTAAGCCAGAACAATTAAAAGAGTTTTAAAATAAAACTAGTTTAGAAACAACTTAAAAATGTTTGGTTTTTTCAAAAAGAAAAAAGTAGATGATGAATCAAATGTAATAAATGTTTATTCTCCAATTGATGGTTTTGTAGTATCCCAAAAGAAAATCCCTGATGAGGGATTTTCAGAAGGATATATGGGATTAGGAGTTGGTTTAAGACCTAGAACATTTCAAACTGGTGAAGAAAAGAAGCTAGAAGTAGTAGCTCCTTTAGGAGGAAAACTAGAAGTAGTATTTAAAACTGGTCACGCTTACATTATTAGAGAAAATAAGCATAACTTAGCTGTTATGCTTCACCTAGGAATTAATACCGTTGAAATTTCTCAAGATAAAGGGGCATTCGTAACTGAATTAAAACAAGGTCAAGACATAAATGAACTAGAACCTCTTTGCACTATGAATTTAGATGTAATTCATGAAATAATGAAGACAGAACGAGAAAAACCTGCTAGTCCTGAAGAAGATATGGAAGGAAAGAAAACAAGTGATGTTTCTGCTCTTTTAGTTCAATCAGAAAATTTAGAAGGAAAAACAGTTGTTCCAGTTAAAAAGGATGGAGAACCTGTAAGTAAAGGAGAAGTAATTTTGAAAATTATTCCAGAAAAGTAGTATTTTTGTAATGGTTTGTCAACCATCAAAAAATACGAATCACTTCTCCTAGAGAGTAAACTAGCAAGTCCCGGACTTGTTTCCGGTACTTTTTTTCTTCACCCTCGTGGTTGTTTTATTTGGGAACAAATTCAGTCTTTCTTAAATGCTGAATTCAGTAAATTAGGTGTTTCCAATGTTTTGTTTCCAGCCCTGCTACCTTTTCAAAAGTTCCAAGAGGAACAAAAAAATAGTGAAACACTTAATTTGGAAGAAATTATGAGACTTCACAATAGTAAGTCAGAACAAAGTGTTGTAGCACTCAGACCAACTAGTGAGATATTATTTTCTCACTATTTCAAAGAAAGGTTAAAAGAGAGGGATATTAAATTACCCTTTCTCTTAAATCAATGATCCTCAGTCTATAGAGAAGAGAGAAATACAAAACTCTTTTTCAGAAGTAAAGAGTTTTATTGACAAGAGTTACATTCTCTTCACGAAAATCAAAAAGATTTAGATTTTCACTTAGAAAAAATTCACGAAATATATAAGAAGCTCCTGAGAGAGCTTCTTTGTATTGAATACATTACAGGAGAGAAAACAATACTAGAAAGATTTCCTGGAGCCCAAAAAACATTAACTAATGAATGTATTCTTCCGGATGGACAGTCTCTTCAATTGACTACAACACATGATTTATCTAATTTCTTTTCTAAATTGATGGATATCAAATATTGGGGAGCCAATGATATTGAAATGACTCCCCTGCAATTGTCTGCGGGTAGTTCTACTAGACTAATAGGAGCTTTAGTTGAGATGCACAAAGATAGTGTTGGAGTTATTCTTCCCTGAAATCTCTCAAAGGAGAATATAGCTATTCTCCTATTGGGAGAAAATAGAGATGAAGAAACTATTTCTTATATTTCCTCTATTAGAGAAAAATTATGTAATTACAGATTACATATAGATGATTCTTATTCCTCTTTCGGGAAGAAAATCAATAAAGTAGAGAGATTAGGAATTCCTGTTAGTCTAATAATTGGACAACAGGAAATTAAAAATAAGAAAATTACGATTAAATCTAGGTTAAGTGAAAGTAAATATGAATGTGATCTTTCAAATCTTGAGAATGAAATCTCAAGATTTTCTAAAGAATATGATCAAAAATTAAGGGAAAGAAGTGAAAATAAAAAATTAAGTTTGATAAAAGAAAGTTATAAGATGGAAGAATTAGTGCAATTAGTTAAAGAAGGAAATTTAGCTCTTTCTCCTTGGTTTAATGATTTGGAGAATGAACAAAATTTTCAAGAATGTAAATACAATTTTTCTCCTAGATGTATAAAGGAGAAAATAAAAGATAAAGATCTATATTGTGTATTTAGTGGAAAGAAAGCCAATTGCTTGGCTTACTTTGGGAGAAGTTATTAGTTTTTAGGTAGGTATGGCAATTAGTCTAAATTTTCAATTTATTTCAACAGTAACACTAGATGAAATAAAAAAGAAGTATTCTCATAGATTAGTAGAAATCTATGAGAAATTGCAATCAAGAACTGCTGAGGGAATTGAAATGACTAATTGAATGCCATGAATATTTGAAGATCATTCAAATATTCTTTCTCAAATGAGAAAGATTAGAAATGAATGAATTGGTCAATTAGTTGATACTGTAGTAATAATAGGAACTGGAGGTTCCTATTTAGGTTCTAAAGCTTGTTTAGATTTTGTTCTCCCTAAATTCGAAGATCAAAATCTAGAAATAATATTCCTACCTTATTTTGCAGATAGATATGTTTCTTCTGTTCTCGAATATCTAAAGAACAAGAAATTTGCAATAGTAGTTATTTCTAAGTCTGGAAGCACTCTTGAGAGTGCTGTTTCATTCAGACTTTTGAGAGAACTACTATTCGAACAAGAAAAAGAAAATCATTCAAAATATATTGTTTCAGTAACAGGTAATTCAGGAACTCTATATGAACTATCTAAAAAACATGGATATCAAATTTTTGAGATAGATCCCGGAATTGGTGGCAGATACTCTACTCTAACTCCAGTAGGATTAGTTCCTGCAATTTTGAGTGGTATTTCAGGAGATGAACTCCTAAAAGGAGCTAGAGATTGCTATAAAGAGTGTTATCATATGGATTTCTCTTCTAACTTGGCCTTTCAATATGCAGCTTTTAGAAATTTCTTTGCAGAAGAAAGAGGACTTTCTTCTGAATGTTTAATTTCTTATGAACCCCAATTAAATGGAGTTCTCCACAAGATTAAGCAATTATTTGCTGAATCTGAGGGAAAAAATGATAAAGGATTAATGCCAGTGATATTAGATTTCACTCCTGACCTACACTCTGTAGGTCAATTACTTCAAGAAGGTAAAACTACTTTTTTTGAAACAGTTTTCTGAGTTAGAGATCAAGAAAGAGTTTTCCTTCAAGATAGTGTCTTCGGAAATGAAGACAAGTTAGATTGACTAAAAAATGTTAGTTTATTAGAGATGAATCATTCAGCTCTAGTTGGAACAGCTAGAGCTCACGGAGAATTAAAGAAGATTGATACATTAGTATTCAATCTTCAAGATTGATCAGCTTATACATTCGGATATCTTTACTTCTTCCTTTGCCTAAGTGCAATGTTCTCAGCTTATCTATTTGGTCAAAATCCTTTTGATCAACCAGGAGTTGAAGCTTATAAAAAGAGAATGATCTCTCTATTAAAGAGAGAGACCTTAACTAAGTAGTATCATAACAACATTAGAAAAGCTGAAACCTATAAGTCTCTACAGACATTTAGACGAATTGGTCTATCTTCTTCGTTTGTCTTCTTTGTCCTTTTAGTAGTTAGTTTCCCCTTTTGGGGAACTAACTACGTAGGAGTAAGTCTATTTACTGCTTCTTTTGCCGGTAATTATTTACTCACTATCTATACAATCCTGAGGATGTATAGTAACTTCGGTAAAAGTAATTTACTTTTAAATTTCTATTTCATTTCTTTTATATTGCTTCCATTTATTTTTCCATTCCTTTACTTCTTAATGTGAATGGACAAATTAAGTGATGAAGCAATAAAAAAATTTAAAGAAAAAATAAAAGTATTTCAAGACTTCGAGAAGAAGACTTTGTCTCCTTCTATATATACAACACTAGCTCCTTATAATTCTGATGACTTAGATAAAGTCATCAGATACAACTATGTCTCTTATCAGAGACCTTTAAGTAAAAATAACTCTATTAAGTTTGTTGTAAAGCCAAAAGATCATATAACTTGTATTATCAACTTAATAAAGAGAGCTAAAAAATTTATACACATAGAATACTATGTGTTTTCTGAAGGTTATGTCTTTAACTATATAGTTCAATTACTCTCTAAGAAAGTTCAAGAAGGAGTAGAAGTTAAGTTAATTGTTGATGGTTGAGGTAACTATAAAAAAATATCTAAGAGAACTTCTGAGAGATTAAAGAGTTTAGGGATTCAATACAGAGTATTTAATCCCCTATTTAAGAAAAGTAAAGAATTGTGATGAAATTTCAGAAATCACAATAAGTTACTTATTGTTGACAATGAATTTGCTTTATTCGGTAGTTGCAATATTTCTGATGAGTATTTCAATATAACTGATAAATTTTTCCCAACTACCGAATTATCAATTGTTTTGGAAGGTGAAATAGTAAATTCACTTAATTTATTATTTGCCTTCCACTGAAGCATAATTAAGGTAGAAAAGAAGAAAGAATTTGACATGCTTCTTTCTACAAGCCATTTCTTCCCGCAAGCTGGAAGAAAATGCGGAAATATAGCTCTTCAATTAATTAATTCTTCTCCTTTCTCTCTAAATCAACCTATTAAGACTAACTTACTTCAATTGATTTTTTCTGCAAAAAAATCAATTAAGATATCTACTCCCTATTTCTATCCTCCACAAGATATAGTTAATGCTCTTAGAATCGCTGATCAATTGGGAGTTCGAATTCAAATAATTCTGCCTAAAGAGGCAGACTTAAATGACAGAATTCTAAGAGTACATAGAGAAATACTCTCTAGTTTCTATTCAGAAACTATAGAGATTTATGAATATTTCGGATTTAATCATGAAAAATTCACAATAATCGATGAAGAAACTGTTTATTTTGGGACCTATAACTGGGATTATAGGTCCTTTTACTGGAACTTTGAAAGTGCCCTTATTATCAAGAATAAGGAAGCTGGACTAACAGTAAATAAATTATTTGAAGAAAGTAAAGCTAAAAGTCACAGAATGAAAGACTTTGAACTAGTAAATACTAGAAGAATATTCCCCAATATATTTATTGGGGTAGCAAGATGATGTCAAGCTATGTCTTAAATTTTTAATAATTTAAATTACATTTAATGGGTAACTCTAATAGTCTTTATTTTTCAATAAACCTTGATGAGTCTTTAAAAAAGACTCTTGAAGAAAAATATAAGTTCAATTTTTCTGAACTAAGACTATTTTCATTCCCCGATGGGGAATACTTCTCTAAACCTACAGTATCTGTTAGGGGAAAGAAGGTATTTATATTTCACAGTCTTTCTTCACCTGTAAATGACAACATTATGAAATTACTTATTACTGTGGACGCTTGTAAGCGTTCTTCAGCAAAAGAAATAACTTTATTAGTTAACTATTTATCTTATGCTAGACAAGATAGAAAAACTGAAGAAAGATCAGCAATCACTTCTAAATTAATTGCAGATTTAATTAGCAATTCTGGTGCTACCAGAATTGTTACTTTAGATCTACATACAGATCAAATAGAGGGATTTTTCAGTATCCCAATAGATCATCTTTATACTACCCCTCTATTTGCTGAATACATAATAAGTCAATATAGAGAAACTATTAAAGATTTTGTAATAGTTTCTCCAGACTTTGGAGCTACAAAGAAAGCTAGAATGCTTTCTAACTTACTTTCTATTCCAATAGTTATTATGGAAAAACTAAGAGGAAAAGAAGGTTCTATAGAAGAACATAATGTTTATGGAGAAGTTAATTTCAAAAAATGTTTAATTCTTGATGACATTATTGGGACAGGTGGAACTGTTTTAAAAGCTTCAAGAGTACTTAAAAAAATGGGAGCAGAAACAGTTATTGTTTGTGCTACCCATGCACTCTTTAACGGAAATGCCTGATCACAATTTGAACAAGCATTTAAAGAAGGAGTTATAGAAAAAGTTATAGTTTCTGATAGTGTTCCGGTACCTAGAAATTATGAATTTATAAGTGTAGTTAGTGTAGCTAGACTTCTGTCTAGCGTTATCAAAATATATGAAGAAGGTAGTGGATCAGTCTCCAAAATATATGAAGACTGATCCAAAAAAATAGTTTCAGAAAGACTAGCAAAATAAAGAAGTCAGACTTCATAAACCTTCTCTCCGAGAAGGGAATAATATACAACTCTACTCCTTTAGATAATCTAAAAACTTTATTAGATTCCGGTCACGGAATCTATTTAGGTTTTGATTTAACAGCTAGTTCCCTCCATTGAGGGCACTATCTGCTAATGCTAGTACTTAATAAAGCTTCAGATTATGGAATTAAAACAGTTATTATTTTGGGAGATTTCACTACCAAAATAGGAGATGCTTCTTGAAGAACAGAAGATAGAAAAATACTAGAATCTTCTGTTATTCAATCTAATTTAGAGCAAATAAGAGAGCAATTTAAAGTTCTTTGTCCTAAATCAGAAATTGTTTTGAATTCCA
The DNA here is from genome assembly GCF_000179035.2 of Mycoplasma suis str. Illinois. Taxonomy (NCBI): domain Bacteria; kingdom Bacillati; phylum Mycoplasmatota; class Mollicutes; order Mycoplasmatales; family Mycoplasmataceae; genus Mycoplasma; species Mycoplasma suis. The sequence continues at coordinate 14,018 of NC_015155.1, forward strand.
CATTCTATAGAAATTTTTCTATAGAAATGATGTCAGATCTTATGAAGAACTTTAAATTGTCTACTTTATTGTCTAAAGATTTTTTAAGTGTTAGATTATCTCAAGATAGTCTAACACTTAGAGATGCTTTTTATCCAGTACTTCAATCTTTTGATTTTTACAACTTAGCAGTTGATAAAAATGTAACTATTCAAATGGGAGGTCAAGACCAGTGGGGAAATATAACCACTGGTATTGAATTCATTAAGAAAAAGGATAATAGTATTCCTACAGGGGGATTTACTATCCCCCTATTAACTGACTCTAATGGGGTTAAATTCGGAAAGAGTGGTAAAAATACACTCTTTCTGAATAGTAAATTAACTTCTCCTTATAAGGTATATCAATACTTCTGAAATCTTTCAGATGAGAAGTTAAAAGAACTATCTATCTTTCTATTTGATAGCGAGATAGATAGTTATGAAAGTATGACTCCAGAATGTAAATCGAAAATAATTGAAAAATTATTTTCTGGAGTTTACAGAGATAATAGCTTCAGAGCTATTAAAAAAGCTTCAGAATTATTGTTCCAAAAAAATTCAGATATAAGAGAAAAAGTATTTACTGAAGAAGATCTAAAGGATCTTTCTTCAGTATTGCCCTTTTATGAAACTAGTGGACCAACTAATATATCCACTATATTAGTTAATTTAGGATTCTCTTCTTCACATAGTGAATCTAAAAGACTAGTAGAACTAGAAAAATGTGTTTCTTGTTTCTCCTATGTGTTTAAAAATCACAAGGAGATACTAGATACAAAATTATCTAGTTCTTCATATTTTTTAATTAAGAAAGGAGAAAAAGAATATGGTATTTTTCACTATTCAGGAGAATAGTTAAAAATAGTTAGATAATGCTTCTTTCAGGAATAATTCAAAAAGCATTAACTAGAAAGATAAAGCATAACTTTCTCGCTAAGATGATTAGCGAGAAAGATTTAGACCTCATTTTTGAGGACTTAAAAGAAGAATTTGTTAAGTCTGACGTTAATTTAGATGTAGCTACTCAGTTCTTTAATGAACTAAAAGTAGTCATTAAAGAAGAAAAGAAAATTTTTCTTGGTAAAGAAGAAGTTCAGAAAGAGCTTTACCAAAGAATAAAAGAAAAATTAATTGAATCGTTGGGACAAAAGTCCCAACCACTAAAGCTTAGAAGAAAAGGAGTTAATAAATATTTATTAGTTGGGGTAAATGGAGTAGGTAAAACTACTACAGCAGCTAAATTGTCTTATTATCTTCAAAAAAAGGAAGATATTAAGACAATAGAGACTGTTAGCTTAGACTACAACAGAGCTGCTGCATTTACCCAACTACATCAATTAGTAACTCCTCTAGGAATTAATTCTTCATTTGTTGATGAATTAACAAATGAAGAACAAACAAATAAATTTAGGGAATTCCTTAGTGGGCTTAAATCTGAGGTAGTTATTTTTGATAGTGGAGGTATTCTTCCTAATTCTCCAGATAGTTTAGTCTATCTGAAGAAATTAGCTGAATTAATAAATCCAACTGAAACAATTATTGTTGTAGATGCTCTTTCGGGACAAGAGTCCCTAGAAATAGTAAAGACTTTCTACAACAATATACATATAGACAGTATTATTGTTACTAAGTCAGACTCCCTATCTCCGTTGGGAGCTGCTTTATCTTCTCACTACTTCCTAAAACTTCCTATTAAGTTTTTGGGTGAAGGAGAACATATTCAGGATTTAATCCCCTTTTATCCTGACAGAATAGTGTCAAGAATAATAGGGGAAGGGGATTTTGCCAGCTTAGCTGACAAAATCAAAGATCAGAAAGAAAATACAGCTGGAGCTGAACAAGTATTTCTTAAATTTCTTCAAGGTAAATTTGACCTTGAAGATTTAATTAAGCAATTTAAGGAAATAAAGAAGTTGGGATCTTTAAGTAGCATACTGAAGCTATTCCCTAAATTAGGGAAATTTGCTTCAGTAACTTCTTCTAATTTAGATGGACTAGAAAATGAATTCACTGCGTGAGAATATCTAGTCCAATCTATGACTCCATATGAAAAGAAAAATCCTAAAGTATTTAAAACAGAAAGCAGTAGAAGAGCTAGAGTTATAAAGGGTTCAGGGAGAAAGCCTGAAGAGCTAAACCAGCTAATTAATAAGTGAATGTTAAGTAAGGAAAAATCAGAGGAATTGAGTAAGAAATTAGCTGGTAATCAAATGGATTGAAATCAATTATTCTCTTTTATGAAATAAAAAATATAATAAACTGAGAAATAGAGAAGTGTAGCAATAGCTCAATCTGGATAGAGCACAAACCTTCTAAGTTTGCGGTTGTAGGTTCGAGTCCTTCTTGCTACGCCATTTTTAATTAACCATGTCTAAGTACGAAATAATGTTTTTATTAGATGCTGACTGCAGTCAGCAAGATGCTGTCAAGGAGGTTGAACCTCTACTTAATCTATTTAAGGAAGAAAAAGATTATGAAATGACTGTAAGTTGATCTGATCAACTTGCTTATCCAGTACAAAAGAAAACAAGTGCTCACAGATATCTTGTTAACTTCAGTACAGAAGATATCTCTAAATTAGAAGAATTTAAGAGATTATCTTCTCTAAATAACAAGATATTGAGACACTTGATTATTAATGTAGAGAAAACTTATGGATATAAAAACAGTATTAATCCAAAGAAGATATTGAAAGCTCAAAAGAGAGCTCAAAAATATGAAGAATTTAGAAGTAGAAGACAAAGTAAAACTAATGAAAGATCTCCACAAAGACCTTACTCACAAACGATTTAGCTAAAATGCTGCCAAGGGGTTACTTAATAGGTAACTTCACAGCGGACCCAGTGCCAGGGATGACTAATTCTTCCCTAGATTACTCTAGATTCTCTATAGCATGCAGTGAAAATTACACTAGAGCTAATCAAAGCGCAAAAACTCATTATTTTCACTGCATAGCTTGAGGTAAAAGAGCGCAATATATCTCCACTTATTTAAAGAAGGGAGACAGTGTTTTTATAGAATTTACTCTACTCACAAGTAGCTATACAAATATGGAAGGAAGAATAATTAGAAAAATAGATTTACAAGTAGAAAAAATAGAAATGCTTTATCAGAGACTTAATAGAAGTCTTGATTCTTCTGGAACTATTTCTTCTGAAAGTAATCCAGAAGATAAAGATATTCTGAAAGAACAAGCAGATAGCCTATCTTCTAGTTCTTTGAACAATAGTAGTTCAGAAGAAGATTCTTCTACTGGTCAGTTAGACTTAGATTTGAGTGAAATTTATAAAGATAACGAAGAAGAAAATTAATAATTTTTAAAGTGAGTAACGTACAAGAAAACAAAGAAAATTTAGTGCAAAACACTACTACTCAATCAGTAGAAGAAAATAATTCTTCTACCTCTCAACAACAAGGAGAATCTTTCTCCTCTCCTAGTGAAGGAAGAACAAGAGTAGGAGATTCAGGTCAACGAACTAGAAGAAATAAGAAATTTAAGAAAGTTTGCTGACTTTGCAGAAGAGGAATTTTAACAATAGATTACAAGGATACAGAATTTTTAAAAAATTATCTAAAGAGATATAACAAAGTTTTGATTCACAAGATTTCTGGTAATTGCCTAAAACATCAACATCAATTGTCTCAGGCAATTAAAAGAGCTAGATATATAGCTTTGCTGCCTTTCGTCCCTGAATAGGGATAAACAAATAATTAACAGTTTCATTTAATTAGTTTTTCCCTCCCCTCAGGGTAGGAGGGAGAAAAAATATTTTCTTCTTTTACTGTGAGCTTTGAGGTAGAGAAAGCTGAAAAAGCTGTTCTCTCCTCATACATTTATCATTACCTAGAAATTATTAATTTTGCAGAACTAGAGAGTGTTCCTCTCGAGTTCTTTGTTAGAGAAGAAGCTAGAGCTATTTTTAAAGTTCTTCTAGAAATGGAAGTCCAAAGTAAGGGATATGATCCCATACTCATTTATGAAACATTAAAAAGACAAAACAATATTGACTTTTTAAATAGATGTTCTAGATATCTAGAAGAGCTACCTAGAGAATCACAATACATTAATTTCAAAAAGTATCTTTCGATACTTCAAACAAATTGAATAAAAAAACAATTAAGTGGTTTAACAATAGAAATTCAAAATACATCATTAAGCCACAATAATATCGATGAATTTCTTCAAAAATGACATGAGTCATTCATCGATATTACGACTAAAAACAGTAAGTTAAATTACTTAATTTCTTCAGAAGTAATTAAGTGTTATGAAGAATTAGTAAGAAGAAATCAAAATAACAAAAATATAACTTTTTTAAGAACAGGATTTCCTGTTCTTGATGCCAAAATAAGAGGACTTAAGCCTGGTCAATTTATAGTAATAGCTTCAAGACCGGGTGTAGGTAAAACTACATTTGCTCTCAATTTAATTGAGAACAATTTATCTAGAGTTCTAATTGACAAAGAACAAAAATTGAATCCTGCAATAGGAGTTTTTTCACTAGAAATGACTAATGAATCTATTATGGAAAAACTAATAGCTTTGAGATCCAAAATGGAGCTCTTTAAGCTCCACAGAATAATGGAAGATAAATCTATTCATAATGAAGATTGAGCTACTTATACAGCTGCTAAGGAAGATATAGGTAAAACTAATCTTCTTTTTTGTGATGATACAAACATCACAATAAATAAGATAATTTCAACTATTAAATTTTGGAATCGTAAATATGATTTGAAAGTAGTTATTATTGACTACCTTCAATTAATTAATCTTCCGCTAGAAAAAGAATTAAATAGCAATATTACTACTCATCAAAAGATTAGCTTGATCTCTAGACAATTAAAAATATTGTCGATAGAACTAGATGTATGTATTCTTTCCCTTTCTCAGTTAAATAGAAAACTAGAAGAGAGAAAAGGAATGGAAAGAGTCCCTGTTCTTTCTGACCTAAGGGACTCTGGATCTATCGAACAAGACGCTGATATAGTTATGTTTCTTTATCCCTTTATTCAAAGGGAAGAGAAATTTAATAGAAGAGATGATGATGAAGATGATGAATTTGGTTTCGGAGAAATAGAAGAATATTCAGCTCCAGAAATTAGAAGTAGATCGGAACAAACTGTTGTTCTGAAAATAGGTAAGAATAGACATGGACCTATAGGATCTATAAATTTCAAATTTGAGAAAGAATTTGGAAAATTTTCTATCTCTCGATAGAAAAGTTATTTTTAGTTATGTTGGGTAATATGGTGCGTTTAGAGGGGATCGAACCCACACATCCTTCTAAGATACTAGCTCCTAAGGCTAGCGCGTCTGCCAATTCCGCCATAAACGCATTAAACTTTCCTTTTTATCGGACAAATTGGTGCCGAATACAGGATTCTAACCCGTCTCACTCGATTACAAGTCGAGCGCTTTTACCACTAAGCTAATCCGGCAATGGTGGAATGTAAGGGATTTGAACCCCTGACCTACTGCTTGTAAGGCAGTTGCTCTCCCGCTGAGCTAACATTCCAAAATGGCGATCTGTATGGGATTCAAACCCATGCATGCATGCGTGAAAGGCATGTGTGTTAATCACTTCACCAACAGACCTTTAAAAAATGGCGGCCACAGCAGGGATCGAACCTGCGACCAAACGGTTAACAGCCGTTTGCTCTACCACTGAGCTATATGGCCAAGGCAAAAATAAGGAAATGAATTCTAGTTTCCCTAGACTACTAAATTTAAACAATTTAGTAGATTAGAGTAAATCTAAATCTCTTAAATTTTAGATTTAGATTTTTAGTGTTACATATAAGTTTTACTAACACTAACTAATATGTCTTCTTTTAATACCTCTTACAGTAGTGCAGATAAGTTAGCTTCCATAGATACTAGAAAGCTAACTTTCAAAACTACTGGAGGTCTTTCCTTCCAGTATTTCTGATCTCTGAAAGATCAGAAAACAAAAATACTTCTAGTTCTAATGTTGTCAGTATTTTCTGGTTGTCTTAGCTTTTTCTTTGTAGAAAAAGTGGGAATTTATAGCCCCGGAATGTTTTCTATTTGACAGTCTATTGCTAGACTGGCAAGAAGTCAAATGGATCAGAATAAAAGTCATGTAGTCTATATTCTTTTCTTCTGAGTCTTTAACAGTATTATGAATATAGTCCTCGCAATATGTACTTGCAAGGCTATAGGTAAAGATATGACCAAATTAAGTATCCTGTTTATAGTGGGTTCTACTATAACAGGTCTTATATTGACTAATTTGCCTCAAAGTTGAGGCTTAAAAGATTTTTTCTTGTTTTCTAATCCTTTTGGAAATTACAAGGGTTGTCAACAACAAGTTCAACAAGAAGCTGGAAAATCGGCTCAATTTCTTCAATGAGAAGCAATTGCTGGAGGGACAGAAAAATCTAATGGAACGCCAAATAGTAATGGTGTAATAGTTCTATTTATTTATGCAATTGTTTATTCCATTCTTAACTCCCTCATGACCTCCTTGCTTTATGCACTAGGAGGTTGTGGGGGAGGAGTAGACTGAATTATTTTCTATTTATTTAAGAAGAAGTCTTATTTCGCGAATAAATTAATTTTTTATACTGGACTATTTCTTTCCTTTTCCTCTTATACTATAGGGAGTTACCTCCCTTGAGCATTAAGTGGAAATGGAAATAATGGAGGATTTAGTTCATTCATCACCAATTTCTTTTCACCACTATTTTTCGCTCTTTTGAGCTCAATATTTGTAAAGAAATTTATCTTTACTGTTTTTTACCCTAGGTTCAAATTTATTAATGTAAAGATCTTTACAACTATGTGATTAGATATAAGAAAAGAATTAATAGAGCGAAAATTTCCACATAGCTTTACCATAGTACCTTCCTATGGTAGCTATAGTTTGAGATCACAGACTCAACTTGAGTTTGTTTGCCTATTAATTGAATTACAAGAGTTAATTCAAATAATTAGAAAAATAGATAAGAATTGCTTTATTTGCTCTCTACCTATTAAGTCATTAAATGCCAGAATAGGTATTTAGTTATATGAGCCAACTTATGTATAAGATTGGCTCATTTATAGATGGAGAACTAGTAGCTCCAGAAGAGCTACAAAAAATGGAAGTATTTTCTCCACTAACACAGGAGTGTATTGGAGTTATTCCTCTACTAGATAGAGAAAGAACTAGACAAATTTTTAAAAGCTCAAAAGAAGCTTTTAAAAAGTGAAGTCAATTGGATTACGACACTAGAGAGAAATTTCTATTTCTTTTTAGTTCAAAACTTCAAGAAAACTCTAGAGAGTTATCTCAAGTTATTAGTCTAGAGAGTGGAAAAAGTAAAGAAGACTCTCTAGACGAAATAAAGAGAAGTTGTGAATACATAAGTGAAACTATTCACTTCTTTAATGCAATAATGAGAAACCCTAGAGAATATAACTCAGAAAAGTATCCACTACTTTCTGAGGAGTTACAAGCCCTTTACTTTAGAGTTCCTCTGGGAGTAATACTATCTATTACTCCCTTTAACTATCCCCTAAATACTATGATTACCAAAATAGTTCCAGCACTATTAATGGGTAATTCAGTTATTCAAAAATCTTCGATAAATGGATCCCTTACAGGATATTTAGTATCGAAGATTTTTAATGAACTAAGTATTGATGGTTATTTAGTGACTCCTGGAGTACTAAATTACTACACAGGAAGAGGATCAACACTTGAATCCTTTATAAGAGAAGAAAAACCTGAAATATCAGCTCTTTCCTTTACAGGAAGTAGTGATGCAGGTTTTTCTATTGCAAGTGCACTTCCTGGAATTCCACAAGCACTAGAACTAAGTGCACTTAATACAGCTTTAGTTCTGGATGATGCAGAACTAAGCACAAGTGTTAGTGAAATACTTAAAGGAACTCTTAAATATAGTGGTCAAAGATGTACGTCTATTAAATTGGTGTTTGTTCCCAAACACCTAGAAAAAGAATTTAAGTCAATTCTTATTAGGGAATTAAGCTCCTTTAAGTTAGATAATGTTCCAATAATTAATAAAGCATCTTTAAGGAAAATTGAAGAAGCTTATAAAGATGCTTTATCTAAAGGAGCACATTTAATAACTGCTCCTATTAATTGGGGGGAACAGACTAGTTTAGTCATTCCTCCACTAGTATTTTTTGATGTGAAACAAGATATGCTTGTTTCACATAAAGAAATATTTGGTCCCATTCTGTCTGTTATTTCCTATACAGACTTAGAGGAAGCTATTTCTCAAATAAATAACTTAGGGTATGGACTTCAAGCTTCTATCTTTAGTAAAGATATAAAAGTTGCTGGAGAGATAGCTCTAAAAATAGATGTAGGAAGAGTTAATTTAAACCTAGCTCCAGCTAGGTCTCCTGATTTATTACCTTTCCCTTCTTCCAGAAAATCTGGAAATAGTGAACAGGGAATAATTAACTCTCTTTACTTTTTCTCTAAATTCAGAGGTATAGTGTTTAAAGAGAGTAAAGAAGAGATTAAAGATTAAATTTTTTAGTTTTTACTAAAAAAATTAACTTTAAAATTCGTTTTAGGCACTTCTTTAATATTTGAAAATAAGTACCAAAAAACTAATAAATTATTAGTTAAAGAATAGTGAGTACAGAAGAAAAGAAATTAATAAATCCTACTCCAAATGTGGAGTATGGAGATAGCTCCATTCAAGTACTTGAGGGACTTGAAGCTATTAGAGTTAGACCGGGGATGTATATTGGTTCCCTTGGTGTAGAGGGATTACATCACTTAATTTGAGAAGCACTAGATAATGCAGTTGACGAAGCAACTGCAGGATATGCTACTGAAATTAAGTTAACACTTGAAGAGGAACACATAGTAAGTGTTGAAGACAATGGTAGAGGTATTCCTATTGGTATAAACCCACAAACGGGTTTATCCAATATAGTAACTATATTTACACACTTACATGCTGGAGGTAAATTCAATAACTCCAGCTATAAAACATCTGGAGGACTTCATGGTGTAGGTATTAAGTGTGTAAATGCTCTTTCTACATTCCTAGAAGTAAATGTATGTAGAGAAGGAAAGGAAGTATTCACTAAATTTACTGAAGGTGGAAAACTAGAAAGTCAACCTTCAGTAATTAGTGAATCAGTAGGAAGTAAAACTGGAACAAAAATTAGATGACAACCTGACTTTAGCGTTCTAGAGCGAAATGACTATGATATAGGACTAATAAAAGAAAGATTGCAAAATCTTTCTTACTTAAATAAAAATCTTTCATTTATTTTTGAAAACAAAAATACTGGAGAAGTAGAACAATTTCTATCCAGTCAGGGATTAGCTGATTGAGTAGAAAGTATTAATCAAGGTTTTGAAACAGTTCACCCAATTCAAAACATTGTTATTGAGGAGCAACAAGTAAAAAAGAAAGAAACTGTAAACAGTCTTAGATGTGAAGTTTCTTTCCAATATTCATTGGAAAGAGATCATCCTGTAATTTACAGTTTCTGTAACAATATAAAAACATCTCTAGGTGGTGTTCACCTAGAGACAGTAAAAGAAGGTATTTTGTCTTGTGTAAGACAATATGCAGAAGACTGAAAGATAATAGATGACAAATACAAGTGAATTAAAGAGGATGTAATTTCAGGAATTAGCTTAGTAGTGTCTGTATACTATACAGACCCTTCCTATAAAGGTCAAACTAAAGAAACATTAATTAGTAATGAAATAAGACCTATATTAAGAGAACAAATAGAAGGTAAGTTGCACACTTCTTTCCAAGACAATATTGAAGTGGCCAAGTTGATACTTGGGCACATTCAACAAGAATATAGAAAGAGAATTAATAGAGAGCAAATGCTCGAAATGAGCAAGAAGATTCACAAGGAAAACCTACTAGGTTTTGCTGAAAAATTAGCTGACTGTACCATTAAGAATCCAGAGTTCTCCGAACTCTATATAGTAGAGGGAGACTCCGCTGGAGGTTCAGCTAAAGGAGCTAGAAATAGAGAGTTTCAAGCTATTTTACCTATAAAAGGTAAATTAGCTAATGCAAGTAAAAAGAAAAATAAGATATTTGACAATGAAGAAGTTAAGAACTTAATAACAGCTATAGGATGTTCTTATGGTCATAACTTTGACATATCAAAGTTAAGATACAACAAAATAATACTTATGACTGACGCAGATGTGGATGGGTCCCACATCCAAGTACTTATTATGAACTTCTTCTATAAATACATGAAACCATTACTAGAAAATGGTCATGTATATATAGCTAGATCCCCTCTTTATAAAGCTTCATCAAAGAAGGAAACTATTTACCTTCTTGATGAAGAAGAAAAGAGAGAATTTGAGAAGAACAATAAATCTTCTTCTTATGAATTTAGTAGATTTAAAGGGCTTGGGGAAATGTCTCCTGCACAACTGTGAGAAACTACTATGGATCCTAAGAGAAGAACTTTCTTGCAAGTTCAAATAATAGATGATCCTAAGACTCAAGCTACTATGGAAAAATTAATGGGAGCTAAAGTAAAACCTAGAAAGATATTTATTACTGAAAATTACTCTAAAGCTATGATAGACAGATGAGCAGCGTAAAACCTTCAAGTAAGCTAGAGAAGATATTAGAGGGGCTACCCTCCTCTAATGTTGAGAATAAAGATATTTCTGTTGTATGTGATGAATCGTTCCTTAATTACTCACTTTCTGTAATTACTTCTCGGGCTCTGCCCGATCTTAAGGACGGGCTAAAGCCTGTTCACAGAAGAATACTTTATGCAGCTTATGAAGAAAAATTATTTAATGACAGTAGATTTAAGAAGTCAGCCACCCTAGTTGGTGCTGTAATGGGTTCTTATCACCCACATGGCGATAAGTCTATTTATGATGCATTAGTTAGATTAAGTCAAGACTTTAAGATGAGATACCCTCTACTAGAGGGTCAAGGTAACTTTGGTTCTATAGATGGAGATGTTCCAGCTGCTATGCGTTATACAGAAATTAAGTTAAGTAAGTTTGGGGAAAAATTCCTATCAGGAATTAAAGAAGAATGTGTTGATTTTGTGGATAACTATGATGGCTCTAAACAAGAACCATCAATATTACCTGTTATTGTTCCTTCAATTCTTCTGAATGGTTCAGAAGGAATTGCAGTTGGTATGGCAACCAAAATACCTCCTCACAACTTAAGAGAAGTTTGTGATGCTATCATAGCATTAATTGATAATCCTGAACTACAGGATGAACAATTTATTGAATATATAAAAGGACCTGATTTCCCAACTGGAGGGGAAATCATAGGAATTGAATCAGTTAAGAGATATCATTCCAAGGGACTTGGAAAAATAATACTTAGATCAAAAGTAGAAATTGATGCTAACAAGCATCAATTAATAATTAAGGAAATTCCTTTTGGAATTAAAAAAGCAGATCTAATTAAGAAAATAGCTGATTTAGCTTATGAAGGAAAAAATGCTAAATCTAGAAGAACTAATGAAATTCTTCAAAGATTCCTTCAAAACATTAGAGATGAATCTAACTTGAAGGAAGGTATCAGACTAATTATTGAATGTAAAAAAGGATCTAAGGAATCAGATTTGAAAGCTGTTCTAAATAATTTGTACAAGTATGCAAGACTGCAAGTAACTTTTGCAGTCAACTTAACACTTCTAGTTGATGGAAAGCCTCAACTATTAGGAATAGGTGCAATAATAAGAAATTATCTGCAACATCAACTTGATATGTTGCAGAGAAAAACCAGATTTAACTTAAGAGAAGTTCAAAGAAGAATTCACTTACTTGAGGGAAGAGAAACAGTAGTTAGAAATCTAGATGAAGTAATAAGAATTATTACTGATGAAGATAATCCTGAAGTTATTATTCAGGAGAAATATTCTCTAACTCCCGTTCAGATCAAAGATATCTTTGATCTTCCACTAAGACAACTTAAAAAGATAGAGTTCCTGAAACTAACTAATGAATTAGATCAAAAAAGAGCTAAGAGAGATGAATATCAAGCGTTGCTTGATGACAAGAATAAACAATATGAAAATATAAAGAAGGAGTTAATAGAAATAAAGAATGAATTTAAGAATGACTTAAGAAAAACATTGATTACTCCTAAGGGAATTGCAAAAATTACTAAGTGAGATTGCATTCCTAAGGAAGACATTATTTTGAAAGTTACTCAAAATAATTACATCGCTGCAATTCCACTTGACAAGATTGACTTAACTAACAGAAATACTGTTGGAGAAAACTCCAGCAGTGAATTTAAGACTGGAGATCTAGATGTAGACTTACTTCTGTCATCATCACATGATGATCTATTTATATTTACTAACTACGCTAGAGTATTTAAGTTGAAAGCTCATGAAATCAAGATTAGTGCTAATAAGAAATGATCTAAGAAGCCTCAAAAATTAAATAACTTAATCCCATTGATGGGTAAAGATGAAAAGGCTGTTAAGATTATCTCCCTTTCTAGAGAAGAACAAAATAATGAAGAAAAGTGAAAGGATATAGATCTATTATTTGCAACCAAATTTGGTTTCATAAGAAAGATCTCTTTCTATAAGTTCTTCCTAGAAAAGAAGTGAAAGAGCGGTAAAACAGCTATGAGATTAAGTGAAAATGACCAATTGAAGTTTGTTATTAAGATGCACAAGGATTCTGAAATCCTTCTTGCATCTTCAAAAAATAAAGTTATTAGATTCAAGAGCTCAATTCTTGAAGCTAAGAGAACAAGAAAAACATTTGGTGTTAGAGGAATCAATCTTAGAAATGATGATGGAAAGATAGAAGGAGAATTAATTTCTGCTTCTTCAACTTATGATGGAGACCAACTTCTTTCCCTTGTAGAGTCTGGTAAGGGAAAGATTACAAGTTTGGACTCCATCAAGCAAGAAATAGTTAAGGTAAAGGAATATGATGAAGAAACCAAGCAAGAAGTTGAAAAAATTATTAAACAAGATAAGAAGGATGAAGATGGAGAACTTGAATATGAAATCAAGTTATCCAAGAAGTGGGGAGGTAAGGGAGTTTTGGCTTACAAGAACAAAGAAAATGAAAAGCTAATAGCTTGTGTTCTTATTAAGGATTCAGATCAAATCTTGTTAATGACTAACACAGATCACATAAATAGATTCCAAGCTAGTCAAATTTCAGTGAGAAAAACTAGAAGAACTGAAGGTAGTCAGTTAATCTCACTGAAGCCAAATGAAAAATTAGTATTCTTCGCTAAATATCAACTTCCTGACGATATCGAGTAAAATAGTTCAGTAGTTAAAATGGAAGGGATAAATATGTTGTTATTAGCTTTTTCAAGAAGAAACTTTATAGTTTCTCTCCCTTATGCTGAATTCAATTTAGGAGAAAAAATTGAAAAAGGAATTAATTTATCTGGATTAATTTCAACTGATGACATGATTAGAGATGTTATTGCACTCTCAAGTAATGATGATTTGCTAATTATCACCAATAAGGGAAAAATATATAGAACTCAGGCAAATCAATTACTAAGAGTTAAGAAAGAATTAAGTTCAGAAAATAAATTACTTCAATTACAACATGTAAGAGAACTTTTGGATCTTGATTCATCAACATTTAGAGATGATGAACAAATAATCAAGATTATTAATGTTGAACCATCTAAGTATTTAGATAGTTCATTCTTATTCCTAGCAAGTAAAGATGGAATGATTAAGAAGATAAAAATGATGAACTTCCAAAATGCAAGTAAGTCTGGTGGAATAGTTATGGGACTTCAAGGAGAGGATGAAGTTGTTTCTGCGCTAATAGTTAGAGATGCAGATGAAATTCTTCTAACTTCATCTTTTGGAAGAGTAGTTAGATTTAAGTCAATAGATTTGAGAGATGTTGGTAAAACAGCTATGGGAGTTAGAGGAATTAAGTTAGTAAATAGTAAGGGAGAAAAAGAAGGAGAATTAATATCTGCTTCTTCAAATGCAGATGGAAAAGAAGTATTTGTGTTGACTAATTTAGGAAAAGGTAAATGAGTGCATATAGATCATTTCAGAATGACATCTAGAGGTGTAGCTGGAGTTCTTTCCCAAAAAGGTTATGGAGATGAAATATTCAGCTTCACAATTAACATAAATAATCCTCTAGAAGAAATATTTATGTTAACTAACCTAGGAAAAGTGTCAAGAATTCCTGTGAATGCAGTTTCACAACGAAAAGGGAGAGCAACTTCTGGAGTTTCAATCATGAAATTGAATCACTCAAGAAATGAAAAAATTGTTCATTGTTTCAAATTTATAGGAGTTAAGCAGTAGCTTAAACAGTGTCCGATCTGGGGGGGGCCCTGGAAACGATTAAGTTGTTTTACAACAATAAACAACAATGTTGGATCACAATCAACCTTGTTGCTATTAATGACACAGGTACAATTGTTATTCTCGGAGCTTCCGCATTCTTCTGCATTTGAGGTCTTTTTGAATGATGAAGAGGAACTATGAAGATGAGATATGGAAGATTTATTAGATATATATTTACTGACTTCACAAAACAATGTTGTGTAGCTGGATGGACTCAATTCTTAGGTTTTTGTCTACAACACAAACCAAAAGTTCAATTTAATTTCGCAAAGAAATTACATTTCTCTGCTGCTAGCAGAGTTAATAGCAATATATTAGGAAAAGGAGTTGGAACTACTGATATTACTTCAGGAGGTCAACAATTGACTCCTGAAGCTATGGCAGCCCTTCTTGGAGGTAAAAAGAAGAAGAAACTAACAAAAGCTGAAAAGAAAGCTCTAAAACTTGCTAAGAAAGCTGCAAAAGCAAAGAAACTTCCTTACTCAGTAAGAATTCAAGATTTGAAGTCCAAAGTTATGAAATTAAGTGTTGCTTTAGTACCTCAAGTTAAGGGAATTAAGTTGAAGAAAAAAGAACAAGATGTTAAAGAAGTTAAAGAAAAGAAAAAACTATCTCTATTCAGTAAGAAGCCTAAAGTTGAAAAGACTAAGACAGTTGCAGCAACTACTGAAGCTCCAAAACAAGAAAAAGTTAAGAAAGAAGGAATGTTCGGGAAATTGAAACCTAAGTCAGGGTCTTTCTCTTCTCTTTCTTATGACACATTCTCTAAGGAAAAGTCAAAACTAAAGATGCAAAAAGAACAAGAAAAGAAAGCTAAGAAAGAAAAAGAAGCTCTTCTAAAAGCAGCTAAAAAGAAGAATAGTGCAATGAAAGATTTCTTAGCTAAGATTAAGTCTCTAACAGCTAAGAAGCCAAAGGCTCCTAAGGTTAAGGATTCTAAGAGTTCAGCTCCTTCCAAGCCTTCATTTGCAGCTCCTAAGACTCCTTTAAAGACTTCTTCAAAAGTAAATCCAATTAAAAAAGATGCAAAGAAATCTTTTGGAGGTATGTTCGGAAAAAGTAAAGAAGCTAATAAAAAGAGTTAATACTCTTTAAACTAATAAGTAGTTAGTTTTAGATAATGTCTTTTAGTATGCTTTTCTTGAACGGACCTGTTATAGGTGGAGTTCTAGGATCAGTAATTCCTGTTGTAATAGGAATTGCTTACTATGTTTGCAAATTCATCATTCAAGTAAAGCAAGATGGATGAAGAAA
Organism: Mycoplasma suis str. Illinois; assembly: GCF_000179035.2. NCBI lineage: Bacteria > Bacillati > Mycoplasmatota > Mollicutes > Mycoplasmatales > Mycoplasmataceae > Mycoplasma > Mycoplasma suis. The sequence goes on from NC_015155.1 coordinate 29,618, forward strand.
CATTAGTGCTGAAGAATGAAAAGAATTTGCTAGAAATATTGAAAGTGAAATAGATCTTTTTGTAAATGGAAATAAAAAGATGAATTTCCACTGTGAACACTGTGCACAACAATGTAGTAATCACAAAAACAATGTAAATAACATCAACAAGAATATTTGTGTTCTAAAGGAAAAATGAGTTTACAAAGCTAAGACTAATTGAGAAAATGCAGAATCTGAAATAGTAAATCAACAAAAGCATAAGAATCATGAAAATAAATCAATTCTTCCTGAACAACCACAACAAGACTAGTCTTTAGAGACTAAATTATCCCCCCCTTTTTTTAGGGGGGTGTAGTTTTTCTCTTTTTACCTAGTTATTTTTTTAGGAAAAAGAAAAAATAAATGTAATTTTTTTAGCAAGAAAGTTTATATAGACTCTTTCTTTTCTAGATTTCTAATAAATTTTTATTTCAGTATCTAAAAAAAAGAAATCTAATAAGTATTCCTTAATCTTCTAAAGATAAAAAAGAAAAATAAATAATTCTCCTTTCTCTCCCCTTGAAGGGGAGAAAGAAGAATATTTACTTACTTATTAACTATTTACTAAGAAAGCTTCAAATTTCTTAGTTAATGTAGTAATTAAGTAATTTAATTGAGCTCTCTTTTCTCTTATTATTGATTCTCATTTTTCTTCTTTTTCTAACTCTTCTGGAGTTATATCTGAGTATAAGTTGAAGTACAACTTAAACTTATCTTCTGTTCCAGAAAATCTAGCTTTTACCCAATTTTGGGAATCTAAAGAAAAAGTGAAGATTCCCAATTCCAGATTTCTGGAAATAGTGAATTTATATTTCTCTAGTTGTATTTCTGAGTTTTCTTTCTCAGAAATATCTTTCAATTTATTAAATATTCTGGTTTTGTCTCCAGGTTTTAAGTTGAAGCAAACAGTCTTTCCTTGTCAAGCAGACTTAGTTTTCCACATCAACCAAAATAGTTGTGTAAGTAAATTTCTCGAATAGTGGAATTTATAGTATCCAATCATAAGCATTGTTAATGCTGTTTGTTGGAAAGCATCTTTTTCCAGAGATAATTCTGGAAAAAATAAACCTCCTATAGCTTCTTCACAACCTAGAAGTACTTCTCCTTTAGTGGAAAGACGTTCCACTTCTTTACCTATACTCTTAAAACCTGTATCAACCCTTCTAATTTCAATAGAAGGGTCAAAATACTTAACTACTTTATCTATTAGGTTTCCACTTACATGTGTAGTCACTAAATAGTTGTACTTCATATCTACTTCATATTTAGAGCTTTTTGAAAGCTCTAATAGGAACGCAGCTAGAAGTACAAACATTTCATTACCTGTAAAGTAATATCAATCATTTTTAATTAGTTCTCCTAGAGCTCCACGATCTGAATCAGGATCGTGAGCTATTAAATAATCTGTTTTAGTACTTTTTCCTTCTCGTTCCATATCTCTGAAGGAACGAGGATTTTCTGGATTAGTTATTTCCTCATCAGGGAATAAGTGAGTAGGAGTACATTCTCAGAAGTACTCCTTAAATGAAAGAGCTCCTAATACTCTAGCTAGCGATAGCATTCTTCCAGAAGAAGTTCCGTGATGAGAAGAGAATAAGAACTTGATAGTTCTTATGACTGTACATCCTAATGTGTAAAAACTACCAACTTTTCTTCTTATAGATTTCTCTAGATCATCTAAATAGGAGTCTCATCACTCCTCTTCTATTGAAGTTATCTTAGGTTTACCCTTAAGAGAACTTAAGTAGTAGTGAGGAGGAGCAAATAAACTTCTTATAGTTTTTTCCTCCTCCTGAGATAACTGACCTCCATTTTCTCCATATAACTTAATTCCATTGTGCTTTTGGGAATTATGACTAGCAGTTATCATAATTCCTCCTCTATATTTTTTGTGCTTAACTAAATAAGCTAGTACTGGAGTAGCCATAGATTCTCCAGAAAATATAGAGGGAATGTGGAATCCTTTTAGCACTTTACAAATAGTAAGTGCAAAAAGTCTCCCATTCTCTCTATTGTCAAAACCTACTAGGATAGGACCTTTTTCCTTGTTTTTGCTAGAAGTTATGAATTTTGCATAAGCTTCTGCAAAAACTCTACAAGTATGAACATTTATTCTCTTGGGACCTATTCCCATAAGAGCTCTTATTCCTGAAGTTCCAAATTGGAACTCTTGTCCATCCACTGAAAAGAGTTCTTGCTTCATTTCTTCGTCTAACTCTTGGAGCTTTTTTTGCTCCTCAGGAGTTAGACTGTAGTGGTTAAATCAGTATTCGAAGTGATCTTGATAAGTTCACTTACTGAAGTGTTTTCTTTTTTTCTTGGGGCTAAAAGAGTTTGAAAAACTCAAACTTTAAGCCCCTAGACTTGAATAGATGAACTCTAACTTAGAGTTAGCTTGTTCTCTTAAAGTATCTGTATTTTCTTTAATTAATTGTTTGAGTTCATCTAAGTTATTGTTTACTTCTTTATAGTTTTGTTGTTTCTGACTAATGAAGTCAGAAACTAACTTAGAAATAGTTTCTTTTAGACTTTTGTAGTCTAAATGATTTAGTTGTTCGAAAGCTTTTTCTAAAGGCAAATCATTTAGAGTTGCAAAAAGATTAAGGAGGTTATAGATTCCTGGTTGGGATTCTCTATCTATATTTACCTTATTAAGGGAGTCTGTTTTGGCTCCCATAATCTTTTTGTGAATCTCCTGAGGAGAATCACTTAAGAAAAGTACACCATTTTTATTTTCTGTACTTTTTGACATTTTTTTCAATGGATCTTGCAGATCCATTATCTTCAGGTAGTTAGAGTTGAAGCTTAGAGCTTTTATTTTTTTTGGAAAAATATCTAAAGAATAAAGTCTATTAACTCTTTCTTTTAGTTCTGAACACAGCTCTAAATGTTGTATTTGATCTTCACCTACTGAAAGATATTCTGCATCATATAGCAGAATATCTGCAGCCATTAGTACTGGATAAACTAACACTCCAAATAGAGCTGGCTCAGTACCATTAGCTTCCTTAAATTTGTTCATAAGGAATTTGTACTGAGTCATTAATTTAAGTTCTCCTAACCTTGAATGGGTTAGGAGAAAGTAGAAAAGTTCTAAGTGTTGAGCTCTTAAATCAGACTGAAAAACTATCTTAGTTTTTTTAGGATCTACACCTAGAGCTACTGCTCACTTAACTAACTCCCAACTTCTTTTTTTAATCTCTCCAAAAGGAATCTTTTGGATAGATAGTGGAATAGTATATGCATGTAAATCGGCAATTAAAAGTATGGAGTCATAATTTTCTTGATTTTTTATTAGGGGCAATAATGCCCCTATATAGTTACCTATAGTTAGATCAGAGGTAGGTTGTATCCCACATATTAATGTGGGTTTCCTGTCCTTTTCCGAAGAAATTTTTATATTTTTATTTGCTTATTTTTAAGATTAAATTTTTTTACTAGTTTTTTGAGAAGTCTTTTTCTAAAAAAGAACTTCTAAAAAATAAATAAGTAATTAAATAGTATATTAAATGGAGTTTTTAAAAACTCTAAAAAATGGTATAATTTAAATCAATGGCTTTTTTCGGGGGATTGTCAACTAAAATTCTCTCAATTATTGTGTTAAGCCTCTCTGGTAGCGGGGCTATAGCCGGTTCCGCGATATATAAAAATAGTCATCAAAACCTTTCAGAAGATTCAGAAAAAAATTTTGAAAATTCTGATAACAATTTAGATTCACAAAAAGAAGGAGAAATTTCTCCTTCTCTAACCATTAACGAAGAATCTGCAAAAACTTCTCCAATAAGCTCAGAGGGAACACAACCTTCTCCACAACCTGAAGTCTTATTAATCACTAAAGATCCTTCTCTACTTCAAGAACCTGCAAGTAGTAAGGAACAATTAACTCAACAATCTTTAGATAATTCCGAACAAATTAATTTAGAAGTATCTTCTCTAGAAAAACCTAAAAACTCTACTGAAGAAACAACTAAGAAATCTAGAAAACCTAGAAGAGAAATTAAAGAAGTATCAATTCAAGAAAAAATAGAACAAGAAATAAAGCAACGAAAGATATCTTTGGAGAGCTTGTATAAGGATAGTGTGGGTGGAGAAACACAAGCCAACTATAAGGCTTGTGTTTTCTATCAAGAAAATGAAGAATTTGATGAAAATGATTCTGATATTTCTGAGGGAAGAACTAAAGAAGATGAAAGTCATGATTCATGTGATGGTCAAACAATTTGATCTTCAAATAAGTTTGACGGAACTAAGGGAAAAGGTTTTTGAGTCAGAGGTCAAGAAGAAATGGCAAAAAAATTATTAGAAAAGAATTTAAGTGAATTAGAAACTCTTGGATTTGCAAATAGTAAAGAAATAAATGATTCTTCAAATATATTTAGTAATTTGAAGAATGATGTATGTTTAGTGAATCATTCACAAAGAGAAGAAAAGAAGTGAGTAGAAATTAGTTGTTCATTTGAAAAGTCAAATGAACTAGTTAAAGAAATTTAATAATGGCTGCACTAGGACTAACTGCTAAGATTCTTTCAGCTGTTATTGTTGGAGTTGCAGGATCTGGTATTGTTGCTGGCTCAGTAATTGCTACCAGCAATAACAGTTCTTTTGCAGAGAATGTTGATTTAAAGGAACAAATTAAAGGTCCTGAAATTTCCGGCAATAGAGAAGTTCCTCCCCCTTCAACTGAAGATAATGACTCTAAAGGTTCTGATGATGTTTCAGAAGCGCAAGATCCTGAAACAGAAAAAGTTTCTGAAAATTCAAAGAATCCTGAACAAAATAATAGAGTTTCTTCTTCTTATAGAAGAGTGAGACAAATTAAAGAACAAGAAAAAGAACCAAATATTAGAGATAAATGGGATTGAGAAATATCTAAAAAAGAAGGTGTTTGATTGGAAAGCGTTTATTGAAACGGAGAGGGAGATTTAATGGCAAAAAATTGTATTTTATACAGAAGAAATGAAGTAATAAATGTAGAAAGTGAATTACAAAATGAAAACTTTGACATTACTGAGGGAAGAACTGTAGCTAACAGAAATCATGGATCTTGTGATGAACAAACACTTTGATCTTCTAGAAGATTAGAGAATGATGATCATAAGGGAGTTGGTTTCTGAGTTAGAGGTAAAAGAAGTTGAGTTAATAAATTATTAAGAGTTAATTGGAATAATCTTTCTTCTGATGGATTTACAACTCAAAGTGTTTCTCTAAAAACTTCTGAAGAATTAGATAAAAAATTCTGTAGTATAGAGAGAAATGATGGTCTTTTATTGGAAATTAGTTGTATTAAACAAACAAATCAACTTCTAAGAAGATAAATAAATAGGTTAGCCCTTTGGGGGCTGACCTTATAGTTTAAAATTAAAAATTAAATGTTCTCTGCAAAATAAATTATGCCTTTACTAGGAGTTTCTTCAAAGATTTTGTTATCTACAGTTATAGGAATAGTAGGTTCTGGAGTTATCGCTGGATCTGTTGTAGCTTCCAGAAATAACAATGTAAATGCTGTTGAAAAAGAAGTTGTCGTTAACAACAATCCAAATAATTTAGAAGGACAACAACATTTATTGCCTGATTATACTTCCCAGACAAAGGGAGAAGATTCTCAGAAATCTTCTGAAATATTGGAGGATAGCGATCATTTTTCACCACATTCAAAAGTTAGTGATCGAGGAGAACCTGAAGCTTTATTAATTATTAGAGAATTTTCTTCACAACAACCCAAGAAACTTGAAGAACAATTACCTAAACAATCTTTAGTTAGTTTTCCAAAAGATGAAGAATCTTTTGCTGAAAAATCAACTTCTGAAATTGTTCTCCCAAAATCTAGAGAAAGTTCTAGGGGAGGTAAAAAAGTTAGAAAAGAAGTAATTGAACAAACAGATGAAGAAAAGTGAGAATCAGAAATAGTTAATAGAGAGATATCTTTAGAAAGTCTTTATAAAGATGGATTTGCAGGAAGTCAAGAAGCTAGTGATAGAAGCTGCATCTTATATAGAAAAGAAGAAGAAATAGATGATGATAACTTTGACATTACTGAAGGAAGAACTATAGTAGATCAAATTTATGAATCTTGTGAGAATCAAACTACTTGATCTTTAAGGAGATTTGAGAAAACTAAAGGAAAGGGTTTTTGGGTTAGAGGTGAAATTGAACTAGTAGATAAATTAATGAGAAGCAATTGAGAGAATCTGTTTGTAGCCGGTTTCGCAGAAAAGAGAGAAACTCCAGCGGAATCTGTAGATGCATTAACTCAACTTAAAAAAGATTTGTGTAGTTCTGAAAAAACTACAAGAGAAGGAAACATTAATTGATTAGAAGATAGTTGTTCTTTTGACAAGTCAAATGGATTAACTAAAGAAATTAGATAATGGCTGCACTAGGACTAACTACTAAGATTCTTTCAGTTGTTATTGCGGGAGTTGCAGGATCTGGTATTGTTGCTGGCTCAGTAATTGCTGCCAGCAATAACAGAGTTAGTGTTGAAAATATAGCATTCGAAAAGCAATCTAAAAATCCTGAATCTTTTGATAGTTTAGAAAGTTCAAGTGATGATTCTTCTGGAAAAGTAACTTCACACTCAGACAAGATAGAAAGTTCTAAAGATTCTGTTGATGGACTAAAAGATCAAGAGACAGTAAAAGCTGTTGAAAGTGAAAAAACTTTGCCTTCTATCCCTGAATTTACAGAAAAAACTCTATCCTCAAAAACATTGCCCGAAAGTAAGGGGGATGAAACTCAACAACAAATATCTTCTTCGGTTAGTTCTGAGACTGGAACTCCAGAAAAAAGCAACTTTAGAACCAAAAGTAGAAAACAATCTAGAGATATAGAGGAGGAGAAATTAAGTATTCGTTATAAGCGAGAACAAGAAGCAGCTAAAAAATTAATTGGTTTAGAGAGTGTATATATAGATGGAGTAGGTACTGGAGAATTAGTTACAAAAGGATGTATTATCTATAAATTTGGGGAAACAATAAAGAATCAAACTGGAGATGAAAATTTTGATATAACAGAGGGAAGAACTGAAGAAGGTAAAAAACATAATTCTTGTGATGAATTAACTCTTTGATCTTCAAACAAGTTAGATGTAGATGATCATGAAGGAACAAGTTTTTGAGTAAGAGGGGAAAGAGGCCTAGTTAATAAATTATTAAGAGAAAATTGAGATAATTTGTCAACTTCAGGACTTATCTCAAAAGAATTAGATAAGAAAACATCAGAAGGATTAAGTAAAGAATTTTGTTCAATAGAAAAAGATGATGGAATGTGAATGGAAATTAGTTGTTTTAAGTCAACAAAACAAACTCTTAACAGATAACTAAGTAGTTTAAGTTAGTCCAAAAAGGACTAACTCAATAGTTTAAAATTAAAAATTAAATGTTCTCCAAATATTAAATAATGCCCTTTTTAGGAATTTCTTCAAAGATTTTGTTATCTGTGCTCACGGGAGTAGTGGGTTCTGGAGTTATTGCTGGTGCTGTAGTAGCTACAAGCAATAACAATGTAAATATTTCTGAACAACAAACAATCAGTTTAGGAAAAAACCAACATTCAACTTTTACTGTTCCTGAGGCTTCAAAAGGACAAGAAGTTGAACTAATTTTTAGGGAAGAATTAAGTAAAGGAATTGATGGAACAAAAAATCAAGAACCTTTACAAGAGCAATTAAGAGTAACTGAAGAAAAGTCTAGAACTCCTGATCAATCTTTAAGTCAAGAAATCTCTGAAAAAACTCAAAACACTCCTAAAGTAGAAGTTCAACATGAAAATCCAGAAAACAAAAGAGAAAGTTCTGTTCCCGCAACACAAAAAGTTTCAAAAACTAAAAAACCAAAAGTTAGGGATCCAGAATTAACTCCTCAAGAGAGATGATCTAAAGAAATAGTTGATAGACAAATAACTTTAGACAGTCTTTACATAGATGGAATTGGAGATGGAAGTTCAGGAGTTAAAAGTTGTGTTTTAGTTCAAAAAGGAGAAACAATAGAGGATGAAGAAGAGGAGTTAAACATACTTGAGGGAAGAACTAAATTAGGAGAAAGATATGAATCTTGTGATGGTCAAACTTTTTGATCTTCCTATAAATTTGATAATTCTTCTGGAAATGGTTTTTGAGTTAGGGGAGAAAAAGAATTAGTAAAAAAGTTATTGAAAACTAATTGAGATAGTTTGTGGCAAGCTGGCTTAACAAAAAATAAAGAAGTTAGTGAAAATGAAAACCTATTGAATGGACTAAATCTAGAAAATTGCAAAATAGAAAAAAATGATGGTCAGTGAATGGAAATTGGTTGTTCATTCGGGAAAGAGAAAGTTAGTGGATAATGGCTGTAATTAGTCTTTCTACAAAAGTAATTTCAACTTTATTTGTCAGTGTAGTTGGTTATGGGATTGTCGCAGGATCAGTAATTGCTACTAGAAAAAATGAAGGAATTGTTGAAAGGTCTTCAGCTTTTCAACAAAACAGTCATGACGATAAAGATTCAAAAGCTGAAGAAGATAATGAAAAATATTCAGAAAAAGAAAATATACCTTCTTTACCTTCAGAATCTACAAATTCAGAAGATTCAGCAGAAAAAATAGAAGAATCTTCTCCAATTCTTTCAGAACAGACCGATCAATCACAATCTTTTTCAGTTGAAATTATTGAAAGAAATTCAGATATTTCTTCCACTAATTCACTTACAGAAATTAAAGAGTTAGAACAGAAGCCTACTTCTGGAAAAAAAGTAACTAAAAAGCAAAGAAGAGAAGAGCCTTCTCTAAAAGAAAGAATTGAAACAGAAATAAAAAATAAACAAATATCTTTAGAAAGTCTTTATAAAGATGGGATTGGAAATGGAGATCTAGAAACTAAAGGATGTATTTTGGTTAAGAAAGGAGAAGAGATTAAAGAAGAAAATGAGGAAGAAGAATTAGAAATAACTGAAGGAAGAACTAAAGAAGGAGAAAGTCATGATTCATGCGATAACCAAACTATTTGATCTTCTGTTAAATCTGAAGAAACTAATGGAAAAGGATTCTGAACAAGAGGGGAAGAAAGTTGAGTTAAGAGATTAGTGAAAGTTAATTGAGAAAATTTAAGACTTGCTGGATTCACTAATAAAGATCAAATTAGTGATTCTGATGATCCTTTAAATAACTTGAAAGAAGATTTGTGTCTTTCAAGTCAAACACAAAGAGAAGGAGGTCATTGAATAGAAATTAGTTGTATTTTTGATAGAAAAACTAATTTAGAGAGAAGTAATTAATAAGTGGCTGCATTAGGTTTAACTACAAAAATCATTTCAGTTATTGTTGCGGGAGTTGCAGGATCTGGTATTGTTGCGGGCTCAATAATTTCTTCAAGCAATAACCAAGTTAAAAAAGAATCTGTAGATATAAAAGATCAAATAGAAAAAACTAAAGTATCATCTTCAGACAAATCTGATTTGTCTGTTCCTGAAGAAGATGAAAAAAGAATTGATATTTCTTCATAAGATTCTGAAATATCAAAAGATATTGGAGTTCAAAAAATTACAGAAGAAACTATTGATTCTCAAGCAACAACTGGAGAAATAAGTGATAAGGTTCAACCTCAAGTAGTTTCTTCCGTTAATGTTGAAAGTTCACTAGAAGAAAAGAAAGAATTATCTGAAACACCACTTGATAATAGTCAAGTTTCTTCCGGAGAGAGAAACAGAAATAAAAGAGAAAATTCGAGAGTAAGGGAAGAAGAATATAAGAAAAGAGATCGTTGGGATTGAGAAATAGTTAAAAGACATATTGCTTTGGAAAGTCTTTATAAGGATGGAATTGGAAATGGTAAAGAAGGATTAATTCATCAAGGATGTATTCTTTACAAAAAAGATGAAAGTATAGATGAAGATGGAGAAGAATTTGAAGAACTATAAAAGATCAGACTTATGCTTCATGTGATGGACAATCTCTTTGATCTTTAAATAGATTTGAAGAAACCAATAGAGTTGGTTTCTGAGTTAGAGGAGAAATCAATTTGGTTAATAAATTGATTAGAAAGAATTGAAGTAATTTATCTTCCCCTGGGGGTTTACAACTAGTCAAACTGATAAATCAATTAAGGGTTTACTAAGCACTAATTTGTGTAGTGTAGAAAGAAATGATGGAGATTGAATAGAAATTAGTTGTGTCGTTAAATAGTATTTTTTAAATAAGTGTTAGCCCATTTCGGGCTGACCTTATAGTTTAAAATTAAAAATTAAATGTTCTCTAAATATTAAATAATGCCCCTTTTAGGAATTTCTTCAAAAATTTTGTTATCTGTGCTCACGGGAGTAGTGGGTTCTGGAGTTATTGCTGGAGCTGTAGTAGCTGTCAGAAATAACAATGTAAATACTATTGAAAAAGTAACACAAAATAATGATCAAGTAGAAAAACCTCTTTTACCTTCCCCTAGTGAAGAAATGGAAAGAGTAGAAGTTGAAATAATCTCTAAAGGACCTTTAAATGAGATAATTGATGGTCCGAAAGATCAAAAACCTACTCAAGAAAAATTAGAGGTAAAACAAGAATCTACTGAAATTTCTGAACAACTCTTAAATTCAGAAATTTCTTCAATACAAAAATCTGATGAAGAAAATATTCAGCCTAAAAATTCTTTAGACAATAAAAAAGAAATAGTTAGTCCTTTATCTCAAGAAGAATCTAAAAAGACTTCTTCTAGAAAGGGAAGAAAAAATAGAGAACAGGAACCAATATTAAGTAATGAAGAAAAATGAGAAAAAGAGATAACTAGTCAACAAATTTCTTTAGAAAGCATTTATAAGTTTTCAGTTGGAAGTACAAGTGAAAACGAATGAAGAAAAGGTTGTGTTCTATTCAGAAAAGAAGAAAAACTTAGTGAAGATGAAGAAGATCTAGATATTATGGAAGGAAGAGTTGTAGAAGGATCTTTTGATTCTTGTGGTTGACAAACATCCTGATCATTAAATAAGTCTGAAGGAGAAAACCGAACAGGTTTTTGAGCTAGGGGAAAAATTGAATTAGTGAGTCAATTAATAAATAATGATTCAAATTGAGATACTTTGAAATCAGTTAGCTTTGTAAAAGTTAATGGAAATAAACAGGGAGTGGAAGGATTAAATACAGATTTATGTAATGTAGATAAAAAGAGGAGTGATTCTTGAGTAGAAGTCGGCTGTGTAGCTAAAGAAAGTTAATAAATGGCCTTACTAAGTTTTTCTACAAAAATTATTTCTGGCGTAATAGCCAGCATTGCTGGTTCCGGAATTATTGTTGGGAACTGTTTTAGCTACTAGCAATAACAAAGTAGAAGTTTCTGAAAATAATGATTTAAAACATCAAGAGACTGCTAAAGAAGATGTCTTTTTTTCTCCCCCTTCTTCAGGTGAGGAAATAGAAATTATTATTAAAGTTCCTCCGAAAGGAGAGGAGGCTTCTCTTGATGTAGAAAATAAGAGAGAAATTGGAGAAATCTTACCTAAAAAAGATTCTGAAACTCCAAAACAATCTTTAGAAAAACAAGTAATTTCTCCAAAAGAAAATACTTTACCCAAAAAATCTGAAATTCAAGTAGAAAAAAATTCTCGAAGACCAAGAAGAATTAGGGAACACAGAGAAGAATTAACTGGAGAAAAGAAGTGAGAAAAAGAAATTGGCGATTATCAAATTTCTTTAGAAAGTATTTATAAATATGGAGTTGGTGATGGCAGTTTATCTGAAAAAGGTTGTATTTTCTATAAGGAAACTGAAGAAGTTGATGAAGATAGTGGTCTTGACATTACTGAAGGAAGATCAAGAGAGCATTCTTATGATCCTTGTGAATGACAAACAAATTGATCTTCTAGTAGAGCCGAAGGGGAAGATAAGACAGGTTTATGAGTTAGGGGAAAAACTAATTTAGTTAATAAATTACTAAGAAAAAATTGAAATGATTTATTTGTCGCAGGATTTGCAAAAAATAAAGATATTTCTGTTGAAACAGAAGATTCAATAAGTGAATTAAAAGATTCTTGCAAAGTTGTAAAAAAGGAAGATAATTCTTGAGTTGAAATTAGTTGCATCCCTAAAAATTAATTAATTTATGGCTTTATTAAGCCTTTCAGCCAAGATTGTCTCTGGCTTGATAGTTAGTGTTGTTAGTTCAGGAGTTATTGTTGGAACTGTATTAGCTACCAGCAATAACAATTCAAAGAATGTTGAAGACTTTAAGTTACAACCTCAAAATCCAATAGAAAAAGGTATAGGGCAAAAAAGAGAAGAAAAATTAAACCCTTCTGAAGAAGTTTCAGATAAAGGAGTAAAACAAGGTGTTTCTGAAAGTGTAAATAGAGAACTAGAAGTTGAGGTAGTGCTTTCTACCGAAGCTTTAGAAAAAGTAAAAATAGAGCCAGAAATTATTTCTTCTGAAAGTATTTCAGGGCTAGATTCTCAAAAAACTAGAGAAGAAGATCTTCAAAGTCAAACTCTACCTAAAGAACAAAAAGTTAACGAAGATATTAGCTCCCCTAAGGGAACTAAGGGAAAAAGAAAAGTTAGGGAGCCTCAAAAAGAATTAAGTGATAGAGAAAGATGAGATCAAGAAATATCCAAATATCACGTATCTTTAGAAAGTCTTTACAAGTTTAGAGTTGGTAGAGAAGATCAAGATCAATGAGGAAGGGGATGTATCTTGTATAAGGGAGATGACATTGTCGGAGAAGATGATGATTTGGAGATAACTGAAGGAAGAACTGAACAACATTCTTATGATTCTTGTAGTTGGCAAACATCTTGATCTTCGAATAGATCTGAAGAAACCAATAAAGTTGGTTTCTGAGTTAGAGGTAAATCTGATTTAGTAAATAAATTATTAAAGAAAAATTGAGATGAATTAAAAATAGATGGATTTACAGAATCTAAAGAAGATTTAGTTGATTCTGAGGAGAATCCTATTAGTAAATTAAGTAAAAAAGTATGTTCTTCTCTAGAGAGTGAAAATGGTTCTTGAAAAGAAATTAGTTGTGTTATCGGAGAAAATAATTTCTCCAAAGAAAGTTAATTAATTTATGGCTTTATTAAGCCTTTCGACCAAGATTGTTTTTGGACTAATAGCTAGTGTTGTAGGATCGGGAGTTATTGCTGGAGCTGTTGTAGCTACAAGCAATAAGGGAATAGTAAATAATGTTGAAGGGGAAAAACCTTCCTCTGAAAATTTAGGAACAGATGATAGTTCTTCTGGAAGTGAAAACAAATCAGATTCAGAAAAAAATAAATCTGAGGATGAAGTTCGAGAAGATGAAGAAGAGAAAAAAAGACAACGTACAGAAGAAATTGACACTAAATCTCCTGAACCAGAAATCTCTCCTATCGAAGAAAAGGGTGATAGTTCAACTCAAAAGAACAATCCCATTACTTCTTCAGAAGAAAGACATGATGAATTATTAGAAGTTGAAAATGGTGAAGAAAGTAATGATGATCAAGATCCAGTTTCAGAAGATTCATTAGAGAATCAAGAAGGAATTGACCAACTTCAAATATCGGATGATTTTGTAGAACAGGAAGAGAGCGAAGAATCTAAGAAATTAAAAGAAGATGCAGAAAATGAAGAATTTGAAAATATTGGAGTTAAGTTAGAAGTTGTTTGGATTTATCAAAGTGTTGGGAAAGATAGAATGTGTTTTTTGTCGAAAACAGGTGTTGAAAAATCAACACCTGTACTAATGGATTTATTAGATAATGAGGAAGAAGGTCAGTCTTCAACTGATGAATGCGATCAAGAAACTACTTGATCTGGAAACAGAGATGTTTCAGATCTAAAAGATAATAAGGAGGCTATTTGAGCTAGAGGCGAAGAAGAAAAAGTAAAAGAATTTATTGATAAAAATTGGGAAAGCTCCTTAAAAGCTTCTAGATATGTAACTAAAAATAAACCTCAAACTGATGAAGAAAGAATAAAAGAATTGAAATTAACAGATAATTCTTGTGAATTATCTAATAAAGAAGTAGGTTCTAAAAAAATGTTGGAACTTTCTTGCATCTTGAAAGAATATAACTTCAATAGAAAATAACAAAATAATTAAACAGCCCTAGAGAGGGCTGTATTTAAGTAAAAAAACACACCAATAAAATCTAATGAGCCAATTTAGTAGTAGTTAATAATGCCCTTTCTTGGCAGTCTATCTTCAAAAATATTGTCAACTTTAGTAGTGGGTGTTGTTAGTTCAGGAGCTATTACTGGAGCAGTAATAGCTACTAGAAATAAAGAAGTAATTAATAATGTTGAAGAAGTTATTCAAGAACCTAAAAGTGAAGGAAAGGGAAATAAAGGAGATTCTAGCGAAGAAGAAAGAGATGAAGAAAAACTAGAGATCTCGGGAGAACAACAAGAAGATCAATCTTTAGAAAGATCAGATCCTAGCGCAAAAGAAATAAATATAGAAGAATCAAAGAATGAAGATTCTGACATTGTTCAACAAAATATTGTTGAACAAGAGGAAGTAAAGCATGATGTTCTGGAGCCAACAAAAATTAATAATGAACCTCAAGAAGATTTAAAGGGAGAATATCAATTATCTGATGATCCCGAACCTGAAAAAGAAAGTGAAGATTCTAAAAAACAAAGAGAAAGAGAAGAAATTGATCAATTAGGAGTTAGATTGGAAACAGTTTGAATTTATGGAGAAAGTAATAGTAAATATAGAGTTTGTGAATTTTTATCTAAAGATGATGGAAAAGATACAACAATTCTTATGGATTTATTAGAAAGTGATAATGATGATGAATGCGAAAAACAAACAGTTTGATCGGAAAATAGACATATTTCCGATTTAGGAGAAAATAAAGAAGCTATTTGAGTTAGAGGTGAAGGTAAAGAAGTGAAGAAATTTATAGAAAAGAATTGAGAGGATTCAATCAAATCCTCTGGTTATGTAGATAAAGAAAAAAAGAAACCAGAAACTGATGAACAGAGATTAGTAGAAATAGATTTGGAAAATAATTCTTGCAAAATAGATTATCAATCTTGAAGTGAACATCAAGATTGAATGGAATTAACTTGTATTCTCAAAGAATATAAGAATTCCAAAACCTTTAGGTAATGGCTTTTTTAAGTAGTTTTTCTCCCAAAATACTTTCTACTTTAGTGTTAGGAGTTGCAGGATCAGGAGCTATTACTGGAGCAGTAATAGCTACTAGAAATAAAGAAGTAATTAGTAGTGATGAAAGTGCAAACCCTGATTTAGGAGACGTCAGAAAATCTCAAGAAGACAATACTCCTTCTGAAGGTTTAGAAAAACTTAAAGGACAAAATTTCGAAGAAGATCAGCACTTAGGGAAAGATTTAGAGACAAATTTATCTAAAGAACCTTTGACCTCAGGACGAACTGATAAAGAAAATATTCAACCACAAACACCCGAATTAAATGAAGAGCATAATAATCCAGAAACTAATTTAGAAGCTCAGGGAAAAGAAGAAGTTAAAGAGGAAAAAGAGGATTTAAGTTTAGGGAATGAAAGTGAATTTCAACATAAATCAGTTCAAGAGAATAACAATCAACCCTCCCCACAAGAACTTAGTTCTAGTTCAGAAAATGAAAAAGAACTAAGAAAACAAAAGGAAGAAGAAATAGCTAAAGAAGATAAGGAATTTAGGGATAAAGAAGTTAGATTAGAGGCTGTTTGGATTTATCAAAGTGGAAGTAGTAAGGAGAAAATGTGCATTCTCCTTAAAAAAGGAGATAACAAGAGAATTCCTGAATTAATGGAATTAATAGATGGAGATGAATCTGAGAAGGGTGAATTTGTTGGAAGTGAAGATTGTAGAGATGAAGAAACTTCTTGAACAGAAAATAGAGATGTTTATATATTGGGAGAAAATAATCAAGCTTTATGAGTTAGAGGAGAAGAAACAGAATTTAAATCATTTATTGATTCCAATTGAAATGATTTATTAAAAGGTACTGGTTTTGTCGAGAGAGAAAAAGAAAAACCATCTACTGAAGAAGAAAGAATGAAGAAATTAGAGTCAGAAGGACATTTTTGCAAAATAACTCATAAAGAACTAGAACAACAAAAATGAATTGAATTAACTTGTTTGTCTAAATAATTAGTTAATAGTGGCTGTTCTAGGTAGTTTATTTTCAAAAATAATTTCAGGTTTAGTAGTTAGTGCTATTAGTTCAGGAGCTATTACTGGAGCAGTAATAGCTACAAGTAAAGGTTTTGAGCAAAATGTTGAGTCTCAAAATTTACAAGATATAAATTCAAAAGATTCTTTTTCGCCAAAAATAATTGGTGAAGAAAGTTCTCAAAATGAGGGCTCTCAAGCCCAAAAATTAGATTTAATGGATAAACAAAAAACAGAAATTGAAGGTTCTGGATTTGAATCTACTCAAATGGATTCAGAAAATGAAACTACAAAAGTTAAAACTACTTCAGAACTTAAACAAGAAAAAAGTACTAGCTATAAAGAAAAACCATCAGCAGAATCTGAAAATTATGCATCAGAAGATCTAGGAATTCCCGATAATTTAGAGAATCAACAAGTAGAAATTTCAGAAGAAGAAAAACAAAGAAAAGAAGTTGAAGAATTAGAAAGGAAGAAAAAAGAGTTAGAGGAACTAAAGAAGAAATATAGAAAAGAAAGAGAAGAAAAGCAGATTTCTTTGGAAGTTGTACTAATAAATAGAGATGGAGGATTTAAAAATTCTCCAGATAAACATTGTCTTTTATACAAAGACAATGATTTATTAGAAAAAGATATTGATGTTTCTAATGCGACAGACTCAGATGAAAGTTCTAAATATTGCGATTCAGGAACAGCTGTAACTGAATGGGCAGAAAATAAAGAAATTAATAATGAAGAAAATGAAGAAGGTTTATGAGTTAGAGGAAAGAATGAAAGTATTGTTAAGTTTTTTTTGAATCTAATTGAGATTCTCTCTTAAAACCTTCTAAATTTGTTAAGAAAGAATTGAGTAAACCCAATTCATTTTCTGTTAGTTCATTCTCTGATCATTTAGATTTGGAAATTTGCCAAATAGAAGAACAAAAAGGGGAATGATTTGAATTTGGTTGCCTTTCTAGGAGAATAAAAAATTTTCAATCTTAGTAGAAATTTCTTTTAAAAAAGCCCAGTAAGGGCTGGGAAATATTTATTACTTTTTGTAAAAATTCACTATTAATTTAGTAAGTAGAATTATTAGGAAATACCCATGAAATTATTAGGTAAGATCTTCTCTACTTTATTTATTGGTGCCCTTGGAGGGGGCACCATAACAGGAGTAGTTCAATTAGTGAATAATGGGAATGATGAAGTTAAGGATTCTCGCGAAAATAAAGATCATTTGTTCCAGAAAGAACAAAAACAACATCATCCTTCTGAACCCAATCATGTTGTTTTTCCCGAAGGAGAGAATAAGGATACTTTTGATACCGAAATAATTTCTTTGGAGGAGATCCCACCTAAAGGTCAAGAGAAATATCCTTTTTCGGAATCATCATCTTCTAATCAATTAGATATGAATGACAAGAATTCTGAGAAAGATGATCCTATTGAGATAGATGGGATAACTTTAGAAGTCAAAGATCAAGAAAATCTTCCTACTGAAATGGATTTAGAAGAAAATTCGAGAGGAGACTTTTCTGAACAAAAAAAATTCTCCGGAAGAAGAGAAGACTGAAATTTTATTGCTTAAAAAACAAAAAGAAATGGAACAAAAGAAAAAACAATATGAAGAAGAAATAAAAAATAGAAATATTTCTTTAGAGGTTGTATGAGTAAATAAGACAGATGGATTTGCAGAAAAAGCTTGTTTTTCTTTGACAAATAAAAAATCAGGAAAAGAGATTCCTGATATTTATGAAATGTCAGAAGATGCGGAAGATTGTGATGATCAAGAAGGAATAGTTTCTTATTGGTCTTATGACAAAGAAATAAATGAAAATGTTGAGGGGTTATGGGTTAGAGGTGAAAATAGTAAGGTTAGAGAATTATTTAAGAAAAATTGAGACAATTTTTCAGGATCAGACATCATAAATAAGGGGAAAAAGGAATATTCCTTTTCTTCAATTGAAATTGAAGAATTATTGAATAAAGAGATTTGCAAAATAGTTGAAAAGACAAATAAAGAAGTAGACAGTTGATTAGAAATTGAATGTTTAATTAGTCAGGAACACATCAATGCAAAACAGGAAAGGAACAAATTAAGAAATTCATATACTTCTTCGAATAGAAGAAGTTAGAAATGATTTGAACTACTTTAACTAAATCCTTGCTTTCCGTAGTGTTACTGGGTTCGGTTGCCGGTGGCGGTTATGGATTTATGAAATTAACTCAAGAAGGATTACTCCCAAATAAAAATGTTGTAGATTCAGGAGATAAGGGCAGTGGAAGTTCATCAATTTCAACTGATCATTCTTTTCCTGAACAACAGAATAGTGAAGAAGGAGTTAACTCCTTTAATTCCGGCCCTTCAACAGGAGATAGAGCTCAGACAAAAGAAGAAGGAGAAAGAAAGGAAATTCAAGACAAAGTAGAAACTCAGGTTAAAGAAGTAGATTTAAAAAATGATTCTTTAAGATCAAGTCGTCTTGCCAGCTTGCAAGAGGACAACTGAAGGGAAGGAGATACAGGACTTTAGTTAATAAATAAGAAATTTTTTCCCCTTATAAGGGGAAAAGAATTAAAAACTATACTTTTAAACCTAACTAATAAAAGTTAGTAGGTCTAAAGTAAGTTAGTTAATGTCTTTCTTTAGTAGTCTAGCTAATGTAGCTATTAACACTTTTATGAGTGCTGGAGCTATAGCAGGAATGGGAAACAACAATAGACAACAACCTAAAACTCAAGCAAGAAAGGAAAGTAGTTCTGAAGCCACTATAAGAACTACTTTTCCGAAAACCATTATTCTCGAAAAGAAAGAAAATAACAAGAAACAACAAGAAAAATCAATTCATCCAGATGTAGAAACTTTTATAAGAAGAATTGACAAGAAAAAAGATCCTTCAAAAAATTGAACTGTAGAACAAATGATTGAGAATGAACAATACTATGAAGAAGATATAGAAAGATTTGGAATTATTTTGGAAACTGTTTGATTTAGAAAAAAACCAGGAAGAACAAAGTGAAGTAGACACTGCACTTTGTTAACTGATACTATTCACAACAAACAGTTTGAAAAAGTAGCTCCAATTCTTCAATGAGAAGCAGATAGTTATGATGAACAATACTCATGTGGAGTAGTACAAGCTCAAACATATTGAGCTATTAATTTAGTGGATAACAATGATCAAGAAGGAGTATGAATTAGAGGTCAAGTGTACCATATTGAATATTTATTTGAAAAGAATCAAGATTTATTGACAGGATATTCACTCCTTAGAGATGTAGATAAGGAGTGAAAACCTTCATCTCCTAGTCCAGTTACTTGTGAAATTATTAAAGAAAGAGAAGGAGGGAGTTGACTAGAAATTAAGTGTGTTAAAAAAGATTCTTCCCCTTAATTAAATAGAGGTAGCAGCCTGTAAGGCTGCAATTAACTAAAACTTTTTAAAATCTAGTGAAATTTATTAGTTAGTTTATGGCTTTACTAGGTTTATCTAGTAAAGTTTTTTATTCCATAATTATTGGAGTATTAGGGAGTGGAGCAATTGCGGGTTCTGTATTTGCTAGTAATGTTCTTGGAGAAACCAATAACAACAATTTATTAGTTGTTGAAGGGGATAATGATGGAAATTCTGGAGAAAAAGTTCCTCCTACTTTACCTCCACCTCCTCCAGAAATTCCTTCTTTAGGAGATAAAGATGACACGGATTTAGAAGATCTTGAAAAAGAAGATCTTGATGAAAAACCTGAAAGTAATAATGATCCTGCAAATCAAGTTAGTTCTGATTCTTCCAAAAAATCTGTAGATTCAGGGAGAAAAGAAAGCCAACAGCAATTTCTAATTTCTTCAGAAGTTCGGGAGGAAAGTGATAAAGGGGAAGACTTACAACTAAAAAATTATTCTTCAGATTCAGAAGATATAAGTGAATCTGAAGAATCTAAAAATAAAAGATACGATGAAGAAAGATTAAGGGAAGGAATAGTTTTAGAAACCCTTTGAATTTTTAAGACTGGAGGAGGATCTTCAGAAGAAAATAGAAGTTGCACTTTATTAAAGAAAGGGGAATCTAAAAAGATTCCCAATATTATTGAGAAGCAAGAAGAGGAAGAAGAAACAGGTAAATCTTGTGATGATTATGATGCTGTAACTTCTCAATGATCGGATGAGAAAAGAATAGATGACAAAATAGAAGGTTTTTGAGTTAGAGGAGAAAATCAATTAGTTAAAGAGCTAATTAAAGAAAACTGAGGAGACAGAGATTTATTCAAAATCTCTGGTTTTGCAGAAAAAGAAAAAACATTACCAGAAAATATTTCTGATAATTTAGGAGAATTATTTAAGGAAACCACTACTTGTTCAACGAGAATTCTTCAAGAACAAAATTGAATTGAATTATCTTGTCTGATTAATTCAATAAATCAATAATTTAATTAAGTTATGTGATTTTCTAAAGTTTTTCTTTCTTCTTTAGCTTTAGGATCTATTGTTGCTGGAGGTAGTTATTACGGATTATTTGGACTAACAAATAAAGAGAAACTCAATAAAAATGAAGGAACTATTGTTCCTTCTGAAAATGTAAGAACAAATGTTTTAGGAAATAATAATTCCGGAAAACAAGATTTCAATACTCAAAAGAATATTTATTTAGAAGGAATTTGAAAATTCAAATTCTCTAGAGAAGCAAAAATTCAAAGAAATTGTTTTTCAATAAAAGAAAGTGATTCAGAAAAGAAAATACCTAATATAGCTAAAGAAAAAGATTTAGAAGATCTTTGCGAACAAATTGAAGAAAAATGAACTAAAGAAAAGGACATGAACCACTTAGAAAGTGGTTTTTGAGCTAGAGGTAAAGCTAAAGCAATTAAAGATTTAGTTGAAACGAATTGACAAAATTTGTTGTTTGAGGTTGGATTTGTAAAAACTAAAGAAAAACTTTCTACTCCTGAGGAAAAATTACAAGTTTTTAAACAAGCTTGTAATGTAAACAATGAGAAAATTTCTGAAGATTGACTAGAAATATCATGCTTAAAAAATTGAAATTAATTAACACATTTAAGTAGTTCACTTTAGACCTTTTTATAATTTCTTCTTAGACCAAGAAGAAATTGTGAGGTCTTTTTTAAGAATTTTGTTTATAAATAGGTAATTTAATTAGTTAAATTGCTGAAATTTTCACTATTCGGACTGGGAACAGTGGTCAGTGGAGGAGGCCTCTTAGCCCATTCTTATTCAGATTCAGTATTTCCTTTTTTCGGAAAGAAAGAAATATTTAAACAACCAGATAAAGTGATTAATCCAAATGATCTTGTGGATTTTTATAAGAGTCAAGGAATAAGTGAAGAAGATTTGCTAGTTTATGAATACTTATGAATTGATGGAGATAAAGAGTGTTATCAAAAAGTTAGATTACAAAATGGTCAAGAAGCAGAAGAATTTAAATTAACTGATTGTTCTCGTTGAGATGCAAAAAACAAAGAAATTAATAAAAAAGAAATAGTGCTAAGAGTTGAGCCGAAAGATATAAATCAAATATTAGGAAAGTGAATGGAAATAAATGATGGTTTTAAAAATGATCTTTCAGAAGAGCAAAATAAAAACTTCAAAGCTAAAGGAAATGAAGATGACTTTAGCTTTGATTGCAATAAAAAGCCAATAAATAAGAGAGGAAAAAGCAACAAAGTGGAAGTTCATTGCATTGAAAAGAGAACCTTTAGTTTAGTTCCAGACCAGAAATAAAGTAAGTGTTAAAAATTACTAAAGTTCTTCTATCCCTTTTAGGGATAGGAACTTTTGGTAGTAGTGGTGGTTACTTAGCTTATTCTCATTCAAACTCAATATTTCCTTTTTCCAAACAATTTGGAATACTTCATGAACCTTCTAGACCTGCAGATTCTGAAGATTTAAAGAGTTTTAAGGAAGGTTTAGAAAAGGGAGAAAATATTTTGATTTATGAGTATTTAAAAATAGATGGAGAAACTGAATGTCTTCAAAAAATTAAGTTAAAGGATCAATCTGAATCTCAAAGTTTCAAGACTAGTGATTGTTCTCATTGAGGTCAAGAAAACTTAAATGAAAATCAACGAATAATAATAGTTAGATCTAGTCCTGAAGATCTGAATAATATTCTTGGAAGTTGATTGATTGTTGAAGGAGGAAATGGATTTGAACAAAATATTTCAAGAGAAGAGGGCAAAAAATTAAAAGCAAAAGGAGAAGGAGTAGACTTTACATTTACTTGCGATAAAAATCCTATGGATCAAGAAAATCAAAAAGGAAAAGTAGAAGTTAAGTGTTTGCTGATTTCAGATAATCAACAAGAATCAACAGGTTAGCCCTTAAAGAATAAAAGTGATAAGAACTACTAAAGTTCTTTTATCACTTTTAGGAATAGGAACAATAGGTAGTGGTGGAAGTTATGTTGCATATTCTTTTTCAGATTCTTTTCTTACTTTTGGACAAAAATCAAGAGAAATTAGTCAGGCAACCACTTTAGATTCAGAGAATCTTAAGGATTTAACTGAAAGAATACAAAAAGGTCAAAGTACTCTAATTTATGAATTACTAAAGAAAGATGGAACTGATAAAGAGTGCATAAAGAGAATTAAGGGGGAAGAAGATAAATCACAAGATTTTCAAGATAAAGATTGTGTAGGTTGAGATTTAAGTAAGCTGGGAGAAAATTTAGAGAATAAAAAAATTATTTGGGTCAAATTGGTTGACCCAAATCAAACAAATAGTGTATTGGGACAATGATTTGAAACTGATGGAAATAAAGGATTTCAGCAAAATAAAGATTCAGAAAATAAACAATTAAAAGCTAAAGAATCTGGAGATGAAACAATTACTTTTAGTTGTGATAAAAGTCCAATAAGTTCTGAGGGAAATTTGACAGTTGAAGTTAAGTGTATTTTGGAATTACAGAATTCCAAAACAGAATAAGTTAGTTTTTAGCCAATAAAGTGGTAAAAGCTGTTAAAGTGCTTTTACCAATTCTAGGATTAGGAACTTTTGGAGGAGGTAGCTTTGCTGCCTATTCTTTTTCTGATACCTTATTTCCTGAAAATAGAAAACTAAAAGGAATTGGTAGCTCCACTACTTTGGATTCAAATGACTTACAAGATTTGAAAGGAAGAATAAGTTCTGGAACGAGTACATTAATTTATGAATTCTTACAAATAGATGGTGAAACAAAAGACTGCATTAAAAGAGTTAGAGAGGGTCAAGAATCAGAACCTAAAAATTTTCAAGATAGTAAATGTGAAGGATGAAATTTAAGTGAATTGGGAAATAACAATAAAAGAGTTATATGAGTCAAATATTTAGATCCTGAACAAATTAATAACACTTTAGGACAGTGATTCCGAATTAATAGTGGGGAATCACAATTCAAAAACAATACTGAAGCTGAAGACAAGAAGTTAATTTCTGGAAATTCTGATGATGACTCCATTACTTTTGAATGTAAGAAAAGTTCAATGGAGTCATCTTTAACAGGAAAACAGAAAGTAGAAATTAAATGTATAGAAAGTTCAAATAATGTTTCTGGACCAACAACTTAAGAGATCAGAATGATAAAAGCAGCTAAAGTGCTTTTACCAATTTTTGGATTGGGAGCAGCTAGTGGTGGAGGCCTAGCAGCTTATTCTTTTTCGGATTCATTGTTTACTACTATGAATCCTCTAAAAACAGTTAAAGCAGCAACTGTTTTAGACGGCAAAGATTCAGAAGACCTTAAAGAAAACATGAAATCGGGACAAGTAACTTTAATTTATGAATCTTTGAGATCGGATTATGGAAATAATGAATGTGAGACAGTAGTTAAGGAGGCAGATAAAGAAGAACATAAAAAATTTCAAAACAATAGTTGTGAAGGGTGAGATACTAATGGTTTAGAAAAAAATAAAAAATCAATATGAGTTAAGTTAGTTGATGCTAGTCAAGTCAATAAAGCCTTAGGCGAATGACTTGACACTGAAGGAAGTAAAGGATTTAAAACCAATACAGATCAGGAAAGTAAAAAACTTTCCTCTAGAAATTCTGTAGATGAAACAATTTCTTTTCAATGTGAAAAGAAATTAATAAATCCAGTTGGAAACTTAAAAGTAGAAGTTAAGTGTTTTGAAGAAGTAAAGCCTTTAACTCAAGCTTTAGAAAGTTAAAAAATAAATAATTTTTTTCACAAAATTTACTAAAAAATTTTTGTAATTTAACACAAAAAATTAACTACTAACTTTTTCTAGAAAAGGGACTTTTTAGTCCCTTTTTAAGGAATTAAAAAATTTATTTAAATCTTTCCTTAACTAATTAAACAATATGTAATTTAAGGAACAAAAACACATATAAAAAGGGATATTTTTATCCCTCCTTTTTCCTCTCAGAAAAGCCAAATTTATTGGCTCAAAAAATAAATTTCTAGAACAAATTTTTTAGTCAATTATTAATATTCAATTTCCCTCAACAAATTATTTATTTAATTTTTGGAGAAAAAGAAGGTATTTTTGAATACCAAGAACAACTTAAATAGACAAGTAAATCTTGTCTATGTTAGCAATAACTAATGAAAGGAAAGATTGCTGTTATTTCTGCTCTCACTGTTGGGGCGGGAGGAACTGCTGTGGCAACCACAAAAGCTTCTGGTCCTATTGGAAGAATATTTTCTTATTCTTCGCAAACGAGTGAATCATTAGTAGATAGGTGATCTTCTGGAAGTAGTAATACTTCCGGTTTATTTACCGGAAGAACAGATCAGAAAAACAATATAAACCTAACAGAAGAAAGTATTAGAAATTCACATAATTCGAGAAATCAAACATTTAATTTGGAAATTAATTCAGATAATTTAAGTTCTCAAATATCTTCTCATCGAGAAGAAACTTTGAATTTAATGGAAGAAGGGTCCTTGGAATTAGGGAAGAATAAAGGAGTTCTTGATTTTTTGGGAGATTTTTATCAAGAAATTGGAAAGACATCTGGAACATCCGGAGTTGCTGAAGAAATGAAACAAAAAATTCAAGAATCTTTAAAAAAATTAAAAGATCATAAAGAAAATTTTCGAAAAGCTTCCTCGAAGGTAGATAAATGATCTAAGAATTTTGAAGTTTTCAAAACAATTCAAACAGGAAATTTTCAAGATATTTTGCAAAAGTTAAATACTGAAAATATAGATCCTTTGACCGTTGAAGAAAAGAAAAGCTTAAAAGAATTCTACAAAGAATTCTTTTCTTTAGTAAAAGCAAAAAAAGAATTAATTCAAAAAGTTTCAGAAAAAAATGAAAACTTTAATAGACAAGATATTGAGGAAATTAAGGTGGAGAGCGAAAAAGTTCTTGAAGCACTAGATTACATTAATTGAGAAGAAAAGAATTTAGAGACTAGAGCCAAAAATATTTATGACAAAACCTTTAATAATAGAAATTTACTTTCTTACTTAATGACTGAAGAAGAAGGTAAGTTATTGCAAAAAACAGCTATAGAAGTTCAAAGAAGCATTAATCACCAAAGAGATGGAGGGTGACTAACAGAAGGAATTTGTACGTTCTTTTTTGTACCTACCTTTAGAACAGATGCCTGTTATGGAGATTTAGAACTTTTAAATTCCAAAAAAGTTTTGGTAACAACAACTTTAGATCACAAAGTAGCTTCGAAATTACTTTTCGATATGAAAAGAGTTGAAAAAGTTTTGGGCTTCAAACTTTTTTAGCGAAGAATCTAAAAAATAATTAGCCCTACACATTAAATAAGTAAAGGGGGTGGATAAAATCCCCCCTTATTTCTTATTTATTATTAATTAATTAAGGGAGGAAACTCCCAAATAACAATTAAATTTGTTAATTAAAAATTTAATTGTGATATTAATTAAAAAGGTCTGAGTTACAACACAATAAGCATTATTTAGTTGAAATATAGAGTAGGGTTAGTAGGTTTACCTAATGTAGGTAAATCTTCTATATTTAACTTACTTAGCCAAAAGGCTAAGTCTACAGTAGCTTCTTTTCCATACTCAACTATATATCCAATTCATTCTTTAGTTGAGATAAAGAATGAAAGATTAGATGAGTTGGAAGAACTTTTTCTCTTTCTTTTTAGAGAGTCTCTAAATAAGGAAAGACTCTCTAAAAAATATGAGAGTTTTGAGTTTCTTGATTTAGCTGGAATAGTTCCCCTTGATGGGGAACTAGATCAAAAAAAGAGTGATATGGGGGCAGCGTTTCTATCACATATACGAGCTGTAGATGTGATAGTTCTAGTAGTTAGGACTTTTACTGATGAATCAGTAGAGTCCCAACTAAATGTATTTGTGGATGAACATCCAGAGCTTTATAGCCTTTTAACGCATGAAAAAGCGTTAAAAGACATAGACAGAGAATTTAAAGATAAAACTTCTGAACTTCTAAAGTGTTCAGATGTTGGATTAGTCGGAAGACAAACTCCATCAACTCTTAATAATTTAGATGTACTTTTCTTTTCAGAGAGAAGTTCCTCTCTGAAAAGAGAAAAGAAAGAAGAAATTATTTCGGAAGAAATAAATAATAGTAGAACTAGCTATAACTTTTCTGAGCCAATACTGGAATTACAGCTAGTTCTACTAACTCTAATTAAGTCAGATTTAGAAATAATTTCTAAATTACTTTCTAAATATGTAAAGGACAGAAAAACTTTCTCTAAAGAATTAAGTATTCTTCCCAAAATAAGGGAAGAATTAGAAGAGAGAAAGTTTATTCCTATAAGTATGCTTTCTAGCTTTTTGTCTCTTCCAGAAGAGCAAAAAGACTTTATATGTAAATTAGGTTTACTTAGTACAAAAAAGATTGTTGTACTAGGTAACTATGGATCTAGTAAAAGTTCTATTTCCAAATTAAGTGAATTAGCTAATTGAACAGAAAAATATAAATTCAATTTCTGTTCAATTAACTTGGAAGCTGAAGAAATTTATAGTCTTGCGTCTACAGAAGAAGAAAAAAAGGAAATGAGGGAATCTGTTTTTCTTAAGAATTCTTCTGTAAACAATCTTCTAGACACCATATATAAAGTTCTTAATTTAAGAACTTTTTATACCTTTAAATTAGAGGATATGAAGGGAAGAAAATATAGTCTTTCTAATTTCTCCCCAAATATAGAACCAGTCGGGGGAGAAATTAGAGCTTGATTCTTTAAAGACAATAGCTCTTTAGGTGAATGTGTTTCACAAATTCACAATGAATTATCTGATTTCTTTGTTTCTGCTCACATAGCAGAATCAAAGAATTTTGTAAGACAGTTTATGACAGATAATTCAAACTTAAATGTTCTTAGAACAGGATCTAAGAACTACAAATTAAAGGGAGAAGAGATTGTTCAAATAATCTCTTCTGCCTAAATTAATTAACTCTTAGATTTGATTAGACATATTACTCCAGCAAGCCTAACAGTAATATGTGGGCCTATGAAGTCTGGAAAATCAAAAGAATTATTTTCCATAATTGATAGGCTTAACTATCAAAAAATAAATTACAAGATATTTAAGCCTAAGTTAGACTCCAGAAACTCTAACACTATATCTTCTAGATATT
Source organism: Mycoplasma suis str. Illinois (assembly GCF_000179035.2). Taxonomy (NCBI): domain Bacteria; kingdom Bacillati; phylum Mycoplasmatota; class Mollicutes; order Mycoplasmatales; family Mycoplasmataceae; genus Mycoplasma; species Mycoplasma suis. Next base: position 57,249 of record NC_015155.1, read on the forward strand.
TTTCTCAGTCTAACTTGGCAATAATAATTAATGAATTAAATCCAAGTGAAATCTTGGATTTTATTCCAGAAACACTATCTAATCCCTTAACAGCTTTAATTGATGAAGCTCATTTCTTTTCTCATGAGCTCATCAATGTAGTTAAGTTAATGCTATTTAAGGGAGTAAATGTAGTTATATCGGGATTAGATTGTGATGCTAATATGAACCCATTTGGTCCAATGGGAGATTTGATGGCATTAGCAAACAGAATAAAGAAACTTAATTCTGTTTGTGAAGTATGCTACAGTACAGCTAATTGAAGTGCCCTTAAAGATTCCTCTCAAACATTTGAGAGAGAAAACATATTGGTAGGGAATGACCAATATGTAGTTCTATGTCTTTCTTGCTATGAAAAACATACAGGAATATATAAGAAGTTGTTGGCTGAGCCTACAACATCTAATAACTCCTAATTAAAATGAATCCATTTATTGGAATCATTAGCTGATTTTCAGCTAAGTTTAGAGCTATTTCAAGAGCTTTCAACTTCTTTTGATGAATAGTCTATGATAATGGAATCCTTAGATTCCAGAATTATGTAAAAGGTATTTGAAATAAATATGTTTGAGTTCACATAACTTATGTACGTGACATTATTAAAGCTAAGTTATCTTTTCTTGCTTGGAAGGCTTTTCCTTCCAGAGCAAGTATGGAAGAAGTTGAAAAATATCAACTTTTTGTAGAAGCTATGGGAGGATGAGCTAATGTTTTAGCTTGCTCTTGTTCTGCCAGAAGCTGGCATTTCAAAATACTTCATAATTTTTTAATTGATTCCGAAAAAATAGAACAATTCGGAATGGAAATTCTCTTCTGAGAATGACCTTACCTTAAATTAGTTCCTAGAACATATTCAAAGTGAATCTTTAAGAGACTTAAAAGATTCACTGATATGCCAATAGGAATACATATTAGATATAAGAAGTCTTTCTATCATCCTAATTATTAATTAGATGTTGAAAGTAAGAAATTTCTGTATCATAGCTCATATAGATCACGGAAAGTCAACACTTTCCGATAGATTTATAGAGCTATGTTCTAATTTACCTACTTCTTCTATATCTAATTGTTTTCTAGATAGTATGGATCTAGAAAAAGAAAAGGGAATAACTATTAAGCTAGCAGCTATTAGATTAAGCTGAAAAGACTATTTCTTTAATCTAATAGATACTCCAGGACATATAGACTTTTCAGCTGAAGTATTTAGAAGTCTTAAAGTAGCAGACTCTGCTCTGCTACTTATAGATATAACTAAGGGAGTTCAGGCTCAAACAATATCTTTATTTAAGACTGCTCAAAAAGAGGGATTAAAAATAATCCCTGTCTTAAATAAGATAGATTCTCCCTTAGTTTCTGAGGGAAGAAAAGAGGAGGTTTTAGCTCAATTGAGAAAACCTCCTTTTTCTTTTGAAAAGTTTCACTTTATATCGGCTAGAACAGGAGAAGGAGTTCCAGCTTTGCTGGACAGCCTAATAGAGGAAGTGTCTTCCCCTGAGAGTCATAAATATGTATCTAAGTTAAATATCCCCTTCATAAAAGAAGGAGGATTGTGTGCTCTTATTTTTGAGGCAGAATATCACAATCAAAAGGGAACAATCTTAACAGTTAGATTGTTCTCTGGAGAAATAAAGAGAGGTGATGAAGTTTATTTAGTGAGATCAAAAATAAGAGTTAGGATTCGAGAAATAGAATTCCTAACTCCTAAACCTGTTAGATTTGACAAGATGGTAGCAGGAGATGTAGGAAGAATATATCTATTTCTTCCTAAAAATATTCAGTTAGAAAGTGGAGAACACATTTGTTCTTTTCCTCCACCAGAGGAAAAGCAATTAAGTCTTCTTCCGCTAGATAAGATTGGTGGATTAAAGCCAATGATATTTAGTTTTATAGCTCCATATGATGAATCACAGAGAACTTCTTTTTCTAGTGCTTTGCAAGCACTGAAGTTATCTGATTCATCATTTCAATATAGCTTTACACAGTCTTCTTCACTTGGATTCGGAGCAAATATAGGAGCTTTAGGCCCACTACATCTGGAAATACTTATTTCCAGATTGGAAAGAGAATTTAATGTAAAGCTAATAAGTGGACCTTCCACTATTGAGTACAAAGCAATTATGAAGAATGGAGAAGAATTCTTTTTCTCTGCTAGTTCACAAATGCCTGATGTGACTACAGTTAAAGAATTCTTCGAGCCTTATATATTCTTAACTCTTTCTCTTTCTGCCGAATATGAGAAAGAGTTTATGAGTTTCATTTCATTTAGGAGATCAACTTATTTGATCTCCTTACAAAGAGAAGGAATAGAAGAAGTTAACTTAACTGTAGAGTATTCTCTACCGTTAAGTGAGTTAAATTCTCACTTTGTACATTCCCTGTACTCTATAACTAAGGGATATATTACATATAGTTACATAGTAGGGGATTATCATCCCCTATCTTTGTCTAAGGTAACTATATGAATAAATAATATAGAGTACGCAGAACTTAACTTCTTAGCTGAAAGCAGCGAAGCTGTTTCAAGATCAAGAGAAATTCTCTTGAAATTAAAAGATAATGTTCCCCCACAACTTTATGAATTGGCTTTGCAAGCCAAAATTGGGGGAAAAGTAATTGCAAGAGAAAATGTTAAAGCTCTTAGAAAAGCAGTAGCAGCTAAGTGCTACGGTGGAGATATTTCTAGAAAAAAGAAACTTTGGGAAAGACAAGCACAAGGTAAAAAAAGAATGAAAGAAAGTTCTAAATTACAACTTCCTCATTCTTTTTTTAGGTCACTTATTTCTACTAACACTAATTAATAAAATAAACTTAATTTATAAGGTTTAGGGGTTAAAAAATGTCTGTTTTAGAGCTGAAAGAGAAGGAAAAACAAGACCCAAACTTTAGCATCGAATGATGCTATTCAGACTCTAAAACATTAGAGGAGAAGATAAGTAATACCTTACTTCTCCTTTCAACAGTAGATGGTATTCCTAGTATTGAACAATTATTAGGAGATCTAAAAGTACAAAAAAGTAATGCTTTATCTTCGTATGATGCACTCTCTTCTTCCATAAGAAGTGAGTTGCTGAATCATATAGATAATTTATTTGAGTTAAAACTAAGTAACTCAAAGTTAGAAAAGAATATGGATTCCCTTCTTTATACAATTAGAATTTCTTCTCCTTTTACTGCTAACTTTTCGCATGAAAAGTTACCACAATCTAGAGAATATAGGCAGTTTTTACAGTTATATAGTGAACACATGGAAGGTGTTCAAAAAACTGTAAAACTGAAATCTAAGATTTCTCTTTTATTAGATTCTCAAAGAGTATTGGATAAAAACTATGCATCTAAAATGGCTCACATAGATTATCAAATTATTTCTTTGGGAAAAATACTAGATAATTTAACTGAATCCAATAAAGAGGAAGTTGGATCTTTGTATTTTTCCCAATTTAATAAGTTAGATGGATTAATAAAAGAAATAACTGATAGTGAAGAGAAATTTACAAAACTAAAGAGAAGCATGAATATTATTCATGAAAATCTCTTTAGTCAGGGAATACAAAAAGAGTTTGTAAATGATGTAACTGAAGTAGTTGATGATTTTCCATATAAGGAACTTGGACTTTAAATTAAGTAAAAACCCCTTTAATTTAGGAGAAGTATAGTAAGAACTCCTAAAAGGGAAATAAGCTAGTATGGCTCAAATTTCCCTTCCATTAGCTTCTTCAGGGCTACTGGCCCCAGCTCCCGTAAGTGAACAATTAGGAGCAGAAGATAGAAAAAGAATGACGGCTCCTCAGGAGCCCATAGATGCTTCTGGCCCTAATCCATTTACTCCTTTTGTTCGTTTAGACGAACTAAAGAAATACTATGTCAAAACAAATAGAAACTATACTATCATGTTTTGATTTACACTTATTTTTTTCTTAGTTTATGCATTTTGAATGTTGGTAGAAAGTGGGGAATTATGAGGACAGAGTTCTATGTTGGGTTTTTCTCTGGATTCATGTTATGGGGGTAGTGGGTGTTTAAAAAATGCCAGCAGCTCAGGTCCAGCAGCTCAGGTCCCCATTCAAACTGGGTTGACGGGAGTCTTATTAACTTTATTTAGAAATGTTTTTAGTCTCTACTCTAAGAGACAACAATTCAGAAGTGAGTTGGCTTTTAGCCAACAAAATTATTACCCAATGGGAATGACTAGTGGTTTTGTTAGAAGATTAGTAACTTTGTATGGTTGAAAAACAAATCTATTTTGAGGAGGTGTGTGTATTGCTGGACTTGGTTTAGTGAGTCTTGCTTATGGTAATGCAGCTTGGGGTATTTCTGAATTGTGTTCGAGCAGTTCGAGCAGTTCGAGCAGTTCGAGCAGTCAATGGTACTCTTCATGATTTTCTGTAACCGATTACCATCAATGGATGGCAGTAGGTGGTGTTTTGGGAATAGGTACAGGTTTGGTAACAATTCTTCTTTCAAACCCAATATTGAGGTTGAAAATTAAAAAAGTGTTAAGTATCTTTGGTCAGAATGAATACAATATGGCTCCTGAAATTAAAGAAAGAGTATTCAGAATAAATAAAAGAGATAAGATGTTTTGTTGCGTAGTCCTATGTGTAGTAGGATTGGCAATTTATATAATCTTTAAAAGGTTAATAGTTACTGTATTCAATAAGAGCCTTAAAAGAACAAAGATTTAAGGCTCTTTAAAAAAGTATGGCAAGAAAGGTTATTATTGGAAATCTGAAAATGAACCTTTTGAGACATGAACTTAATTTCTACTTAACAGAGTTAAGAAAGAAATTACAAAATGAAACTCCAAAACATAAGTTTGGTTTGTCTTTTCCATATATATATCTGGAAAAGACTGCCGAAGAAATAGGAGGACAACTTCAAATATTTGCTCAAGATGTACACCACGCAGAAAAAGGAGCATATACTTCCTTCATTTCTGCCCCTCAATTGAGTTCTATTAAGGTTTACTCAACCTTAATAGGACATTCTGAATGTAGAGAAATGGGCCAAACAGAAGAAATTGTTTCTAAGAAGGTTAGATCAGCTCTTCTAAATGGATTAGAAGTTATTTATTGTTGCGGGAAAGATCCACTGAAAGAAATAAAGAATGAATTATTCTTTTTGAATTCAAAGACTGTAGAAAAAATTTCTATAGCCTTTGAACCTATTAGTGCTATAGGTACTGGAGAAGCAATGCCCCCAGAAGTAGCAGTAAAAAACTTAAAAGCTATAAGAGAATTGGCTATAGATATGTGGGGAGAAAGTGGTAAAAAAATAACTTTACTATATGGAGGATCAGTAAATCAAAAAAATTATCAAAGTTATCTTTCAGAACCTGCTATAGATGGAATACTAGTAGGTTCTGCAGCCTTAAATATCAATTCCCTTTGAGAAATGGTTATGGGAAGATAGTTTTTGATTAGTAGCTTTTTAAGTAGTTAAATAAATAGTTAGTATTTCTTCTAACAAAAAAGTAGTTCTAACCATCTTAGATGGTTGAGGACTAAGAGAAGAAAAAGAATGAAATGCAATAGCTAATGCAAACACTCCTAATTTTGATTCACTAAGGGAAAACTTTCCCTCAACTTCTTTAACTGCTTCTGGGGAACTAGTAGGATTACCCCCATCTCAGATGGGGAATTCAGAAGTAGGGCATCTAAATATTGGTGCAGGAAGAATTGTAGAGACAGGTCTCTACAGAATTAATCAATCTATAAAAAGAGGGGAATTCCCTAAAATACCAGCAATTCAAGAATTACTTAAAGACTTAAATGGAAACATTAAGTCCAATCTTCATGTATTCATATTGGCTTCTAAGGGGGGAGTTCACTCCCACCTAGATCACTTATATGAATTCCTTAGAGTTGCTAATAGTTATGGAATTAAATCCTTTGTTCACTTATTCAGTGATGGAAGAGATGTAGCTCCATCACAATTCTTAGTAGATTTGGAAGAAATTCTTCCAAAACTAAAAGAAACAAATTCTCTTCTAGCTACTATCTCAGGAAGATACTTTGCTATGGATAGAGATAAAAACTGAGATAGACTAGAAAAAGTTTTAAGAGTAATGACTCTTCAAACTGAAATAGATCGGTTTGAAAATCCAAAAGAATATGTTTCTAGTCAATATGAAAAGGGAATAACTGATGAATTTATTAGTCCAGCAGCTTCAAAAGAATTTATTTCTTCTGAAAGTGGACTAAAAGAAGGAGATCAAGTAGTATTTCTTAACTTTAGACCCGATAGAGCAAAACAACTATCTCATGTACTAGTTGGTTCTAAGGGACTATATTCTCATGAATCAGAATTAGTCCCTAAGAACTTATCACTTCACTCTATATCTGAATATGAGGGAATTTCTTCAACTAGTGTATTTTTTCCTTCACTAGAACTAAAAAATACACTAGGAGAAGTAATTCATTCTGCTTCTAAATCACAATTAAGAGCTGCCGAAAGTGAGAAGTACCCACATGTTACTTATTTCTTTGATGGAGGAGTAGAAAAAGAGTTTTCTAATATTCAAAAAATAATAGTTCCTTCTCCTAAAGTAGGAACTTACGATAAAGCTCCAGCAATGTCTATTGAAGAGCTGTGCACTTCAATAGAAGAAGCTGTACTAGATAAAAAACACGATTTAGTAGTTATTAATTTTGCTAATCCAGACATGGTAGGACATTCTGGAGATTTTGAAGCTACTGTCAAAGCTTGTGAAGCTGTTGACAGAGCTCTAGGAAGAATATATGAACTATCTAAAAAAACTGGACATACTCTTCTCATTATGGCTGATCATGGAAATGCAGACATAATGAGAGATGAAAAAGGATTACCACATACTGCTCACACACTATCTCCAGTACCTTTTATAGTGTGTGACTCTTCTTATCAACTTAAAAAAGAAGGTGGTAAACTTGGAGATATAGCACCTACTATATTAGAAATACTAGATTTGGAACAACCTAAAGAGATGACAGGGTCATCTCTTCTAATCTAGTATTTATATGTCTACAGTACACAATAGTGCTCCTAAACAATCAATCTCCAAGTTAGTTATTGTTACTGGAGATCCTCTTAGATGTAAGAGAATAGCTAATACTTACTTAAAAGATGTAAAGCTTTTAAGTGAAGTAAGAAATGTTTATTGTTTTACTGGAACCTATAAAAATATTGAAGTATCAATAATGGCTCATGGAATGGGTATAGGTTCCATGGGAATATATAGTTATGAATTATTTGCTCCAGAAATATATGATGCAGATTTATTAATTAGATTAGGAACTTGTGGTGGAATGTCAAAACATATTCAACTAAACGAATTAGTTTTAGTTGAAAGTATTTTTTCTAATTCCAATTATGGAGAACTTCTTGGAATTAATTCACAAGAAAATATTCAAGTTGATTTTGAATTAATTCAACTAGCTAAAAAGACTGCAGCCAGTCTTAATTTTCCCCTAAAACCTGTTAAGAATTTCTCAACAGATAATTTTTATTCCAAATATTCTCTTTCAGAATTAGGATTAAAAACTGGTTGCGATACTGTTGAGATGGAAAGCATTGCACTAGCAGTTAATGCTATGTATCACAAGAAGAAATTCTTAACAATACTAAGTGTTTCTGATATAGAAAGTTCAAATAAAGAAATTATTGAACTTTCTAGAAAGGAAAGAGAAGAAGGTCTAAGTAGAATGTTCTTACTAGGACTAGAGATACTAGTTCAATATGCAAAAAAAACTTCTCACACTAGTTAATCAGTTTTTAGGAAAGGGGGATGAAGCCCCCTTTCCTGAATTAACGATTAACTCTATTGATTGAACAAGAGATTACACTTCTAGTGTTTTAGCTGAAAGAAAATGAATAATAAAGTCACTGCAGAATGACTTTAATACTTCAGAAGAGGAATCAGAATTTTTCAAAAATGAAAAATACTGATCTGAATCTAAAGTTAAAAAACTATATCAGTTATCTAATTTCCCACATTTACTAGAAAATAGTTATTTTTATAGAAGACCAAAGTCTTCTGGTCTTCTATTTCTAGATCATTTACATTATCATGACAAAGAATTAGAAAAATCAATTCATAAATCACACCTATCTTTTTTAGATAGGTTTGAAAGTGATTCTTCTTTTATTGATTTTGAAAATTCAAATTCTTATTCACAATTAATTAACTTTGAAGATTTCAAAGAAGAAAAAGAAGATAAGAGAAAACAAGTTCAAAAAGAAAATCTATTTTCTGAATTAGTTAAGCTAAATCTTTCTCGCGAATGCGAGGATTTAGCAAAAAAAATATCTGAGATGTCCACAAGTATTATCTCTTCATCCCTGAAGAGAGAAGTTCAACAATTTAAGCCTAAAAAGTGAAAGAATTGAGCTACAACAACTTCTCTTATCCCAAGAAAAATGGTTTCACTCGATACTTCTATTCCACACCTCTTCCTTAAGAACTTTCTTCAAACAGGATTGACTCCTGTTGAAAGTTCTCTTATTCCTGTTGGAGTTCTTACAAGAAATTTTGTGAAATTTACTGAGAGATTCTCAGTATTGAGACATATTAGTAAGGAAGAAGTAGATAAAAAAATGGAAGGAGCTAGAGGTCTTAATGTACATAAAGATTATGTACAGTGAGTTGATCCAGAGGAAAAATGATTCTATACATTTTTACCTCTGTTAAATCTTTACTTTGATAGATTCAGAGAAAGATATGTACATACTTCTATTACTACTTGAGAGGAACCTGAAGGATTCCTCTCATTAGCAGATGTAGAAACAGGAGATAGTTTATCTTTCTCTGAAGACTATAGGAGACCTGTATTCTTGTATGAGGGAATTCCTCCCCTAACTATAGGGGAGGATCTTCATACTATAGGAAACTTAATAGATTCCTATGAAAAGGAAAGTCAAGAAATAAATAAGAAAGAACTAGAAGAAGGCGGATTAGCCATCTCTAGTTCTTCAATTGATTTAGACAACTGTCTAAAGTGAATTAAGCAAGAAATGGTGGATTAGTGAAGAAACTTAGAAGGAAGAAAGTTCAACCTTCTAAATTTGAACTTTCTCCTGAAAGTTTCTTTCTTCCAAACAAAATCTCTCAGGAAAATCAAAGAAATCTTGAAAGTTTTAGACGAATTTATTGAAGAACAAGAGAAAGACTTTTATTTCTTTGAAAAAAAGAAGCTTCTGAAAAAGAAATAAAAATAAGTAGTAGGTTTGAACATATATGTTCAGAAAGTTGTTCAAACCTAAAAGCAAAAAAATTAGAAAAGATTCCCTATAGGGTAAGCGCAATACCCTTAGAAAAAAGTGCTATCAAACATAAAACTCTTGGAGCTAAATCTAAGAGAAGCTCCAAGAAAACCAAAAAAGAATTATGACCAGTTCAGGAATTTAAACCATTTGATGGTTTCACTACACCTTCAGAAGTTATTCCAACTTCTGAACCCTCTAAAACTTGTGTATTAAGTGAAAGAGAAAAGAAGTTACCTGAATACTGGAAAGACTTAAAAAGTTCTTCTAAGTATTCAGCTACTTCTCTTCACAAAGTATTTAATGAGAAATTCAGTGAGTACGATGTACTTCACTATTCAATTGATGATGATTTTTCAATGAAATATTTGAAAAATCAATATTTTGAAAATTATTTAAGTGAAAAAGAATTGGAAGTTCCTATAAATAGGGAGCTAGCTCCCATATTTAATAGTCTGAATAAGTTATTAAATGAACAACCTTTTCTTGTACTTCCTATTAGACCTTCAGCTCTAATATATTCTTTACTTCCAGAGCTGGATGGAATCCATGCTGAATTTAAGAAGTACAAGATTGATAGAAGTAAAAGTAAAAGAGTTTCACTCAAAGATGTTTGAGTGCAAGGTAAGGGACTTCTATCAAAAAATCTATTGAGCTTTTCTCCTTCTGTTTCTTACTTCTCTACAAGCTTGATTCAAAGCTTGAATAGAAGAGAATGAAGAAGCTTCGCTAAAGTAAGAGAGTTTGATATAAATGATTTCTCTCTTACTTGTTATAGCGCAATGAATCCATTCACTAGTTCAAGCAATGACAGATTACTTAAGCTAAGTGAAAAACTTACTAGAAAGGTTTATTGAAGAGGTAAGCTTACCTCTGGATTCCTAATCACTAATAATGCACTAGAGTGAGAAGGAGAAGCTCCTAACTTCGAGAGAGAAGTATTAATGGATAATTATGAATTTACTTCTTTCTCTCAACCTAGTTTTTATTGGGCAAAAGAATATCAAAATTCTTTACCCAATAAAAACAGTGTTAGGGTTATCGGGAATAAGCGGATCTAAAAGGCTAAAGAGTTAAAAAAAGCTTTAAAATTCAGCTTAGAAATAATTAAACTTTAAGAATTATGTTTTGAATTTGAAGAAAAAGAAAAAGAAACCAGACTACCTCATTAAATTAGATCTTCAATTTGAAAATGAGGTAGTCTGAGGAATAAAAAATGTATCAGATAAGTTCTTTACTTTCTATCTCCATCATGGAGAAAAAATTCAATGAGATAAGCAACCATCTGAAGAGATAAAGGAAGAAAAAGAAGTTCTAACTGATGAACAAATATCTGAAAAGTTAGATTCTCTTCCTGAAAAGGAAGGAGAATCAGAAAAACTAGAAGAAAGAATAGATACTGAATCTATTACTTTACCTCCTTATCCTACATTAGAAGAAGAACAACAATCTAAAGAAGAGGAGGTAAAGGAAGAAGAAATAGTATCTTCTGTAGAAACTCCAGAAGAACCAAAACAAGAAGAACAAGAAGTTAATAAAATGCATCAACCTCTTCAAGAGCCTGTAGTAGATAAGAGGAGAAGAGGTTGATTAAGTAAAGAAAAACAAGAAGAAGATGTGAAGCCAGCTCCTCTTGATCTTCTTAAGATGCAAACAATTCAAGAAAATCTTGATACTGAACAAGTGTTTCCGGAGGGATCTCCTCTGGAAAGAGATGCAGATGCAGATCTAGAAAGTGAAGAGCATGAAAAGATGGCTAAAGAGAAAGAAAAAGATAGTCTCGAAGATAAGAGACTATCTATAGCCTATAACATAAAGGATTTCCCACTTGCTGAACCTCCACTAATAAATGAACTTTGTGAAGCTCACAAAATATTCTTTGATTATCTATCAAAATTGCAAGAAACTCACACACCTACTGATTTCCAAACAGCTTACAACATTCAAGACAGAATAGCTTATTTGATAGATAATCAAACATTACTTTACAAGTCTTTAACTAAGCAATTAATTAAGTATCTAAATAGAATAAATGAAAAATTAAAGAACTATTATGATGAGATAACCTTAAAACAAGAAGATTTGCGCAAATTAAATGCTCAAATATCTAGATTTAATGAATATGATAGAAAGACTAGAGAAAGATTAAGTTTTGCAGAAGAAGATACACAAACTCTTAAAGTACAAGCTAAGACTTATCAAGATCAAATTGAATCTATTACAAACTTACAAGAAAGTACTGGAACTTAAAAAAATACTAACTACTAGAAAAAGTAGTTAAAAAATGTTTTTTTTAACTAAAAATGTTTTTCTAAAACCACTAAGTCATTAAAAATCTTCCTTAAAGGAAGATTTTTAGTGTGCTAGCTATTCTTATGTTTTTGTAGCAGTACATGACTGCTTGGGAAGAGTCTGTACCTCTTCTTGAATTGCAGTCGATAACCAAGAGATACGAGTCTAAAGGACAAATAATATTAGATAACTTCAATTTAAAAATTGAAGAAGGATCATTTGTAACTATTATTGGTCCTTCCGGATCTGGAAAGACCACAATACTTAATTTGATTGCAGGCTTTATAAAGCCTGACAAAGGAAGAATACTTCTTTCAGGAATAGACATCAAAGATATTCCCCCTCATAAAAGACCTACATCTACAGTATTTCAAGACTATGCTCTTTTCCCGCACATGGATGTCTATTCCAATATAGCTTTCGGTCTACGTAAAAAAAGAATTCAACTGGAAAATCCTTTAGACCAAAAGATAAAAAAAGTAAATTACTTACTTAGTAAGTCCAAATTAAAAAGTATTAGAAAGCTGGAACAGCTTTCTAGAGAAACTACTAAGTACACTAACTTACTTAAAAAGTGAATAACTTATATATCTAGGGAGAGCACTCCAAAGAGAGGGCTCTACTATAAGTGCATAATGTTTTATTCGGGAATCATTAAGTCTAAGTTACTTGACTTAGACTATTGAAAATCTTGATGGGAATATTATCCCATCCTGAGAGAAAAAGAACTTAGATATAAATATCTTTCTAGACCTTTTTCTGAAGAAGAAATGAGAGAAAAAGTAAAGCAAATTATCTCTCTAGTTGGACTAGAGAGTTATGAACATTCTGATATAGATACTCTTTCTGGAGGTACTAAGCAAAAAGTGGCTCTAGCTAGAGCTCTTATAACTGAACCTCAAATAGTTTTGCTAGATGAGCCACTTTCTGCAATTGACAAAGATATGAGAGAAAAAATGCAAATAGAACTTAAGAGATTGCACCAAACTCTTAAGTTAACTTTCCTTCTAATTACACACGATCAGAAAGAAGCACTTCTTCTTTCTGACAAAATAGTTGTTCTTAAAAAGGGAAAGATAGAGCAAATAGGAACTCCCTCAGAAATATATGACTCACCAGTTAATGAATGAGTTGCTAACTTTATGGGTAAATCCAATATATTTGAGGGAGTCTATCTTTCCCCAGAAGAAGTTAGAGTAAATCAACTTCTTTTTCAAATATCTAATGTCAGGGGATTTAGGCAGAATGAGAGAGTAAAAATAATGATTAGGCCAGAAGACTACGATGTAGTCGAACTGGGAAAAGGATTTATATCCGTTGAAGTAATTGACACTATATATAAAGGTCAATTATGAGAGCTTAAGTGTCTTTTTTTTGATTCCATTATTTATGTTGAAAACTTCAATGAAATCAAAAAAGGAGCTCAAATAGATCTTCTTTGAGATCCTATTGATGTTCACTTAATGAAATTTGAAAGTGAAGATAAAAAAACTTCTTCAATATGAAACTAGTTTTTAACTGAGTTTCTTCTAAGGTAAGAAGGGTTGAACCCTTCTTGATACCTTTCATAATTTTTGTATTTTTAGCAATAGTAGTGCCAGCACTACTATTGACTAAATATAGTTTTCAAGCCATTGGATCTCCTCAGTTAGCCGAAAGACTAACTGGAAATATATTTGGAACATTAGGATTAAGTTTTTTTGTTTCTATTTGTGCTCTTCTATTAACTCTTTGCATATCTTTTCCACTAGCTGTTCTTATTTGATTTGCTTGTTCAAGCAAATCTAAAAAGACAATATTACTTCTCTTAACTTTTCCCCTATTAAGTAATTACTTTGTTAAGTTAATAGGGTTAAAGAGTGTATTTGACTTCTTTAATGGAAGTCTAAATAGCACTTCTGGTATAGGTTACACAATAATAGGGCTAACTTATTTAGCCCTACCTCTTGTAACCTATAACTTCATAAATACTCTTTCTAGCTTACCTAAAGTAAAGAATTGAGCTGTTAAAGATTTAGGTTATACATTCTGGGGAGAATTATTCTTTTTAATTCTCCCCTGATCTAAAACAGCTTTTTGATCTTCCTCAATTCTTTTCTTCTTACCTTCTTTATTTACTACTTTTATATCTGAGTTCCTGAATCACGATACAGGAACTCAGATGATAGGAGAAATAATTTCTCAAATTTCTAATATGGCTATTGGTTCAGATGAATCTAAACCATTTGTAGCTTTTCTAGCTAGCTTTTTATTTACCATCGCTATTCTCTTTCTAGTATTTAGCTCTTTAATTGTTCGTTCTATTAAGAGTGTTGCGAGTTGAGTGAAAGAACGAACAACTCTAAATAGAAATAAAAAACTTCGACAGCAAAACAAAATAGATATTCTCTTTCCCCAAAGATTGGGGACAGGAAATATCTAGAAGTTGCAGTACTTTTTAAATTTCAAACTTCTTGATAGTGCTAAATGACTAACACTATCGAAACGAACAGTTATTTTTCTTTTTTTCGCTGCCATTTATTTTCCCTGACTGACAATAGTTTTTTTGTCATTCAAGGAAACTAATGAGAAGGGAATCATTTCTACAGATTTGAGTGATGTCACTCAAAAGTGAACATTTCAAAATTATTTCGACTTATTTTCCCTTCAACCAGGGAAAAATGATTCTTTTTGAAGAAGTCTTTGAAATTCTCTAACTATTGCTTTTGCTTCAGTGTGCCCCGCACTCTGAATATCTATTATTAGCTCCTTCGCTATTTGAAAGAAAGGAGGAAGACTAAAACCTTTAGTCTTCAAAATATCTAATCTTTCTATTTCTTCTCCAGAGATAATTCAAGGATTATCTTTTATGCTTTTATTTAGTGCAGTTCTACTACCACTAGGATTTAATTTTGGATTTCCAACTATAATCCTTTCTCATATAGCTTTTCTAGTTCCCTATGGGATAATACTTATTTATCCCAAACTAGAAAAGCTAAATAAAAAACTATTACTAGCTAGTTTTGATTTGAATTGTGGAGAAATAGAAACATTACTTAAGGTAATAATTCCACAATTAAAAGGGTCAATAATATTGTCTTTCTTAGTATTGACCCTTTTATCAATGGATGACTTTATTATTACTAACTTAGTTAAGGGAAGAATTATTACCTTAACTACTCAAATGTACACAATGAAGAAGGGAGTAAAAGTATGAGCCCTTACTTTTGGCTCATTACTTTTACTAGGTTCTATGTTCTTCTTTTTTGTAATTAAACCTTGTTTTAAGTTCAGAAGAAAGAGAAATAAGTCTAATATTTCTCTTTTGAATTTTCTTTAGAGATGGGACTAAAACTTTTAACTGTTCCTATATTAGGAACATTTGTTTTGCCCATCTCAATAGTTAATTTGAATTTTCAGTCAGGAGATATAGTATTAGCCACTTATCAGTCTTATATAAGTGATGACATAGCTACTGAAGCGAGCAGTAGCTATGGAGTTCAAACAGTTTATTTTGAGAATGATAGAGATATTTTGAATGGCTTCAGAACAGGAGCTTATGATTTGGCAATTATGAGTTCCTCAACTCTTGAAGAAGCCATAAAGAAAAATATAGTGAAGCAAATCCAGTGGGATAAGCTCCCTACTGTTAAGGATCTTTTAAAAGTTGAAGATGGAAATGGCTCATCTCATCAAACCTCTGGTTCCGGAAATACAAATAACCAAAATACAAGAAATTGGGAAAAAGTATTTTCCCCAATTGTTACTCAATTTTTTAAACAAAAACCAGAATTAGCTCAATATGGTCTCCCATATTTCCTTAGTTATTTATTGTTTGCATATAGATGTCAGAATTGCGACAAAGAAATAAAAACTCAAGAAAACTTGAGTTGACAAGAAAAGTTCAAAAAAATTATTGAACATGAAGAATTTAAGAACAATAATCCCTTCAAATTAGGGATTATTGAAGATGAAGTAACAATCCTTTCTCTCTCTAAATTAGCTAGTCAAGAAAACAATAAATTTAATGAACAAAATTGAAAGGTTGAAGAAAATAAACCTTTCAATTTTTTTGACAAATATAAAGATCTTTCAAAGCTGGGAGTAAGTTCAAGAACAAGAGGTAATTCTATGTTCTTGAACTCTGATTCAGCTTTGATGTCAGAAATGCTAACTAAAAAACAATTAGATGGAGTATTTATGTATAACGGAGATGCTCTTTATTCTTATCAAGAGATAAGAAATGAAAAAGAAGGAGGAGAAGTTCAAGATTTCAAAATATTGGAACCCACTCCTTCTCTTTGATTATTAGATCAAATAGCTATTTCAAGTAAAGTTTCTGAATCTAAAGAGAATGAAATTTATAAGTTCCTAGACAAGTTATTGTTTGAGGGAGCTATTAAGAAGACTCAATCGGATCAAGCTCAAGGACAACAAAGTCAAAATTCTGAAGCCCAGGAAAAATCTTGAGCTTGACAAAATTTTGATTATTTAGGTTACACTCCAACTCTAAAAGATATGCAAGAAACTATAAAAAGTAAACATGAAGAATTCAAAAAGAAAAAAGAAAAATCGGAACAACAAACTCAATCTTCAGAAAAATCTGAGGATGAAAAAGAATATGATGATTTAACTATTCAACTTCTTTTTGGGAGACAAAATGAAGATCAATGTAAAAAACCAGTTTCAAATGGTCAACCACAAACTACAGAAAATCAACAATCAGAAAATACAAAGTGCAAAATTTTATTTGAGTCGGGAATGACAGATAATCAAAATTTAGATTTGGCTTTAGCCTTCCAAAGATGAAAGAATAATTGGTTTTAAGTAATCTTTTCTAAGTGGCAGAAAAGACTAAAAAAGGACTAATTCTGGGAATAGAGAGCACATGCGATGATAGTTCAGTTGCTATTTATTCCCTAAAAGAAAAGAAAATACTTCAAGAAGTGAGTTATTCTTCTAGGAAAGAATACCACAAATATGGTGGTATTGTTCCTGAGATTGCAGCTAGAAATCATGAAGATAAATTAGTAGTAGCTTTAGAAGAGTGTCTCTCTAAAGCTAACTTAAAACTAGAAGATTTAACTCATATTGCTTATTCAGCTGAACCTGGACTAGAATCTTCTCTTCTAGTTGGAAAAATGTTAGCTACTACTTTATCTGAGACTCTAGATAAACCTTTATTTCCAGTAAATCATCTAGAGTCTCATGTATTATCAGTAGGGCTACAAGAGAAACTTGATTTCCCTTCTCTTTGTTTACTGATTACTGGAAAAAACACAATAATATATCACCTGACAGGTGATCATATTATTAATAAATTAGAGGAATGTCAAGATTGTGCATTGGGGGAAGCCTATGATAAAGTAGCTAGAATTATGGGACTAAAGTATCCTGGAGGACCTTTATTGCAAGACTACTATAGTAAGTACAAGAGTTTTCCTCCTTTAACTAAAAGGAGTAAAGATTCTAGTAAATTAAGTCTTAATTTTTCTGGTTTAATTACTGCTTCTTCTAGATATTGAGAATCATTAGATAGTAATATGTCACTAGATAAAAAAAGAGAAGCACTAAGTACAGCTTTTCAAAAAGAAATAGTAGAAATTATTTTTGTTAAATTGGATTATTGAATTAAAAAGCTGTCTATTTCTTCTCTTTATATAGTTGGGGGAGTAAGTAAGAACACTGTAATAAAGGAATATTTACTTCGCTTTTGCGAAGTAAAGAATATTAAGTGTTCTTTTGTTAGTGAAAAGCTAGCTGAAGATAATGGATCTATGATAGCTTATAGAGCTAGCTTTTTAATTTAGGGACTATTTCTACTATTTCAGGTAGATATTCTTGTGAAAGTGTAGGGAGAGGTCATCCAGATAAGATCGCTGATCTTATCGCTGACAGTATATTAGATGCTTTAATTCAAAAAATTGGAATTAAAAAAGCTAGATTTGCTGGAGAAATATTAGTAAGTTATAGAAAGATACTAATAGCTGGAGAGGGAAGCTCCCATAGTGAAGTTAACTTCCAAGAAGTAGCTTCTAAAGTATTAGAAGGACTAGGATACGATCCTAGTCTATTTGAATACATCATTGATTACAAGAGTCAATCACAGGAATTATTCCAACTAAATAGTGATTCCTGTAAATTGACTCAAGATCAAGGTATAGTATTTGGATTTGCCTCTTCAGAAACTCCAGATTATTTACCTCTTGAGTATTACCTTGCAAAGAAGTTAATATTCAAGACTAAAGAATTAATTCAGTCTGGAGTTTTCTATTGAGCTAAAGAGGACTATAAAGTATTAGTTGACCTTGAGGTCAACAAGAATAGTAGTCCTCATAAAGTGAGACTTAATTCTCTTGTGTTCTCTATTCAGCATTTAACAAATGTGACTAGAGAACAAATAAGTGAAGAACTTAAAGAAAAGGTAATATATCCTTTCCTTCAAGAACTAAATATTAGTTGGGATGAGAAAACTTTCTGATTTATAAATTCATCAGGAAGTTTTCAAATAGGGGGATTAATAGCAGATACTGGAGTAACTAATAGAAAACAAATAGCTGATAATTTTGGGCCTATAGCCCACCACGGAGGTGGTGGACTATGTGGAAAAGACCTTACTAAGATGGATAGATTAGGTTGTTATTTTGCTAGATGAGTAGCAAAAAATCTAGTAGCTGCAGGACTAGCTACTGAATTGGAGTTAAAAATTACATATGCTATTGCTCAGGAAAAAGCACTAGCATATGACATAACTTTTTCTAGAGATTTAAAGATAAGTCACAAAGACTTATTGGAAATACTAGAAAATTGTTTCCCAACAAAAGTTAGTGAAATATTTCAGTTATTTACTTCAGAAAATATTTCTTTTCTGAAGTTAACTGAAATATCTAACTTTGGAAATTTTGTTCCAAATTTACCTTGGGAGCAAATAAATAAAGTAGAAGCTATTAATGACTGATTGCGAAGAACTTAATCTTTTAAAACAAGAAGTTCTAAAAGCTTCCTCTAGGGAAGCTTTAGATTCTTGTTTTAAAAAGTGAAGGGAAGAAAATTTACTTCCACTAAGAAAAAAATTACAAAATACTTCAGATAAAGAAGAAAAAAGGAGAATAGGTCTCCTTTTTAAGGAATTAAAAGAAAGTTCACAAAAAATATATCAATTAAAGAAAGAAGAACTTTCTAGTTGAAAAAATATTTCTTGTGAGCCTAGAAAGAGTTTTAGGATAGAAAAAAAAGAAGTTGACTATGAATCAGTCAACTATCTTTCTGAAGTTATGGAAAGAGTATCAAATTTTATCGAGAAATATAACTTTGATTACTTAGAGGAAAGTGAAATTGTCAGAGTATCTGACAATTTTGATTCTCTTTTAATTCCGGAAAATCATCCAGCTAGAGCTACTAGTGATAGTTTCTTTTTAACTAGTTCTGGAAAAAAGAAACTATCTGAAGAGTTTATGTTGAGAACTCATAACACTACTAGCACTTTAAAAATTCTTGAAAAATTTAAGGGAGTTAATTTCAAGGGAGCTTCTTTCGGGACTGTATATAGAAAAGAAGATAATGATCCTACTCACTTGTCTCAATTTACTCAACTAGATTTAGTTTGAGTAAATAAAAATTTAAGTATTGAAGAACTTAGAGAGCTTATAGAAGCTCTCTTAGAAGAGCTATTTAAAGGTTTTGAGTGAAAGAAAATATATTGTTTAAGGCCTTCTTATTTCCCTTTTACGTCCCCTTCTTTCGAAGTGGACTTAATGTGTTTGTGTAAGGGAGATGAGGATTGCAGACTATGTAAAGGAACTAGATGGATAGAAATATTGGGTTGTGGTTTCCTAAGAAGTGAAATCTTAGAAAAAACACATCCTAATTGTTGTGCCCTAGCTTTAGGGCTAGGAATAGAGAGAATATGTATGATCCAAAATTTGATTTTGGACATAAGAAGTCTATACGAGAATAATTTCAAATCAATAGTTAAGGAAAAATAATGATTATTCCAGATAAGATTCTGGAATTTTTATTACCAGAAATAAAGAATTTACCTTATGAAGAAATAAGAAGTTCTTTCGTGAAAATTCACTTAGAAGTTGAAAATATTCTTTTTAGAACTATTCAAACAGAAATGTCTGAATTTATATATTGATTAAAGCCAGTTTGTGGATTGTTTGACTATCCATCTTTATGGGTAGTTTCTCGTGAACTTTCTTTACTCTTGGATATTTCTCACTCAAAGAGAGTTTCTGAGAAAGAAATGAAGGAATTTCTTTCTAATAGAGAATTAATTTCCTTCTTATTAAAAACTTGCGAAAAGAAAGTTTCTGAAAATCATTCAGAAAATGTTTGAACTTTCTTGAAGCTTATTTTTGGAGATCCAGAAAAAAACGAATCAATTTTTAAATTAGGTATTCGTTCTTTTTTCAAGAATAGAAATATTGAATGGCTTGAATGTGATTCAAGTAAAAAAGAAATCATTGAGTCTATAAAAATGTCTGAGGAAGAAATTTCTCAGAATAGAGCAGCCTCTATAGTTTCTCTTCCTTCTCTTTTGCCAATTTTTAGTGATTTAAGAAAAAATTGAGAAAACTTAGTTATTCAAAAATTGATCCCACATTATTTTTCTTTCAAATCACTAGATTTTTCAGAAAAAAATTTTGAAGTTCAGTGACCTATTTGATATAGGCAAGATAACTTGCCTTCCTTCAATGAAATACTTTTTAGATTAACTGATTTCCAATTGGTATCAAAGGAAATTGGAAATTCAAATTACAAAAAATTATCTGATGGAAAAAGTTCATCAGATAAACCTCTCACACTTATTTCAGGGATAAGAAAATGTCTCTTATCTAAAGGTTTTGTTGAGTGTAATACAACTAAATTTAGTCCTTGTCAAGAGCTAAATAATGAAGTAGATTTAGTTCTTGAATACAATCCAACATCTACACTAAGAGATGACATTGTTAACTCTGTAGTTAAACAAGTATTACTTAAGAACTTAAATCTTGGAAATAATTTATATCCAATATTTGAGTTAGCTTATTGTCCCTGAAAGTCTAGTTGACAATTAGCTTTACTTTCTACAGTTCTTTTAGAGGGGGGAGATGAAAAATATATTACTCAGAAAAATATATTTTTCTATGACTTAGAAGAACTATATGAAATTCTTAAAGAATTATTTAAGGGGAAATTAAATGTAAAACCCCTGAAAGAATTAAAGAAAATTGAAAATAGTTCAGGAGCTACTGAATTTGCTCATATTGTTAATTCAAAAGATGAACAAATTGGAACAGTTAGAGTTCACAGATTAGAATCTTTTGAAATAAGACATATGGAGATAATCTCCATATGTATAGATCTAAAAATTTTTAGAGATCTTTAATCTTTAAAATTAATTGAAGCCTTCGTTTTTTATGATATGCCGATTAACTCCGAACTTTTAGAAAGATCAATTCAGAAGTGTTATTCTGATTTTCTAAGCTATTTTCAACTAATCAAAAATTTCACTAGATACTCTCTTCTCTTCTGAGAAGAAAAGGTAGACTGATCAGAAATAGTCAAAATAGAGGCAGAATCTAATTTACTTTACAACAAAAACATATTAGAAATTGAATGACAGTGCACTAAAAATACACCATCAAATGTAAAGCTTAGATTTTTTCTAGCTCTTTTCCTTTCGGTAAAAGATCTAGAAAGATGTGGAGATTATCTTTACTCTATAGCTAAGATAGCTACAAAAGATGGAAACTCAGATCTTAAAAAAATTATTTTGCACTCCCAACTTTGGGAAATAGTTTCAGAATATTGTCAGAGCATTTACAACTTATTTGGTAAATCTTCTGGAGAAATTGAACAATTTTCTTATGAAGAAATATTGTCCCAAAAGTCAGTTCTTCACTCAAAATTATCAAAAATTTCTATTCAATTAAATGAAAGACTTCTTAAATTCACTGGAATAGAACCTTTTACAAGTTATCAAACTCCCTGAAGGGATGAAGAAGAACACTCTGAAAGAATTAAAAATATTATTGCTCTTTCAGGGCTACTACAATTAATTCTTGTTAAGATTGACAGATTCCTAGATCATGTATTCAATATAGTAGAAAATTTCTACTATATTAAGAATCAAGAAATGCAACTTCATTTAAGTAGTCTACTTAAGGAAAGTCACAGACCTGACTAATTCAGATTCCAAAAGAACTAATTTAGATTTCTTTCTAATAGAAAGGAAGCCTTTTATGGCTACCTTTAAGCCTTATAGGTTTGCTCATT
The DNA here is from genome assembly GCF_000179035.2 of Mycoplasma suis str. Illinois. NCBI lineage: Bacteria > Bacillati > Mycoplasmatota > Mollicutes > Mycoplasmatales > Mycoplasmataceae > Mycoplasma > Mycoplasma suis. The sequence goes on from NC_015155.1 coordinate 79,059, forward strand.
TTTTAGAATCCAAGCAAAACTATTGCGCAAAAATAATTCACTTCTATTTTTCTATTAGACCAGTAATAGAAAAATATTTAGAAAAAATATTGTCCCCTCTAATAGAAATAAAGAATTATTTCTATGTTCCTGAAGAAACTCACAGAGAAATTCTTACTTTTCTAGAACAAGATCCTAATCAAAAATTCGAGGAATTAACAGGAAGCATAAAACAAGAATATAAAAGATATAGAAGATTATTCAATAAAAAAGAAGTACATGCTAAATCTTTTCAATTACCCTTTATACCTAATATCTTTAAACCTAAGATGACTGTACCTAATCTACAGGGAGCTATAGATTATTTCAGATCATTGTATTCTTCTGAAAATACAGAAGAACACAATGACTAAGTTAAACACTAATTATTTTTTCAGTCTTTTTCAAAAAAAAGTAGTTCCAGAAAAAAAGTTAGATTACAAATCCTGATTAAAGACTGAAAAAAGAAATAATAAGAAATTAAGGAAAGAACACTCTAAAGAAGTAGTAAAGCAAGTAGTTCAACTTAACAAAAAACATAAGGGAACAATTATTTATCCCAATAACTCAGGATACGCAATTGAATGTAGAAATTTAGAGAAGTGATATCACAATAAAAAAACGGGCGAATATATTCGTATCCTGAGAAATGTAAATCTAAAAGTTAAGTTTGGTGAATTAGTAGTTATATTAGGAGAGTCTGGGTCTGGAAAGACCACTCTCCTAAATATACTAGCCGGAATGGAAAGAGCTTGCAATGGAGAATCTATTGTGTATTCTCATTCCTTAACTACTATGAATCAGGAATGACTTTCCTATTTCAGGTCTAAATATCTTTCTATTATCTTCCAGAATTATGCATTAATTCCAGAATTAACAGTTAGAGAAAACATCTTAGTTGGGCAGAGAATCCAAAAAGATGTTGATAAAAGATTGGATATAGATCAAATTGCTGAGCTATTGGGAATATCTCAGCAAATGGCTAAGAAACCTAGAGCTCTTTCTGGGGGACAACAACAAAGAGTATCTATAGCTAGAGCTTTAGCTAAAAATCCTCAACTAATATTTGCTGATGAACCTACAGGTGCTGTTGATGCAGACACCTGCAGAGATATTCTGAATATCTTTGTAGATATAAATAGGAAATATAAAACAACTATCTTTTTGATTACCCACAATAGATTGATTGCAAAAATTGCTCATAAGGTAATCAAAATAGACAAGGGAATGATTGTTTCAACTACCTCTCAAATACCAGTACATCCTAACAGTATTGACTGACACAGTTAGTTAATTTTTTCAAGATAATCACTTAAAAAAATGTACTGAAATTCTTTTGAACAGGTCTCCTTAAGGAGACCTAAGCCAAAAAAGATTAGTGAGGAGAAATTAAAGAATAAACAAGTTATTGTTCCTAATCAGAAGTTTTTAGTAGAACAACTTAAAAAATTTGAGTCCAAAAGGGCTCAATTTAGAAATCAATTCCCTCTTAAGTTCTGAGTAACTAACTACAACTTCCTAATCAATATATTCTTCTGATTGTTTTTTATTTGGTCGTTCTGAGTAGTAAGTGCTATCGCATTTCCTACTAGCAGAACCCCTATTATGCAAACCAATAACTTGGTTATTGTGTTTGAAACAGTATTCAATTACATATTCAGGGAGCACAGTCTTGAATCTATAAAAAATAACTATAAACTGCATACACCACAGTGGAATGCAGATACTTACTACTTTATTTCTTTAGCTGCAGGACTATTCCTAATAGGTGTATTCTTGCTATTTATTATCAAAGATTTTTTTGTAGAAATGGAACACATTCTAAAAAAATCTAGAGCAAGTGTTTTGCTCAAGAAAACAAGTAATTTTTCTCAATTACTTTTCAAATTGTCATTTGTTCAGCTATTTAATATAGCTTGAACAACATTTGCGCTTTTAATGTTGTTCGGAGAAGGAATATATACAGATACTCAGGATCAAAGCAAAGTTTGATCCTTAATTTTTAAGGGAAGTAGTGCAAGTACAGAAGGATTAACTTCTCAACTTCCACTAACAACATTAGGATACATAACTTATGTATTTAATTTCTGTTCTTTCTGAAGTGCAATAGTTGTTTATAGAAAATATCTAAAGGAATTTTTTGCAGGAAATCCTTTCCTGCTTCCTTTCTTTAGAGTTATTTTTATTCCTTTGCAATCTAAAAACATTAAGAAAACAAAAGATGCTCTTCAAATGAAACGAACCAAGCCTATGAAGATTACAAAAACAGAAAAACAAAGAATAGAGAAAGAACAACTATCTTTTATTTCTCTAAAGAATGTAAATAAGCATTTTGGTTCGTTTCATGCCCTGAGAGACATTAATTTAAACATTGAACAGGGAGAGTTTATAGCTATTCTTGGTCCTTCTGGATCAGGGAAGACAACACTAATTAACTTATTGTCGGGAATTGACATCCCGACAAGTGGTCAATTAGTAATAGATAAATGTAATACAGCTATCTTTTCTGATAAGAAGTTGACTTCTTTCAGAAGAGATAAGATAGGATATATTTTCCAAAATTATGCATTAATCCCCTATCTTACTGCTAGGGGAAATATAGAGTTATCAGTAGCTCTTAGAAGTGGAATGAAAACATTATTAGAGTCTTTTGTATCTGTAATTATCAGATACAAAAGATTTGTTAAGGGAGGATTAACGCGCGTAAAAGCTGTAAGAAAAATTTTGAATCAAATCTTTATAGCTTCAGATACTGAAGATATAACCCATTTAGTTAATGCTTTCAATTTGCTACCTCATCAAGATAAATATCCAAATCAACTTTCTGGGGGACAACAACAAAGAGTATCTATTGCTAGGTCTCTAATTAAGAGACCTAAGATACTCTTTGCTGATGAAGCTACAGGAGCACTAGACCATGCTTCTGCAAAAATCATTCTTAAATTCTTTAAGTTGATTAATGAGTATGCTAAGACCACCATTATTATGATTACTCACAACCCAGCAATAGCAACTATTACTGATAGAGTAATCAAAATAGATGGTGGAAGAATAGTAGAAGACTATAGAAATCCTAATCCTCTATCAGTAGATAGTTTGACTAATCTTTAAAAGTTTTTAAAAGTTGATTAGTTTAAAAATAAATTAGATAGATTATGAAAGTTCTTATTAAATTAGTTCCTGTAGTTGTTGGAACTCTATCTGTAGGAGCTGCGGGGGGGGCATTTATCTAGGTAACGTATCTAAGGGGCTTTCAGCCCCTAGTTACCCTAAGATTGAACAATCAGTATTATGAGAACACATCTCTTTAAGTAGAGAAGAAAATGAAGAACAACAAAACATTAAATTAACAAAAACTTGTCAAAGAAAAGTTCTAAAAGATCCAAAAGTTATTTTGGGAGGTTTGAAGACACAAAATCCTAATTCCGATATTCAAGATCAAATCAGCTCAGGAGAAGAACAACTATTAGCTGAAATTGATAAGCAACAAAGAGAAGATGAAGAAAACATCGAAAAAACATGTGGTGAATGATCTAAATATGTTGGAGATAGTGAAAATACTGAGAAAGAAATCTTTAGAGGTAATAAAGAGGCAATTAGAAAATTAACTGAAGGTTATGGTTTAGAAAATAAATTAGGAAATCCTTCCGGAAATACAGTAGTGGGTTGAAAAGTAGAAGAAGGTAACTGTGTTGAAAAAGATCTAAGAGATGGAAATATAGAAATTACTTGTCAGAGAATTTCAAAAGAATAGATTTTGAAATTCCTAAGGTAGAATGGTAGGAGTTACTAAATTATTAGGAGTGGCTGCAGCCGTAGTATCTATTGGAACTGTTGGGAGTGGTATTTATTTAGGTAATTTACCTAGAGATAGGGTTAAGTTAGAAGGACCTCAAAAATTTGATAATGTAGTTTGAGAACATATCTCAATAGGAGAAAATGGAGAAAAACTGAATGGTAAATATGAAAAACAATGTTGAAGACAACTTAGAGAAGTATTTAGTACAAGTATTGTTCTAAATACAGAAGAATTTGAACAACCAAAGAGTGAACATGATTCAGAAGAAGGAATCCAATTTGGCTGTGGTTATTGAGCAAATAATATTGGAAATTTAAATAGACCTCAAGAGATATTTAGGGGAAATAAAGGAGAAGTTAATGATTTATTGAAAGGTTCAATTTTTGAAAAGAAAGTAGAAAATACTTCTCCTGAAGCTCAACAACAAGAAGCTAAGTGAACTTTTGGAGAGAATGGTAATAAGGGAGAATGTAATCAAAAAGATTTGGGAGGTGGAAAAATAGAAATAGTTTGCCAAAAGATTGAAAATCAAATCACTTAAGTTTTTTAAGCATTCACTAAAATTCCTAAGGTAATATGTTAGGACTTACTAAGTTTTTAGGAATTGCTGCAGCAATAGTATCTGCTGGAGCTGTCGGGGGGGCGTTCTATTGAGTAGTAATTTAAATAGAGGTCTTATGACCTCTAATTACTCTAAGATGGTTGGAACATCACTGTGAGAGCACATTTCTATTGGAGATGAAGATGATGCTTCCAAGGGAAGCAACGGAACATTTAGTAAACAATGTCAAAGAAAAGTATTTAAGGGATTAGAAATGACTGAAGAACTTCAAAGTCAAATTAATGAATATGGTAGAGAAGTTGTTTTGGGAGAATCAATAAGACAACAAAAGGAAGAAAAAGCTTATGAAGGAAATATTGAAGATGGTTGTGGTTCTTGAGCAGATAATATAGGAGATTTAAGTAAACAACAAGAAATATTTAGAGGTGAAGAATCAGAAGTATATAAGTTATTAGAAGATACTCAAATATTGAAAAAGAGAGAAACAGGAAGTGCAAGAGAATGAAAAATTGGAAGTGGTGTATGTACTCAAGAAAGTCTAGGAAACAATAGAATAGAAATTATTTGTCAAAGAACTTCAACACAAGAAACTCAAGAAGGAGAAAGAGGACAACAAACTTCAGGAACAGAACACTCTAAATAAATTAATTCTTAGAAAAAAGACCCTTAGGGGTCTTTTAGAAAGAATTAACTTAAAAATTAATTAGTAAAGGGACAAATTATGAGAAGAAGTAGTTTCGAAAGACAAGCTGACGCTAATTATAGGTGAATTCGGAATTGAAATAGAAGAAACACAATAAGGTTTTTTAGAGCAATGAGATTAATAAAAAGGTATTCTGGTAAGTCATGATACAGAAAACCTTTTTATTATTACAAGACTTGAGGAACTAAGTATTATAGATATAGACCTCCTAGAAGTTATACCTACTATGACTTTAGACCTAAAAAGAGTTATAGTAGTTATAAATTAAGAAAGCCACGTTATAAGTCTTATAAAACAGGTAGATACGTAACTTATTAGTAATAAGACTTATCTAGAAGTCTTATAGCTAGTTAGAAATTATTTATTTTTCTAGTTCCAAAAAATAAGAAATTAGGTATTTATTATAATTTAAAAAATTTGTCTTATTTTTTTGGAAAATGAATGTAAGTTTTCAGTTAGTTAGCTTTTAAAGCTAACTTGATTAACTAGAAAATGATAGGGACAGCTACCTGAGCAAAAATAGCCTTAGCTATTTTTTCTTTGGGCGGAGCTGCCGGTGGAACTTATATTTATAAAAATTTTTCCCCAAATAATGGTTTGGATGAGAAGCAAGAGCCTGCTTCTAGAGAAAGAAGAAGTACTGGAGGACATGATTCAGCAAGTTCAGGAACTCCTGAAGTTTCTGCATCTCAAAGAGTTCAAGGAGAGGGAACTTCTACCACTCCAAGCGTAGATACAAGCCCAACAAATCAAGAGGTTACTCAAACTGGTAGTGAAGTTTCTGTAACAGATACTCAGAGATCTGATAGTTTTGAAGCATCTCAAGCAGAAGGAGCAGATAATTCTTTAAATGGCGCTCAACAACAAAATCCTAATTCTGAAACTTCTAACGATAATGCGAATGTTTCTGAAGGGCAAACTTCAGAAGTTTCAGATTTAAGTCAATCTAGAGATCCTAGCACAACTTCGTTAGAACCATCTTCAGAACAAGTAAGTTCAAATTCTGGAGAAGGAGAACCTCAATTACCTACCACCCAAGAAGGAAATTCTAGAAATGATCAAGTCGTTGAACAACAACCAGAAAGTACTTCCGCGCCTTCTTCTCAAATTTCTACAAATGATGGAATTCAAACTAATGATTCCACATCAGCAATAACTAATGGAGGTTATAGTGGAAGACAAGTCGATAAAAAAACATTTGGAGAAAATGGAAAAAATCAAAACATAAATGGTGAGTACATAATTTCCAGAGAAGAAGGTTCAAATAATACTATTTGTTCGAAAATTAGTGGAGGAGAGGAGGAAGGAGCAAAAGTTGGAGAAGAATGTAATGCAACAGTATCTCAGAACTTAAATAGCCTAGAGAATAAAGAAAAATAAGAGTTTGACTTAAGACAGAAAACAAGGAAAATGCTAAGGAAATTTTGAAAGGATTACAAGTTATTTCCTCAGATGAAAATTGATTTTCTGGCGAAAGAAAGGAAATAAATGTGAATTTTGATTTAGTTGGAACATTGATTTGTAAGCTTTCAGAAAATAATTCAGATTCAGGAAATAATGGAGTTACTGTAAGTTGTTATTCAAAAAATTTAGAAACATCTTCTTAGAGTAAATGTTTGCAGTAGCTACTTGGGCAAAGATTGCCCTAGCTATTGTTTCTTTTGGGAGTGCAGCTGGAGGAACTTATTTAGTTAAAAGTAGTTCTTATGGCACAAATTCAGTGAATTCGACTGAAAAGCAATGATTAAGTCCGAGAGATGACGAAAAAGTATATGTTACTGGAAATAATGGACAACTCGCACTTTCAAATCCTGAAAATCCTTCAATAACAGATAGTAGAGATACATCAACATTGTCTAGAGGGGCAAATGGAAGTAGAGGTAATGGAAAGAAAACTTTTGGAAAAATAGGACAAGATTCAGATATAAATGGAGAATATATTTTGTCTGGTGGAGATAATTCTGAAGGAGATATTTGCATGACTATTAGTAAAGGGGCTGATGGAGAAAAATGTAATTCAACAATTTCTTCTAAGGTTTCAGAAATAGAAAAGAGTGGTAAGAAATTCAGATTATGGTTGAAGACAGAAAATAAAGAACATGCTGGATATGTTCTGAAAGGATTAGGTTTTGAAAATAAAGGAAATAATGAAGATGCTAATAAGTGATTTGAGAGTAAAGATTCAATTGAAGTGACTCTAAATTTTGATACATTAACTTGTCAGTTAACAGATAAAACAACTTCATCTACTGAAGTTAAAGAAGTGAATGTAAGTTGTTTCAATAAACAAGAAGGAGTTACTACTTAATTAAATGTTTGGTTTAGCCACTTGGACAAAAATAGCGATATCTATAGTTTCTTTTGGTGGAGCTGCCGGAGGTACTTATTTTCTTAAGGGAGTTAATTCAAATATTTCTTCAGAAGAAAAACTAAGCGATAAAAAAGATCCGGAAATTACCCCTCAAGCAGAGGACGTAGGAGATCAGAAAAAGATAATTATTGGAGGATCTTCTAAACAACAAATTGAGCCACGAGATCAAAGAAATGAAGGTGAAGTAAATCAAAAATCTGATGTTCATACGGAAGGAAAGGAAACTGAAAAAACCTCTCCTTTAACTGAAACTAAAAATTCAGTAGAAGAAACAAGTGAAGATATTTCTTCAGAAATTCCCTCAACATCAACTTCTTCTGACGGTAATTCTCTGAGAGAAACTGATTCACTTTCTGTTCAAGGACAATTAGGAAATAATGTTGATTACAGTCGAGAAGTTAGTGCAGCATCTGAAATTTCAGAAACAAGCCAACAACAAACAATTAATCAAGATGATTCATCTTTAAGAATGCAGTCAGATGAATCACGAATAAATAATGGAAACTATAGTGGTAGAAGATCAGAATCAAAAATATTTGGAGAAGGAAATAGTCCTGATTCACAAATATCAGGAGAATATATGTTATTGTCCGGAAATTCCTCAAATGAAGGGAGTATGGGCAATATTTGTTCAAAAATTACTTCAGGAGTTGGAGAATATACAACTAGCGAAGAATGTCAAAAAATGGTTAATGAAAACTTAAAGGAATCTGAAGAGGATAAGAATAATGTAAGAATTTGGTTGAAAACTGGAAATAAAAAACATGCTGAAAAAATTTTGAAAGTATTGGAAGTGAACAATTCAGGAGATAAGTGATTTGATGGAGAGAATCCAATAAAAGTTACTTTTAGTATTTTTGGAAATTTAACTTGCAAATTATCTGAAGTAAATGGAGAAGCAAATAATCAGGAAGTTACTGTTAGTTGCCTTTTGGCAACTACAGATAATTTAGTGGAAACTTCTACTTAGTAAATGTTTGGGACAGCTACTTGAGTAAAAATAGCTCTGGCTATTGTTTCTTTCGGGAGTGCAGCTGGAGGAACTTACTTAATTAAAAATCGCGTTAATGAAGAAGAAATTACAAAAAAACAAAATCCCGATACTTTAAAAAAAGAGGCTTTAGATTCCGGAGATGGTTCTGAAGAAAAGCGAACAATTACTCAAGATGTAAGTGCTAACACCGAAGATACAGAAAAGAGAGAACAAGATTCACATACTTCTTCTCCGGAGCAAGATGATAATGTTAGTTCTACATCTTCTTCAGAACCTAAAAATGAAGAGTTAGGAGATAATTCTGAAAGTACTTCAAGATCTGATACGAATCAAGTAGATTCTTCCCTTCAAGGCCAAAGCGATGGAAAAGGAGGAGCAGAAAACTCACAAGATGTTTTAAGTACTACTAGTACTAATGCAGATCAATTAAGTGAAAAAGACAGTTTAAAGGAGCAAGATACTGAAAATAGAGAAGTTGAGAGCTCATCTTCAAGCACTCAATCATTAGTACAATCCTCTCCAGATTCTTCAGGAGAAGGAATGCAATCCGAAAGATTGTCTATAACTTCAGAAAACTATAGATCAGGTTCAGAATTTAGAAAAACCACTTTCGGTGAAGGGGGAAGAGCTAATACTGACATCTCTGGAGAATATATTCTTTTGTCAGGTGATGATTCTGGATCATCAGGGAGAAAAGATATTTGTTCATTAATTAAAGAGGGAGTTGGGGAAGAACAAAGTGAGGAAGAATGTAAGCAGTGAGTTTCTCAAAAATTAGGAAATGAAGAGCAAAAGAAGAATTTAAGAATATGGTTTAAGACAAAAGATAAAAAACATAGTAAAGAAATTTTGGAAGGATTGTTTGTAAATAATTCAAGTGGTAAATGATTTGAAGATAATTCTGAAATAGAAGTAACTTTTGGAGTTGGAGATACATTAACTTGTAAACAATCTGAAGTTACTTCAGATTCAAGTAATCAAGAATTTACCGTTAGTTGTTACCAAAAGGTAACAACAGAATTAACTACTTAATAAATGTTCGGATCAGCTACATTAGCAAAAATATCTATAGTTGTACTTTCATTAGGAGGAGCTTTTGGAGGGAAATATCTTATAAGTAAATTTCAAGATTCTTTAGAAACTAGAGTAACAAAAAATAAAGATACTTATTCACGACCTAGTGAGAATAAAAAATTCGGAAATAATGGACAAGCAGATGAAAGAATATTTGGAGAGTACGTACTCTCCAATGGAGAAAACAATAATGTTTGTTTCAATATTGAGAAAGGTGTTGGATCTCAAATTGAGGATTCTAAGTGTAAGGAAAAAGTTTCAAACAATTTAAAAGATGAACAGAATAAAAAGGATTTGAGAATATGACTAAGAGTTGTTGATGTTAAAGATGTTGGAATAGTTTTGAAGGGATTGGGAGCCTCAAATAAAAAAGATGAATGATTTAAGAGTAGTTCAACAGAAGTAACTTTCAATTCAGAAATATTGACATGTAAGTTAGATGAAAAAAATCCTTACAACCCTAAAGAAGTCGTTATTAGTTGTTATTTTGATAAAGAAAGAGAATTATCAGAAGCAAGTTGAAATGTTCTTCAACAAATTATCTAAAGAATGTTTGGAGCATCTACTTGAGCAAAAATAGCTTTAGTTGTAGTTTCATTGGGTGGAGCTGCTAGTGGTGGAACTTATTTAATGAAAAATAATCCTTTTAATTTGTTGGGTGAAAGTTCAAAAACTTTAGATTCCAATATATTTGGTGGTTATATTATTTCCGTTGGAAATAAGGATAGTAATATTTGCTCAGTAATTTCTGAAGGTATAGAGGTAAAAAGGGAAGATAAAGAATTGTGCGAAAAGAAAATAATGTCAATTTCAGGAAATAACGAAAGAAATAGAAAGAATTTCAGGTTGTGATTAAAAACTTGAAATTCAGATGATGTGAAAACTATTTTGAGTTTCTTGGGAGTTTCTAGTAAAGAAAATGAATGATTCAGCAAAAAAGATTCCACAGAATTAACTTACAAATATGAAACTTGGGGATGTAAATTAGACGAAAAGAATACTCAAGATCCTAGAGAGGTTGAAGTTTCTTGCTTTTCAAATAAAGATAAGAAATTATCAGAAACTAGTTGAAAAACTCTTTAACAATTACCTATTTAGTAGATGATTTAAGCAACTACTTTATCTAAGATAGTTCTAGCTGTAGTTTCCTTCGGCGGAGCTGCCGGTGGAACTTACTTAATTAAAAATAGTTCAAGTTCCTCTGACTTACCAACAGAATTGAAAGAGTCTGTTGAAAATCCCAGAACAACAAAGAATAGTATTGCTGGTGATGTTGGAAATCCGTCTTCTCAAGATAAAAGGGATTTAATGGGTTCTGTTTCTTCAGAAGGATCTGCAGAAAATCCAAAAGTATCCGATAATGAAGAAGGAAATTTAAAAAAACAAGAAGATCCTAATTCATCTTCAACAGATGAATCTGTTCCTAAACTTTCAGGTTTAGTTGAAGGTTCGGTAGATTCCGAACAAATCCCTCAAGTATTATCTGAACAATCAAATGTAAATCCTCAAACTTCAGAAAAATCAAAAGAAGATTCAGTGACAACTGTAAGCAAAAGAACTTATTCGCCGAAAGTTATTAGAGAAACAATCAATTTACAAGAAGGTGCGGGAGAAAATTTTTCTTGTGACAGATGATATGAAAATAGAGATTCTTCTGAATCTGTAGGTTCTCTAGATTGCAAAAACTTATTTGACTCAGTTTGAAAAGATAAATTAGGACAAAAACCAAAAAGTTTGATATTAGTTACAAAGGAACAATTGAGTAGTAATTTGTTTGGAGATAGTTTGCAGATTTCTTCAACAATTGAAGAATCATTAAGTAAATCCGAAGGATTGAAAGTTAATGATATGGTGTGCAAGAATAAGGGAAATCTTGAGGATGGAAGAATTATTATTGCTTGCTTTTCTGAAGAAAATCAACAGTCATTAGAGCCTGACTTAGAAGTTCTTCGTCAACTTCCAATTTAGTTAAGGAATGTTTACGGCTTCTGCCTGAGTCAAAATAGTTCTGGCTGCAGTCTCCTTTGGAGGAGCTGCAGGAGGAACTTACTTAATTAAAAATAGTTCAGATAATTATTCTGAAAATCATTCAGCAAGTTCACCAAATCAAAGAGATAATGAGATGTCACTAAAAATGAATCCAGAAGAAGGAATTAAGAACGATGAAAAAGGTTTGAATCCTCAAAAAGAATTACAGGGAGTCCCTAAAGATTCTTCTTTAAATTCAGAAAATATTTTGCAGGAACCTCTAGTAGATTCTTTTGTTTCACAAGATTTAAGTGAACAGACAGAACAAGTAGATGTAATTACTAGAGAAGAAAGAGAAACAGTTAGTTCTCGAAAAATTATTGCAGAAACAATTAATTATTGAGAAAAAGAAGGAGGGAAAAAGGAATTAACTTGTGATCGATGATATGAGTTTGGCTCAAATAATCAAGAAACTTTAGAGAGTAATGAGTGCGAATCTCTATTTAATAGTGTTTGAAAAAATAGAGAAGAAAAACCTGAAAAGATATTAGTTGTAAAGGGAGAAAAATTAGTTAACGTATTAGTTCGACTTGATGAATCATTGATGACTAAAGAAACTACAGATATTAGTAAAGAATTAAAGACAGGATTAAGAATTAATGGCGGTGAAATGTCATGTTTGGAAAAAGGAAATATAGATGAAGGGAGAATTCTTATAAATTGTTCTAGTGTTACAAGAACTTTAGAGACTTAAAAGTTAAAAAATGTTAGGAGCAGCTACCTGAGCTAAGTTGGGTTTAGTTATTTTTTCATTGGGTAGTGCAGCTGGAGGAACTTATTATTTTGGAGGTAATTTAAGTGGAAATAAAAATATTCAAAGCTCTTCAGGAGAAGAAGGGAATAAAGAAGATACAAGTGTAAAAGGTAACCCTAATTCTTCTACTTCTGCAGATACTGATGAAGAGAAGAAAGATGAAAATTTACAGGGAAATTCTTTTCTGGGAGAGCCTAAAGAAAAAGATACTTCTCATTTATCTAGCGGCCCAGAAATCACTGTTCCAAAAGAAAAACAAGATTTATCGCACCCTTCAGGGGTAGATTCAAATAATTTAGGAGTTTCAGATAATAATCACAATTCTGATGGAAATGAAGTTACAGAATTAGAACAATCAGGAATGAAATCTTCTGAATTACCTGAACAAACTCTATCAGTAAGTGATGATGAAAGATCGACCAATTTAACAGAAGATGGGAAAAAAGGAACTTCTGAAATCCAACAATCATTAGAAGGACATAATAGTGATACTCAAAGAGTTGAAGTTAGAGATCCAGTGGTTAGTGGATCAAGCGGAAGAACTAGTCAAAGAAGAATATTTGGTAATAATGGAGAGAAAGATACTTCAGTTTCTGCAGAATATGTTCTCTCTATGGGCGGAGATGAATCAGAAAATAAAAGAATTTGCGTAAAAGTTAATGGAGGAGAGGAAGAAGAACAAAAGCAATCAGAAGATTGCAATAAATTTGTAACTGAAAATCTAAAAGATGAAGAAAGTAATAAAACAAGAATATGAATAAAGTCTGGAAATAAAAATAGTGCAGAAAAAGTTCTAGAAGGTTTATTGAAAGATTCAAATCCAGAATTTAAGTGAGAAGATAGTAAGAATCCTGTAAATGTGAATTTTCATTATGGACAATTAACTTGCAAATTAACTGAAAAAAGTAACTCTGAATTTATCGTTAATTGTTCTCCAAAATCAGATGTAAGAGTTGAAGCAACAATCTAATTAAATGTTTGGTTTAGCTACTTGAGCTAAACTGGGTTTAGTTATTTTTTCTTTGGGAGGAGTTGCTGGAGGAAGTTATGTGTTTGGAAGTGATTTTTTGAAAAAAGAAGGTGGATCCATTCAAGAAAAAAGCGCTTCAATACAACAAGGTGATGATCATTCTGAAAGAACAGAACAAGGTAGTGTGAGTGAAGTTAGTTCTGGAAATTCAGATTCTTCAGTCGGGAAAGATACTTTAAAAGAAGAAAAATCTGAAGAAAAACAATTAACTGAAAAAGTAGAGGGGGACTCTTCGAATACATCATTGACAACAAATGCAGAAAATAGTATTCCTTCTGTCACAGATCCTAAAGAAGTTAAAGGAGATTTAGAAAATAGAGGAGCAAATCATGAAGTTGGTGAAGAAAGTAAAAGCATTACTTTGACTCGGATTCAAGAGTCTACAGTAACTACTCAAAACAATCCTGAAAGTAAAGAACTTCATGAAACAACCTCCACAGATAACAATGACAATTTATCTTCAGAAAATGAAAGAAATGAAGGAATTTCAGTTCAAGGAGATGATCCTCAAGCTTCTGCAAGAACATATTTAAGTGGTAGAGAAAATACAGGTTATAGCTTTGAAGAAGGAATAACTGGAGAAGTTATTTTTCCTAAAAATTCTGTAGAAGAAAATTCGGAGGAAAAAATTTGTTTAAAGATAGAAAATGGTTCAGGAATAGAACAACCAAATTGCGAAAATTTTCATTCAGAAAATTCAAAAATATGAGTAAAAGTTAAAGAAAAAGAACATGTTAAAAAAATTTTTGAAAAATTAACAATTACATCTAGAAATGACAAATGATTTGAAGGTGAAGAAAAAAACACTTTGGATGTCGAATTCTTTTATAAAACCTTTACTTGCACTCTAACAAAAAAACCCGAAAATAATTCAGAATCAAAAGAATTTATTGTTAGTTGCGCAGAAAAATCTAATTAACCCAAATTTTTAGTTAGTTTTTCTATCTTTTCCCCAACGGGGAAAAATTTAGAAAAACTCTAAAAAATCATTATTGTTTAGCTTCTCCTTTTAATTAAAAATTGGTATTAACTTTTTCGGAAAAATAGTAAATGATTAAGAAAAATATCTTAAATATTTTCCAAAAACAATTAAGTTGAAAAATTGAAAATTTTTCAGAAATTTATGCAAATGGTAGCTTAAAAGGATCTATTTTTGATAGAGAGTTCAACTCTTCTCTCAAAAAAATAAATTCAGAAATATCTTCTTCGGAAATAGAAGAAGTTAAGGAGTTACTAAAGAAAGACATTTCTAAAGAATTTGATTTAAGAGTCAATAAATCTAAATATTTATTAATTAGAGATGGTATTCAAATCATCTCTAAAAAAGATGAAAAAAAGAAAGTAATTAAATTAATTGACTTTGAAAATCCAGAAAACAATTTATTTACTCTTGTTTCTGATTTTTCTCTTAAAAATAAAGATTCAAAAACATCTAACTTTGTTGGATTTGCAAATGGAATACCATTACTTTTCATTTTTTTAGTAAGTGAATCTCTTAATTCTTTTGAAGAAAAGTTCATAAAAAGTTACAAAGAGAATCTAAAAGATTCTCCTGATCTTTTCTCTTATAACTCTTTTTGTATTTTGACTAACGGAAATGAGTCAAAAATAGGTACTATTGGGGAAGAATTTAGTTCATATAGAAATTGAACTAGATTGAGGGAAGAAGAAAAATCTAACAACAATATTGAAATTTTTTTGCAAGGAACTTGCAATAAAAATAATTTTTTAGATTTACTTGAAAATTTCATTATTTTCCCTAAAGAGAAGGGAAAGCTCAAAAAAATCATGGTACAAAATCATCAATTTTTGGGAGTAAATTTAGCTTTTGAAAGCTATATAAATAAAGAAAAGAATAAAGGTAAATTAGGTATTTTTTACCACACTAGAGGTAGTGGAAAAAAATATTCAATATTATTTTTGGCCGAAAAAATAAAAAGAAAGGCAAAGGAATCCCCTTCTTTTTTATTTATTTCTGATAGAGAGTTCTTAGAGGAAGAACTTTATGAACTTTTTATAGATTGCAATGTCTTAAAGAAAGACAAAGATTACCTAGTAAATAGAAAAGAAGAACTAAAAGGAAAATTATTAAGCAAAAAGAGTTATCTTTTTTGCTTAATTCACAAGTTTTATGGAGTATCTCTGCCAGAGATAAACAATAAAAATACATTAATTATTGTTAATGAAGCTTGCAGAATTTTTGATAATTCAAAATTTGAGGGACTTGTAAAAGTATTTCCTAATTCTGCAAGAATAGGATTTAGTAGTACTCCCCTAGTCAGGGGAGACACTAAAGTAGTTAGATATTTCGGGGAATATATCTCAATTTATGAATTAGGTAAAGCTATTGTAGATGGAATAGCTTTACCTTTAGCTTACGAAAATAGAGCCTGCAAGATTAAGTTATTAGAAAAATCCTCAATTAAAGAGGATTTTTTTGAAATGACTAAAGAAAAATTACCTGAAGAATATTTAAAAATTGAACACTTGATGATGGTAGAGGATAGATTGAGAAGAAATGCTCAAGATTTTGTTCATTTCTTCTCAAATAATTTGAAACAAGGAAAAGGAATTTATATTTGCTTCAATAGCAAAGCTTGTTTGCTAATGAGACACTTCATTAGAGAATATTGAAATGAAGAGATAAAGAAATTAACTAAAACACTTCAACAATTTGTTGGCAATGAAAAAAGAAAAAAGATTGAAGAGCAAATCAAATTAATGAAAAAGTTTGAAATGGAAATCATCTCAAACACTTATGGACTTAAAGCAAAGAATATATATGACTATTATGGGATCAAAGTTGAAATACCTAAAGTAATATCTTCAGAAAAACTCTTAAAGAAATTTAAGAGTAAAAAAGATAATTTAAAAGTTGTTTTTACTACATCCACTTGACCAAGTGGATTTGACATAAAAGAATTAAATTTTGTCTTTATAGATAAGCCTTTTTTAAATGAAAGAGAATTAATGCAAGTAGTATCTTTGCCTACTAGTAAAGATGAAGGAAAAGAAGAAGGAGTAATTATCGATTATTTCGATAATTGCTCAGGAATTAGAGGAGCTATTAGTAATTTATATTCTTCTAAAAGAATTTCTTTTGGGGATATTTCCTTAACTCCCCAAATAATTGGAAAAATAAATACTTATATTCGAGGAATAGAAAACATTTTCTCTTATTTATCTATTTCTCTTAAGAAATTTGAATCTGAAGAGAAAGTTAATAAAAGAAGAGAAATGTTATTGGAATATAAAAAGAAATTATTGTCAGATATTGAAAGTAAAGAAGCTTTTAATGATTATTATGAGCAACTTTCAAATATTTTTAAAAGTTTCTTTTCTCATGAACTTACTGAAGAAATAAGAAATAAATTTTCTTTTTTCAAGATCATCTATAACTTTTTAAATAGAA
This sequence comes from Mycoplasma suis str. Illinois, assembly GCF_000179035.2. Lineage (NCBI taxonomy): Bacteria > Bacillati > Mycoplasmatota > Mollicutes > Mycoplasmatales > Mycoplasmataceae > Mycoplasma > Mycoplasma suis. Next base: position 95,804 of record NC_015155.1, read on the forward strand.
AAGACTATTTAATGTCAGAGAAAGATGATCTTGAGAGTGATCTTTTTAAATTACTAAATAAATACATTAAGGTAGAAAGATAAGTAATTTCAAAAAGTTAAAAAACTTTAGTTAAGGGTAGATAAAGGGGAGAGTTTCCCCTTTATCTGTTTCCGTTACGTTTTTCTAGTGAAAGTAGTGATTATATAGTCGTCAACCATATCCACATCTTCTCCCCCTTTCAACTCCACAGTATAAGTTTCTTCCACATCTTCCTCTATTATTTGACGGAGAAGAATGTGTTTGGGAATATGATCTATTCGCATATTTTTGTTTTTGTTGTTCTCATCAAGCAGGTGTGTAAATCTTAGTCCACCAATTAGATGATTCATGATCTTTTTGTGTTAATTGTTTCTTCGGAACACTTTTTTGTTGTTGTCGTTGATTACCGTTAGTTTGTGTTGTTCTACTTCCCTTTAACCCTATATTTTTAGAAGGACTTGTATGGGAAGCCGAATAATTGTAATTTCCTTCTTTTAATCTATTCTTTATTCACTCAACACTTATTCTTGAGCAGAATCTATATAATTTTTTTCCTCCACTCTCTTCTAATGGTCTTATCTTCCCACATATATAAGTGGTATTTAATTTTTGGCCATTTTCAGAAACTTCTGTTGTTTGACCAGAAATATCATAAATTAATTCCTTATTTTCACCAATTATCATTAGTTTTTCTTCTCAAACCTTTAGATCATTCTTAATTTTTTTCATTAATTCAGGTTCTTCTTTGCAGTCCTCTTTAAAAGTCTTATTGTTTAGGGCAAAAACATTTGTACATTTAGAGCCTGAAATGGGATTTAACAAATATTCTTGCAGAACAAGCTTTCTAGTTCCTTTAGAAGCAGCTTTTAAATAAGCTTCCGGAATAACAGCCCTTTTAGTTTGTTGTTGTCCTGCTTTCTTGAGAAGTTCTAGAATTTCTTCTAATCTCTTAACTTTTATTGCTTTTGGTTTTTCAACTTCAATTTTTTGGGTGAATGTAGTATTTCCGTTAACTGTTGTAACGGTTAGTAATTGTTTTTCTGGTGTTTGAGAACTATTAGTTTGAACAATTACTGTTGATTTTGGTTGTTCAAGCTTTTTGGATCTCCTAGATTTTCTAGAAGCAGCCTCTAGATAAGTTGCCGGAATATCAGTATTTTTAGTTTGTTGTTGTCTCACTTTTCGAAGAAGTTCTAGATTTTTTTCTAATCTTCTAGTTTTCTCCTCTCTAACTGCTTCCTCATAGGAAACAGTTTTTACTTGAGGAGGAAGAGTTACTTTTTCGGAATCTGCTGTTTCTTCAGGATTTTCTTTTCCCTCAAGAATAATTCCTGTTTCATTATTTTCAACTAAGCTTGAGTCTTCTTCAATGCTATTTCCATCAAGAATAATTACTGCTTCATTATTATTGACTAAATTTGAGATAACTTCTGGTTTTTGGTCATAAATATTTGATAAATCAAGCAGCTCTGCTTGTCTTATCCCTTTTTGAATCTCCACACTTACACTTTCTTGAACCTCAATAATTTGGGATTCATTCTTTTCTGAAAGTGTTGTTATTCTCGAAGAAACCCTTTCAGTTCCTTCCTTAATCTTTAGTTCTCTTTCTTCTTCTCTAGGGGAATTTTCTAGTGTTTGAGTTTGTGTGGTTTCAGGTTCTTTTACTTTTAGCTCCTTCTCAACCTTTTCGGTTCGAGAAGAATCTTGCTTTATTAAGGTGATGCTTTCTTCAGATCTAACTGATTTGTTTCTTGAAGAAATAGTTTCTGTTCTTTCATCATCTCATCTAATAACCATTTCTCTTCTTTCTTCCTCTTCTGGTTGTTGTTTTTTAACAACTTCTTCATAAGTAGAAGTATTTTCTTTATTAGATAAATGCCCCCCCCAAGTAACTGAAGTTGTAGTGGTTTCCTCTCTCTTTCTTTGTTCTTGTTCTATAGGTCTAGCAACAACAACAGAAGAAACATTTTTTGTTAGAGATTCAGTTGACACAGAATTGGAATAGTTAGATTCAGTAAATTTCATTCTTGTTTCTTTTACTTGATCGCCTAGAACAGCAGTCTTAATTACATAGAAAGTACTTCCAGAAGAACATCCTCCCAAAGTTAGAGAGGAAAGTAACTTTATAGCACACTTACACATAGGCATAAAAAACTATGACAAAAATATTTTTAAGTATATTTGAGGGCCTAGTTCCTCTGTTAGAGGTAACACACTTATATGGTTTATAATTTTTCCCTATTTTAGGGAAAAATAATGTTTTCTATAATATATGTAATTTGTCTACGAGAATTAGTAAAAAGCAGAAGTTAAATAGGTTAGTTTAAGGAACTTAAGTTCCTTTTAGAAAATGTTTGGAATAGCTACGTGAATAAAACTAGCTTTAGCTTTGTTTACTTTAGGAGGGGCTGCTGGAGGAACTTATTATTTCCGAGGGAATTTAGTCGGAAGAGGTAATTCAGATTTCTCCACTTCTTTAGGGGGAAATGATGATTCTTTAAGCAATAAAGATGATTCAGGAAAAAATTCTGATGATAGAGATTCTGAAAATAAATTAGATAGTTCAACTGGAAAGGAAATTTCAGATACAGTTTCCAAGAATTCAGATTCTGGCAATGAAGGAGTAGAAAATTCACCAACTAGTCCTGAGCAATCTTCTGTAGAAGGGATGAGTGGCGATGAAACAAATCAAAAACCTGAAGACAGTTCTTCCGTGACATCAACTTCTGAAAATGTCGGAGTTCAAGCAACTAATTTACAAGAATCTCCAGAAACTAATAGAGATGCAGAAGTTATTACTTCTGAAGATGGCGGAACACATGAACAATCTACTATTTCAGATTCTTCGGGAGATCAAAAAGATTTACAAGTAGGAACAGAAATAACTGAACCTGATTCCCAAAAACAAGAGCCATTATCTTTGGATTCAGTAAGTTCAACACCGTCTCTTGCAAATCATTCACAATCTGGTGAATTTTCTAGTGGAAGAAGGGATTCCAATTACCAATTTGGAGGAAATGTAAATGGAGAACTTATTTTCCCGAAAATAAATTCAGAAGGAGAAAGTATATGTGTTGTCGCGACAGAAGGAATTGGAAAAGAATTAGAAGATCTAGAAAAATGTAAAAATATGGTTTCTCAATATCTAAAAAATGTAGAGCAGGGTCAAGAAAAAATATGAATGAAAGTTAAAGAAAAAAATCATGTTAAAAAAATATTCGAAACTTTAGATCCCAGCAACAACAACATATCTTTAGAAAATGATTTTGAGGTAAATCTTTTATATGACAAATTTAGTTGTAAATTCAATTCTCATGTAGAAAATTCCGAGATAGTTGTTAGTTGCTTTAAAAAATTAAATTCAGAATAATTTTTTAGAGAATGTTCAATTCAACTACATTAGCTAAATTAGCTGTGGTAGTTGTTTCTTTAGGGGGAATTGCAGGCGGAGGGGGTTATATTTTCAAAGATCAATTAATTAATGGAATTCAAAAGCTTAGAGGGATAGAAACTAACTATAAGCCAACTTGAATTATCTCTTCATCTAATGAATCTTTAACTTTCTTGAATAAAGAAGGAAAAGATGAAAGTTTGAAGGGAGAATATGTATTTTTCTTTGAAAAGTCATCTTCTAACTCAGAAGTAGAGAAATCTTGCGTAAAGATAGAAAGGGGAATAGGAACTATTCAAAACAAAGAAAATTGTGATAGTATGGCTTCAAGTAATTCATTAATAAAAGATGGAAAAAATACAAAAGTATGAATAAAAGCCAAAGACAAAACTAGCGTTAGAAAAATTTTTGAAGCACTGTCCCTGACATCTACAGATAAAAAGTGATTTGAAGGAGATAACAAAACATTAGAATCAAATTTTCTTTTCAAACCATTAACTTGCAACTTAGAGGAAAAAAGTACTTTTTGAGATAGAGAAGTTTCAGTGAATTGCTCACCAAAAACTATTAGTAATTAATAAATAATATGGTTAGCGGCAGTTACCTAATCCCTTTAGTAGTTGGAGGAGCAGTTGCAGTGGGTGGAGGTGGTTATGGTTTAGTAACTTATTTAAACAATGGACCTGAGACTCAAAAAAATGAAATCACGAAAAAGAGCCAGTTACCTGACAATGTGATTGCAAGATACATCTATAAAGAGACTAATGGAGATCAATTAATTTGTGAACACATAACTTTTGAAAAAAGAGCATTAAGGAATGAAATTAAATACGGACAGGATTGCCAGCAAATGATACAAGATTTTTGAAACAAAAACTTAGTTGATTACCTTAAACAATTAATAGTTGTTAAATCAGAAAATTTAGAAAAAGTTTTGAGAGGTTCTTTTTCTTTGCCTCCAGAGATAAAAAATTCTTCAGATGTTCAAAGAGGAATTAAAGAAGGAATAAAGATAGGAAAAATGACATGTAAAAGAAAAGACTCGGAAGAAAAAGGAAATATTATTGTTAAATGCCTTCAAAATAATACAAATTAGTTTCAAGAGCCGTAAGGCTCTTTAGAGAAAATATGGGAACTTCTACCTTAGCAAAAATAGCAATAGCTATTTTTTCTCTAGGAGGTGTAAGTGGTGGTTATGGTTTAATAAATTATTTAAGAAAAAATGATGAAGAAATTTTCCCTAAATCAATTGGAGAATTTATTTACAAGCAACAAGAAGAGGGGGATAAGTTTATGTGTTCTCAATTGTTAAGTGAAGAATTTCCAATATGATATGCCTTGAACGATGAAAATAAATGTCAAAAATTAAAAGAAAAGTGATGAACAAATAGTTCGGATAGTAAACAACTTAAAGGTTTGGTAAGGGCTGATTCAGATAAATTGGGATATGCTCTATATAGTCTTTTTTCTCTGTCTTTTCCGATAAGCAACTTTAGTCAAGTGGAAGAGCAATTTAAGAATGAAGTTCAAGTTGGAAAAATGAAATGTAAGAGTGATGGAAATTCATGAAATGGGAAAACAATAGTAAAGTGCTATTAACTTAATGATTTAAGAGATGTTGGGATCAGCAAAAATAGCAACTGCTATTTTTTCTTTAGGAAGTGTTGTTGGTGGTAGTTATTTTTTGGGAAGTAATTTGTTGAGTGTTAAAGATTCTCTCCCCGCAAAGAATGATCCTTCTAAAGTCGTTCCATCTCTTCCAATAGATGAAAGTAAAAACTTAGAAACCACTCATAAATCTTTAGTTCCTGAAAGTACCAAAAAAGAAGATGATGAAGAACATCATCCTAAAGAAATAACAAAATCTCCGGATGATGATAAAGCTTCTTCCTCTGAATCAGGAAAAAGTGATCGCTCTACACCCGATTCAATCGTAAGTGGAAGATTAGAAACTAGATATGAATTTGGAAGTGATAAAAAACCAGATCCTGAAGTGTTTGCAGAACTAATAATTTCTGCAGGAGGTAACTCATGGACAGAAGGGATAGATAAATTTTGCATAAAAGTTGAAAAAGGTGTAGGTACAGATATAGGTAATGAACAAAGTAAAGAGTGAGTTTCAAAAAATTTAGATTCAAGGGAAGAAGAAAAGAAATCAAAAGTATGAATTAAGTCAAAGAATGAAGAGCACTTGAAAACAGTATTAAAGGGATTTGCAACTTTCAATAATTGATTTAATGGTGAAGAGAAATTACAAGTTAGTTCACAATGAGAGACATTAACTTGCTCAAAAAGAGAGCAAAATATTTCTTTAAATTCAGGAGAATCTAAAGAAATTATTGTTAGTTGTTCATAAAATTGTTTTCAAGTAATTAAGTAATGGCAATGGGTTTTCAAAGCTACTTGTTTCCATTTGTATTGGGAGGATTAGTTGTTGCTGGGGGGGGCGGTTACACAATTATGAATTACTTAAAGAAGAATGAATTGGGAGATGAAATTGCTTTAAAAATTGAAAAGAAGGGAGATTCAAATCAACAATTAACTTGTGAAAAGTGAGAAGATGGTTATATTTGAAGCAATTATCTAGGAGAACCTAAATGTAAAAATCTTTTCGAAAGCCTTCAAAAGAAGGCTGGAGAAAACAATACCAAACAATTATTAATAATTGAGTCAAAGAATTCTAAGGAGGTTCTAGAATATCTTTTCTCAGTCAAGAATGGAGAAAATAGTCAAAATACACAAAGTCAACAAGGAGTAACAAATGGGCAAGGAGAAAAAAGTTTAAAAATTAGCAGTATGACTTGCAAGAGTAAAGAAAACTTAATTTCTGGAAAAACAGTTGTATTTTGTAGTTAGTTAAAGAATGGCTGGGATCTCCACAATAACAAAAATAGCTGTAGTGGCTACCTCCTTGGGAGGATTAGTTGGAGGAAGTTATTTCTTCAAAAATGAGTTAAAAGGAGTAATTCAAAAACAAATTAATAGATTAGCTGGCTATGAGAATATACAAGATTCAGATGATGTAATGGCTGAATATGTTTATGACAGAGATAAAAATGAAACTTTATTAGTTTGCAAAAAATTAGTGGAAGGAAAAGTTGTTAATCACAATTCCTTAATTAGTAATTGTGAAAGTTGATTTAACAATATGTTAAAAGGTCATCTTGATGAAAAGCCAAAACTACTAATAAAAGTTGAGAAAACAAAATTAGAAGCTGCTCTTAAGGAAAGGTTTTATTCTCAATCGACTACAACATCTAATGAACAGGGAAGTAGCAATAATACTGATAGCGAATATTCCAAGTTAAAAGAAAACTTAAAGGTTGGAGTGATGATTGATGGGAAGTTGTGTAAATGTGATGAATTAAAAGGAGATGAAAAAGCAATTATTTACTGTTCTCTGAAAACTTTTTAGATTAATAGTTAAAAAATGACAATAGGCTTTCACAACTGTTTAATTCCTTTTGTGGTAGGGGGATTGGTTGTTGCTGGTGGAGGTGGGTATACATTATTGAATTATTGGAAAAAAGTAGATATAGGGGAACAAGTTGCCGTAAAGATTGAAAAAGAAAATAATGGTTCCCAGAAATTAGTTTGTGAACGTTGAGAAGATGGAATTAAATGAGAAAGTTATTTAGATGAACCTAAATGTAAGAGTCTTTTTGAGAGCCTCCAAAGAAGATCTTCAGAAACTGAAACTAAAAAGCTAATAATAGTTGAATCAGAAAATTCTTCAGAGATCTTGCAATCTCTATTTTCTTCCAAAAACGAAAATAATCAAGCTAGTTCTGGAACAAGTCAAACACAAGGAACATCAGGGCAACAAAATGGAGCAGGAAAACAAAACTCTCTAGATTTGAAAAAGAATTTCAAAATTGACAATTTGACTTGCAATAGTAAAGAAAACTTAGTAGATAACAAAATAGTTGTGTTCTGTAAATAAGAAATGTCTGGATTAACTACTATAGCTAAAGTAGCTTTAGCAGCTACTTCTATAGGAGGATTGACTGGAGTTAGTTATTTCTTCAGAGATGAATTGAGAGGAACAATAGCCAGATTATCTGGACATGAAGATGTGAAAGTTTCAAAAGATGTGATTGCAGAATATATCTATAAAAAAGACAATAATTCTGAACAAATTTTTTGTGAACAATTATCTAAAAAGAAAGCTTCAACAATCAAATTAACTCCTAAAGAATGCGAGAAATATTCAGGTCTTTGGAAAAATAAATCAAAAGAAAGTGAAAATAAAACAGATGTTTTGGTAAGGGTTAATGAAAAATATCTAGAAAATATTTTTAGAGGAGAATTTAATTCACCCTCAAGAGATAATTTTTCTTTCAGAATGAGAGAAGGTTTAAAGAAAGGATTATTAATTGAAAATTCCAAAAAAATATGTAAGAGTGATCTAGTGGCAAATGATGGAAAAATTATTGTGACATGCGAAACGCAAGAAACTATTCAAATCCCTTCAAGTTAGAAGATTATGGGAGTTTCTGTAATCACTAAAGTAGCTTTAGTAGCTACTTCTTTAGGAGGATTAGCTGGTAGTGGTTATTTTTTCAGAGATAATTTGAGGGATGCTGTTCAGAGTCAAATTTCAAAATGAATTGGAACTAGCTCTCCAAAAGTAATTGTCGAATATGTTTATGGAAACAAAGAGAATGATTCTAAAGTTACTTGCGAGCAAATATTAGAGAAAAAAGCTTCAGCAGTGAAGCTAAATGAAAAGGATTGTCAAAACTTGTTGAGCAATATGTGAAAAAAACAATCAATTGAACAAAGACCAGAAATATTAGTGAAAGTTAATAAAAAACATCTAAAAGATATTTTTGGGGAAAAAGTTTATTCTTCTTTCGAAATTAGTGATAGTGGCGAAAATGTAGTGAAAATAACTAAAGATTCTCATAAGTGCAATTTACTAGGAGAAGAAAAAGATCATATTACTTTGTCTTGTGATAAAAATTTAACTCCTACCGATCTTTCGAATAATTCTCAATATCCTTAATGTGAGCTAAAACAGCTTTACTTATTACCTCCCTAGCGGGAGGTGTTGTTGGAGGAAGTTATTTATTTAGAGATAATTTGAAAGCAATTTTTAATAAGAGAGTAGACGAGACATTGGAAAAAGTAGAAGAAAGTTCTTCCGAAATTATCGCTGAATATATCTATAACTGAAATAGTGATAACTCTAGTGCAACTTGCTCTAGAGTATTAGAAGGAAAAAGTAAAGCAGTTAATTTAACGAGCGAAGAATGTAAGGGATTAGCTGAAAGAATTTGAAAAGATAATGAAGAAGAAAAGAAAACAAAGATATTGGTAATAGTTGGGGAGAAATATTTAAAAGAAATTTTTGGAGGAGGAATTAATCCTCCTTTAAATGAAAATTATTCATATAAATTGAAAGAAGGTTTAAAAGCTGGAATATCATTTCACGGAAAACAATGTAAAAGCAAGGAAGATTTAAAAATGGAAAATAAAGTAGTTGTTTTATGCGAAAAAGAAGTAACAAATAACATTACCGAACAAACCCCCAGAAAATAATTTGATTGTCTTAAAAGAGCTGCAAAGCTCTTTTTAAGAAAGAATGTTAAGTATAGCTGCATGAACAAAAATTGGAGTAACTCTATTAGCTTTGGGAGGTGCAGCTAGTGGAACCTATTATTTTGGAAATGATTTGATTACGCAAAATTCTTCAGTAGATCAAAAACCAACTTCTAGTTTTTCGAATGGAAGGAATGATGATGCTTCTGATTCTCAAAAGCCTTTGAATGAAGATAAAGCAGAAAATAATAGTCCTTCAGAGAATAATGAGCCTGAAGCTTCAGATTCTGTAGGGGAAAGTGGAATTCTTAATTTACTTCCGGAAAAACAACCTAATGAGACACAAAATCCATTTATCGGAAATAAAGAGGAATCTCCTGATTTATTAGTTCAAGAAGATCGAAGAGAAGAAGATGATCGAGTTGGCGTACCAGAACAATCAGGAGCTCATTTTCCAAAACAACCTAATGTAATTGCCGAAAACATTTATAGCTGAAGTGGGGGAGATTCCGATTTAACTTGTGATCGGATAGTTTTGGAAAATAGTTCATCTGGAGATTATTTTTCCAATGAAGATTGCAAAAATCTTTTCAATAGTATCTGGGGAGAAAGGCAAGAAAAAAGACCAGAACTATTAATGAGAATTAGTGAAGAGTATCTTTGAAATGTTTTTAAAGGAAAACTTCCTATACCTTCAGAAATAAATGATTCTGAAAAATTGAAAGAAAATCTGAAATCAGGATTATTAATTGATGAGAAAATATGTACAAGCGATTTAAAAGTACAAGAAGGAAAAATAATTGTGACTTGTAATTCTCAAAGTCTTAGTTAATAAAAAGTGTTAGGAATTTCTTTTTGAACTAAATTAGGATTATCTGCCCTAACAATAAGTGGTGTTGCTAGTGGAACTTATTTTTTCAGTAATGAATTTTTTGGAAATAAATTTCCAAAAAATGAATTAAGTAAACCCAATCATAATGAAGGAAATGATGAAAGTTTAAGGGGAAATGGGAATGTCACTCCCAAAATAGATGTTTCAGAAATAAAAGAACAAAATCCAGAAGTTACAGTAATCACAGGGAGTAGAGAATCATCAATAAGTTTGGATCCCTCTTTAACTGCTGATTATCTAATAACCACTTTAGTTCAAGAAAAAGAAATTAAAAGTTGTTCAACAATAAAAGAGGGAAAAGTATCAGAAAATGTGAATTGCGAAAATATAACTTCCAAACATTGGAATGAACAGGAAAAACAAAAGAATCCTAGAGTTTGAGTAAAAGCTCAAAATGAAGAAAATGTTTCCAAAGTATTAAAAGTTTTCTTCATATCTAGTGGTTGAGAGGAGGGAAATTTAAATAAAGGAAGTTGAGAGCAAAAGAATTATGATCACAAAAACTTAATTTGTTCTAAAAGAAAAGATTCAGAACAACAAATAATAGTTAGTTGTTCTGAGAAAAATTAGGGTATTTGTATATAATTTCCTAAGAAATGTTTAATTTGTTAGGAATAGCAAAAATGTCTATGTCTCTTCTATCCTTGGGTGGAGCCTTCGGGGGGGGAGTTTCGGACTTTTAAGTCTTTTAGATAAAGAAAGTAATGCAAACACATTTAAAAGTGCTGAAAATAACCCAACACAAAATAATTTAGTAGCTTCAGGAGTAGAAAGTTCCCCGCAAGGGAACTTGACATCTCCTAAAGTAGAAAATTCTCAAGAAAATCAGGAACAATCTTCAAAAACTAGAACAATTAGATCAACTGAAACAAGAAAAAATATTTCTCCTGACTCAATAATTGCTGAATATGCTTATGTAGAGAAAGAAAATAGAGGAACTTCATTATCATGCGAAAGACTTAAGGCAAAAATGGAAGGTGAAGGGATGTGATTTTATGAATCATGATGTAGAAATTTATTTAAGAGTATGTGAACAGGACAAGAAGCTGAAGCTCCACAAAGACTTTTCAAAATTCAAGAAGATAAGGTATTCAACACTTTAGCTTATTATGTGGGAGTAAATGGTAGAAGTGATGATGAGAGTTTTAAGAGTGATTTGGAAAGCGGTTTAAAACTTGGTAATTTGACTTGTAAGAGTCAAGGGAAAAAGGACGGAAAAGTAGTTGTATTTTGTGATCCTCAAAATACTTTCTTTGATAGCTTAGTGAGAGCTCAATAGAATAATGACTGGAGTTTTTAGTTTGACTAAAGTTGCTCTCTCTTTATTGTCTCTAGGAGGTACTTTTGGGGGCGGAAGTTTTGGATTAATGACTCTTTTAGAAGGAGAAAAACAAACTAGCCAAAAAGCTAGTTTAGTGGAGTCATCTAATTCCGGAAGTGAACAAATTCCTTCTAAAGAGTTGGGTTCTGAAAATTCCTCCTCAACAATTACTAAAGGTGTTGAACAAACAAGAAAAATACAAAAAAGAAGTGTTGATTCCCCTAAACCTTGAGTAAATACAGAATATGTTTATGTCGAAAGAAAAAATGGAGAAATTGAATTATCTTGCGATAAGTTAAGACCTAATCAATTATTTACAGATTATGTAGAGCCTTGAATGTGTGAGAGATTATTTAAAAACATTTGAAAAGAAAACAAAGAGAATGCTCCTCAAAGAATATTCAGTATTAATGGTGATGGTGCTTTCAATACATTAAATTACTACTTTGGTTTAGGAGAAAGAAAGAATGGCGAACATTTTAGAGAAGAATTAAAGAAAGGAATTAGTCTTAAGGATGATATTGAATGTAAGAGTTCAGAAGAAAAAGAAGGAAAATTAATTGTTACTTGCAATCCTAAAACAGTTTCTGAACAAAACAGTATTAATTAGATTTGCAGAAAAATTCTAGTAACAATAAAAATCAACTAAAAACTTATTTAGTTGTTTAAAAGGGCTTAATAAAGCCCTTTTTCTTAGTATTTAAAAAATGTCAGGAGTTTTTGGATTAACTAAGATTGTTCTTTCACTAGCTTCTTTGGGAGGTACTCTCGGGGGGGGGCAGTTTTGGTTTATTAACTCTTCTAGAAAGAGAGCAAAAAGCTAACTTAAGTGATGTAGGAAATACTGATAAGAGTGAGAAAGCTCACTCTTTAAGTTCCGAAAATTCCCATACATCTCAAGAGCTTCCTTCAGAATCTTTAAAGACAGTTTCTAGAACTTCTCGATCAACGCAGGATAAAAATTCCATTTCTCCTAATTCAATAATTTCTGAATACGCTTATATTTCTAAAGAAGAAAAGGATAAAAGAGATCCTCTTTCTTGCGAAAAATTAAGAGGGACTATGATAGGGGAATTTATGTGAGAAGAAGAATGTAAGTCATTTTTTGAGAGTTTGTGAAATGGTCAAGTAAAAGATGCTCCACAAAGAATATTCAAAATTCAAGAGGAAAAAGTTTTTGAAACTTTGTCCTTTTATTTAAGGGAAAGTGAAAGAAGTGTTAATGACAACTTTATAGAACAATTAAAAGATGGAGTGAATTTTGAAAGAGGTTTTTGTAGAAGTCAAGGAGAACCAAAAAATGGAAAACTTGTTGTATTTTGTAATCCAAAAAATGTTTCTGAGCAAAAACAGTAGTTTTTTGACAAGAAATAAAGAACAATTAATAAATAAGTTAATTGTTGCGAGGGATTTTTAAGCCCTTACATTAATTAAAGGATGTCTACAGGAGTTTTGGGGTTAACTAAGATGGCATTAACTCTGTGTTCTTTAGGGGGAACCTTCGGGGGAAGTGCTTATGGATTAACAACTTTATTCGGAAATGAAATAAAGGTTGTTCAAGAAATTTCAGATAATAATTCGGAAGGAGTAATTTCCGTTCAAAAACTAGGGGAAAAACTGAAGGAAACTTCAAATCCATCGACAGTTAAAGCTTTCAATCCTGAATTACCACAACCTCAAAAACAAGTTAAAACTTCCCCTTCAGTTCTATGAGAATATTTTTCAGAAGAAAAAGAAGAAGAAAGCATTATGGGTTGCCAAATGTTAAAAGAAGGTCAAACTTTCGGAGATATTCGTTGAGGTTTTGATTGTAAGCCTTCCTTTAACAATGTTTGAAAGAATAAGAAAGAGAATTCAGAAAAGCCAGAAATATTATTGAAGATTTCTGAAGGACAAATCTTTAATGCAATGTGATACTATTACAATCAATTCCTAAAAATGGAAGATTCTTCAACTATTGAAGAAAAATTGCAAAACGGTTTAAATCTTGGAAATAATTTTTGTAAGAGTGAATGAAAAGAATCAGATGGTTCAACTATTGTATTCTGTAATTCAATCACAAAAACAACTTAAAAATGTTAGGTATTAATAGTTGAACCAAGATGGCTTTAACTCTTGTTTCTCTTAGTGGTTCTTTCGGAGGAGGAAGTTATGGCTTAGCTTCTTTAGTTGGTGGAGAGAAAATACAAGAAATAAAAGTTATTTCTTCCGGAAAAGAAGAAGTTAATTCTGCAGGATCTTCAACCACAAAAGAAATGAAAAAGAAAGATACTGAACTTAATTCAGAATTAACTCAAAAAGAAGATAAATTTGCTTCAGAAATTTTTTACAAAGATGAGGAAGGTAAGAATTATTCTATTTGCGAAAAGAGAGAAAAAGATCAATGGAACACTAACACTAAATATGGTTATGAATGTCAAGTTTGATTTAGTGGTATTTGAAAAAATAATGAACTAGGCAATAAAGAAAAACCTGAAATATTTTTGAATATTTCAAAGAAAAATGCTTTTGATGCTTTGTGATATTATTTCGGGAATTCTTCCCCAAATATAAAAAATATTTCAAATTTTGTGGATAGTTTGGGAAAAGGATTAAATCTTGGAAGTAATTTTTGTAGAAGTGAAAAAGAGGATGGAAATGGAAATATAATAGCATTTTGCAATTCAATCTCCGCGGTTAGCGGAGATAAATTAACTAAGAATTAATTAATTTAAAAAATGGCTTTGAGTATTTCAGGATTAACAAAAATAGCAACAACTTTGCTTTCTATCGGAGGAACTATTGGAGGTAGTAGTTATGGAATATTGTCTCTAGTTGGAATGGAAAGTAAACAAAATGAAGTTATTAAAGAGGATTCAAAATTAAATTTTCCTGAGACAGGCAATAGAAATCCTTTAAGTGAGTTAAAAGGAACTCAGGCAGGAGAAGTAAATTTTAAATCTATGTCAGAAAATCCTGCACTAAAAGCCAAGAAAGTTATCAAAGAAAATCAAGAAATTGCTGAAATTTTCTATAAAGATTCAGGAGAAGATAATCCAGAATGAATGAGTTGTGAGAAGAGAAGAAAAGGTCAAAACTTAAGTGATGTTTCTAATTGAGGTTGAAATTGTAAAAGTTGGTTTAACCAACTTTGAAGAGAATGAAGAAAAAAGGGAGAACAAGAGCCTGAAGCATTTTTCAAGATTGAGGAAGATTATGTTCGAGAAATATTAGAGATTTATTTTGGCTCATCAAGTTTTGAATATAATTCTCAATTGGTTGAAAAACTAAAAGAAGGTGTTAGCTTAAATTCAGCTAATTGTCAAAGTAAGGAAATAAAAAATGGAAGATTAACTGTTTTCTGTAATTTGAAAAAACAAGGATCACAAACATCTAGATAGGTTTAAGTCCTTTAAGAAATGATTGGCTTAAATAGTTTGCTGAAAATGTCAGCAACCCTTTTGTCAGTTGGTGGAACTTTTGGTGGAGGAATCTATGGACTCGTTTCTATTGTCGGTGACAACAAAGTTCTTTCTACTGTTGAAACTAAAGATAAACAAAATATTTCTCCCGAAGTGTCTCATTCCACCGAAATTAAAAGTGCTGAAGGTGTTGGAGATCCCTCAAGAAATCAATCTTTAATTTCAGAAAAAGTTACGACTCAAATTTCAAAATCAGTTTCTTCAACCCCCAAATTAATGTCAGAATATGTTTATATTCCGAAAAAGGGGGAAGAAGATGATGGTTATTCATGAGCTTGCGAAAGATTAATGGAGGGTCAAAGTATTAGTAATTATTTTTACGGAACTGATTGTCAGAATTTTTTCAAAAGAATTTGAAAAAATAGGGTAGAAGAGAAACCGGAAATATTTTTGAAAATAAATAAAGAAAGTGTTCACAACACTTTGCTGTTTTATTTCAGAAATTTCAAATTAGAAGATTCTTCCAGAATTTATGAAGAATTAGAAAAAGGATTAAAAATCAATAACACAACTTGTCAAAGTAAAAGGCTAGAAGATGGAAAAGTAATTGTTTTCTGTAATTCAGAAAACAATTAATCAAAGAAACTAAATGTTTAGTTTTTCAAATTTAGTAAAGTTGTCCATACCTCTTTTATCTTTGGCAGGAACTATTGGGGGAGGAAGTTACGGATTAATAGCACTTTTAGGTGATAACAGCAAAGTTGAAGTGAAAGATTCTGGACAATCAAAAAGTCAAAATAAAACTCCCGAAACAAGAGATTTAAAGCCTCTCGTTCAAGGGCCAGAAGGAACAAAACAAGAAGCTCCACTCACGCAAGAAGAACCTAAAAAACGAATAATTGATCCAAATAAAGTAGTTTCAGAAGTTTTTTATAAAAAAGTTGAAGAAAGTGATACAGAAGAGGAAGAATGAATGAGTTGTTATAGTAAAAAATATGGAGAAGATTTGGGTGTCCCTGATTGGGGATGACCCTGTAAATATAAATTCTTAGGAATTTGAAATAGAAAAAAAGAGGAAAAACCTGATATGTTATTGAGAATTGAAAAAGAAGAAACTTACAATGCTTTAGGTTTTTACTTTGGAGTAGATGGAATAGAAAATAACTTAGAATTTTTTGGCAAACTAAAAAATGGTTTAACTTTCGGAAGAAAAAAATTCTGTAAAACTGGTTGAGAAGAATCTAATGGAGAAAAAATAATTGTTCTTTGTGAAGAAAAAACTAGCGAAAAGGGAAATATTAAGAGTAGAGTTATTTAAAGAAATAAGTAGAGAAGGGAGGGAAGCCTCTCCCACCCTTCATAAACAAAATTTCCAAAACATTAATAAGGAAATTTTCATAAGGAGTCGCCAAAAGAATCCAAAAAGAAAGATATTTATGTTAGAGAAGAGATTTTTTATTTTTTTGGATAAAGAATTTTTTCTAAACTTATTTCTTTACGAAAAGTAGGAATACAAAAAAATGTTTGGTTCTGTAAATTGAGCAAAAATAACTTTGGCTATTTTTTCTGTGGGAGGAATTGTCGGAACAACTAGTTATTTACTGAAAGATAAATTAATCAAGTCAGACAGTTCCACCTCAATTCCCGAAAGTAAGAGAATTAGTGAAAATTGAGAATCAGGTGCACCAGAACATAAACAAGTAAATAACTTTAAATCAACATCTTCATCTAGAGTTATTGCGGAACATATTGATAATTGAGGAACAAACGATTATCCTTCCTGCAAGAGATGAATAGAGGGAAAAGAAAATGAAAGAAACAATAATTTAAATCCCGAAGAATGTCGAAAATTAATTCAAAATGTTTGAAATAATTTCGAACAAGAAAAACCTGATATGTTTTTGAAAATTGATTCTTCAGGAAATAAACCTGAAGAATTTTTAAGAACAATTTATATAGAAAAACCAAACAATTTATCAGTTCCTAGAGAGGAAACTAATCATTGAATTTTTAAAAATATGGATTGTAATGTTAAGAAAGACAAAATAGATAATGAGAAAATAATAGTAAGCTGCAAATACAGAGATAGTAGATAATTAAAAATAAATGCTTAATGAAAAGCAAAAACCTTTTAAAAATAAAAATCTTGAATTCTTTTATGCGGGGGGGGGCATTTGTTCAACATTCTTCAAACAATAAACAACTTGTAGGGGAAATAAAAATCGGAGGAAACTCCGGTTAGTTAACAAAACCAAAGACTAATGATTGGATTATCTACTTTATCTAAAGTAGCTATTCCGATAATTTCGATATGCGGATTAGCTACCGGAGGCTATATGGCCAATAAATATTCATTAATTCCTTTTGGTTCAACTTCTTTAGAGAAACCACAAGATTCAAGAAACTCTGAAATAACTAATAATGGGGAAGAATTAGTAGCTCTATATATTCAGCAAAGAGTTACAGAAGGTCAAAAAGAAGTTATTCCAGATAAATGAGTATGCGAAAAATGAATCAAAAATCAGGAAAATTTAACTCAAGTTACGGAAGAAGATTGCAAATCTTTAGTTACAAGTAAGTTAGGAAGTGAAAAAACGAAACAACCATTCATATGGTTGGAAGTTGATAAGAATAAAGAAAATGAGATACCGCAAAAATATCACTTAAAGAGTGATTCAGTATTTAGTAGAGGCTCAACAGAATGATCGGAAAGCTTTTTGAATTGCAAAAAAGAAGAAAAGTCAGATAACAAAGTATTAATTACTTGCGAAAGAAATAGTTAACTTAGATGGCTGTAACAGCCATCAAAGCAATTAGCTATATCTGCGCTCTAGCTGTAGGCACTACTAGTACAGCTGCCGCAGGCAGCTACGGAATAGTTAGTTTTTTCAAAAATAAAAATGATTCTTTTCCGTTAAGTTCAGGACTTCCAAAAACCTTACAAGTTTCTGGAGATGGAATGAGTAGTGGTTCATCTCCTGAAAATCATAGAGATAATGATGAATTAAGTCATTCATCTTCTCATTCACAAAGAACTACCAGAAGTGCAGATTCAACAACTCTATCGTCAGGATTGCAAGAAGGTCATCAAGAATTTTCAGGAACTTCTTTGCAAACAGACAATCTATCAGTTCAAGCAAGAAATGATTTTTCGAGCGTGAGCTCATCTATTTCAAGCGAAGGTAAAAGTGATAGAGATTCTTCTGAAGTTGAAGTTTTAAGAAGTAGTCAGCAAGCAAAAGAATATTTAGAAGAAGATCCTAGCGATAATTGAGAATGAAAAACTTATTTGTCTAACGGCAATTATGCCGAGGATGAGGAAGAAGTAGAAAACCAAGATCTTGTTGTCGCAGAATACATCACAAAATCTGGAGACAAACCATTGTGTAAGAAATCTTTTAGAAATGAAGGAATAAGTTGAAGTGATGCAGTTCAGAAAGAATGCGAACAATTAACTTCAATTAGCTTATGGAATAGTAGAAATTCATCAGGAGAAAATCTTTTCTCCTTGCTTTTTGTAAATAAAGAAAAGATTAGAAAAGCTTTAGAAGTGTTTGGTCTTTTAACAGAATCTTTATCTTCTACAAAAAGTAAAAAATGAAACACTAATAATTCTTTGGAATGTAAGAAAGAAAAAGGAAATGAGACCAAATTCTTAATTACCTGTATTCAAAAAAGTAGTTAATTATGTCTTTGGCTGCAGCAAAATTAGTCGGTTATTTTTCTGCCATAGCTGTAGGGACTACTAGTACAGCTGCTGCAGGAAGCTATGGATTATTTAGTTACTTTAAAAAAGATTCCAAAAATAATTCAAATTCTCCAAAAACTCAAGGTGAACAAACAACAAATTCCGCATCCTCCCCATCTAATCCGGAAGGATCTTCACGCTCTCTAAGCTCTCAAACTCAATCCACTTCAGTTTCAGCGGAAACAAGAAATTCTGGTCAAACTCCTTCACAACAACAATCTTCAGGACAATTAGGAATTGAAATTAATAATCACTCTACTAGATCCACATCAGAAGATTCAAGAAATACACCATCACATTCATTAGTTGATGACTCTTCAACTAGAAGAGAAGCTATTCCAAAACTATTAGATCAAAATTCCCCTGAAGATGGGGAATGAAAGTTCTATATAGGAAAAAACAATAGTGAAATAATTCTGGAAGATGATGAGGTAGAAGATGGAGATTTTTTCTTAGCTGAATACATAAAAAGAGAGAGTGGGCAAGAAGTAACTTGTCAGAGATTACTGAAAGGTAATAGTAACTGAAATCAAATGAAAGGAGAAGAACAATGTAAAGTTCTCTCTTCTTGAAGTTGATGATCAGAAAAAGAAAAGGAGAGAGATGAAAAGCTCTCTCACCTTTTATTTGTGGATAAAGAAATAGTTAGAAAAACTCTAGAAAAGTTTGGACTATATGGAGAAAATTTAGCTTCAACAAAAAAGACTACATGAATCAAAGATTCCTTGGTATGTAGCAAACAATCAGGTAGTTTAGGGGGAGATGATGAAAGTAATAAATTTCTCATTACTTGTCAGTAATAAGAATTTAGAGTAGTATTTCAGCTCTAAAAATAGGCAGTTATCTTGCTGCCTTAACTTTAGGAACTACTAGTACAGCTGCCGCAGGCAGCTATGGACTAGTTAGTTATTTCAAAAAAGGTCCTGAAGGAAGTTCTAAGTCTGTTTCTTCTCAATCTTTGTCTGCCCCAAAACCTCTCGGAGATGTTCAAAGAAGTGGAGTAACTCTCGAACAAAAAGGTACTCAAAATTCTAAGGGACAAACGAGAGAAATTAGTTTTGGAACTTCTTCCACTTCTTCTAGAGCAGAACCTTCCTTAAGAGATGGAGAAGAAAGAAATTCTGGAAATCACCAAAGAATTATTTCATCTGCTTCTCCTGAAAGTATCTCCGAGACACTAAATAAAGGATCCCAAAAAGATTCTGCGTGAGAATACTATATCTCCAGAGATGAAAGTGGGGGAGGAGAGTTTGAGAAAGATGAAGAAGAATCTCCTATCTCTGTAATTGCTGAATACATTAAGAGAGAAAAAAATAGTCAAGGTAATCCAATTTGTCAGCAATTTATAAAAGGATTTGGAATTAGTTCAGATAGAACTGTAGTTAAAGAATGTAATTATTTGTCTTCTTGAGGCTCTTGAGAAAAACAAAGTAAAACAGATAAACAACTTTCTGTTTTATTGTTGGTAAATCAAGAAAAAATCAAAACTTCTTTAAGAAAGTTTGGTTTGTTTATAGATTCTTTGCCTTCTAGTAAGGCAATTACTTGAAATACAAATGATAACTTGACTTGCTTCAAACAAAATGATGAAGCAATAAGTAATCATGAAAAATTTTTGATTGCCTGTCATTGGCAATAAATAAATAATGGCTCCAGCATTAAAGCTGTTAGCTTTAATGTTTGGAACTACTAGTACAGCTGCCGCAGGCAGCTATGGACTAGTTAGCTATTTCAAAAATCCTCAAAAAATTTCTATAGATCGTGAAAAACAAAAACCTACAGGAAATGATCTTTTGCAAATTAATCCTGAAGGATCTAACAACAATTCAACTGATTTATTGAAAAAACAAGAAAATTCAGATTTACCTGAGCAGCATGAAAGAACAACTCAAGAATCTGGAAATTTAGGAGAAAAAACTAAAGAGTCAGGGGATCAAGAAGGATTAAAAATATCTTCCCCTGACTCAAAACATAAAGAACAAGTACCAGTAGGAGTAGAAGAAAGAGGAAAGTCAGAAATTACTTCTATTCCTATACAAGTTAGATCTTTAGTGACTTCAAATACTGGATCTAGAGATCAGAGATGAGAACACTACATCTCAAGAAGTGAATTGCAAGAAAAGTTGGAACCCTTTTTTGGAGATGATGAAGATTCTCATTCAGATCTTTTTGTAGCTGAATTTATTAAGTGACAAAAAGAAAAAGGGGGGTTAGCATTATGCCAAAAATTGATTAGAGATGCATTAGGTAATGTGAAGAAAATAGAAGCTGAAAAATGTTCCAATTTATCAATTTGAAATTGATGAGAAAGTAATGTCAATGGTCAACAAAATAAAAACCTTTCAGCATTATTATTTGCTGATCAAGAAAAAATTACAACATCTTTGAAAAGTTTTGGGATATATGACCAAGAACTCCTAGTAAATAAGAGAACATCATGAAATTTAGAAAGTTTGACATGCATGAAAGAAGATGACATTTCATTAAGCGAAAATGACAGATTTTTAATTTCTTGTCACAGTTATTAAAAAAGTGAAAAATTAGGAATTAAATTTGACTCCCTTAATTAAAGGCTCAATAATGACAGCTTCTTTGGTAGGAGTTACTTCTGGCGGATTAGGAGCAAGCTATTTAATAAATAACAATTTTTTTTCTTTGAGTCAAAAAGAAAAACCAGAAGAATTTCCGAGCGCTGAAGTTATTTATCAACTATATGATGGAGATGCAGATGTTAATTGTGCTTTCTGAACTTTTAAAGATGTCAAAAAGCAAGAGAACAAAGAAAAAATAGATCCTAAATGTAAAGAATTAATTGATCAATTTTGAAAAGAAAAAGATGGAAGAAAGCCATCTTTTTGAATGAAATCTCACAAAGATAAAGCTTCTGAAACTTTAGAAGTTTACTTTTCAAATTTGAAAAGTAAGTTTGATTCCTTAGGTAAAGAAAGTGAAGAGGAATGAGGAGATGAACATAGAACTTGTATCAAAAAAACTGAAAATGAAGAAATTATTGTTTTTTGTCACAATAAGAACTCAAGCAATTAGTTAAAAAATTGAATACAGCATTAAAGTTGTTAACTTTAATGTTTGGCACTACTAGTACAGCTGCCGCAGGCAGCTATGGACTAGTTAGTGTTTTCAAAAAACCAGATAAAACTAGTTCAATAGTCACTCATTCTTCTTTAAGTAAAGGGATAGCAAATGTTTCTGATTACAACAAAGGAACTTCCTCATCTTCTTTTTTGTCCGCCATTCCATCCACAACACAAGAATTAGAAACAAATAAATTTTCAAAAGACCCTATTGAAAGTAATTCTGACTCCCAAGAAATACAGAGGAAAGTGCACGAAAAATCTCTTTCAGTTAAGTCGAAAAGATCATTAGAAATTTCTGGAGAAGAATCTGTAGATAATGAGCAGTGAAAACACTATATATCTGTTGGAGAAGAAACAGAAAAAAACAGTTATTCAATGGAAGATGAAGGCTCTGAAGAAGTACCCCATATTGCAGAATTCATTAAGAGAGAAAAAAGACAAAGTTGAGATTCTCCAACTTGTCAAAAGCTAGATAGAAAGTCAGGAAATAAAGTTAACAAGTTTTGCCAAGATTTATCCATTTGAAGTATTTGACAAAGAAAAGATAAGGAGGTTAAAGATAAAAATCTTTCAATATTATTGTTTGCTGAGCGAGAGAAAATTACAACTTCTCTCAAAAAATTTGAAATATTTGATGAGAATTTATCAACAAGTAGAAGTACTACTTGAAATACTGATAGCTTAGCTTGTTTTAAACAATATGACAGTGCAGTAAGCAATAATGATGGATTCTTAATTGCATGTGAATTTTTCTCATAGTTCAGGTTTTTTTAGTAATCTATTAATTTGTCTTTTTTAAAGCTAGGAACTTACATCCTAGCTTTAATGGTGGGTACTACTAGTACAGCTGCAGCGGGAAGCTATGGATTAGTTAGTTACTTTAAACCAAAACCTAAAAATGAACAAATTTCCAGCAATAGTGACACATTAAAAACTTCTAAAAGTCCTTCTGCTGAAAATCCACATCTTCAAGATCCTTCGAACGATTTAAGAGAATCTGGAAGTTCTAGTGTGAGCGAAAATAGAGAAAATGATTTGACTTTAACTTCTAATGAAAGAACTTTAGAAAGAGATAAAGTTGGAACTCAACAAATTACAACTGTCTCCGGAGCTCAAGATAATAAAAGAATGAATGTTGAGGTTACAACAACAAATGATGTTTCAATTTCAGAAAATAAAAAATTAAGAGTTCTTGAAGAGAAAGTTCCTCCGAAAGAGGAAGAAGAATTAGAAGAATCTTCGGAGAATTTACAAGACTGAAAATTCTATATTTCTAGAGATGAGGAAAAAGATAATTTAGGTTTTTCGCAAGATGAAGAAGATTCTGCAGATATTTTTTTAGCTGAATTTATAAAAGTGGAGGAAATTCCTAAAGATACAGAATGTCAAAGATTAATTAGAGGAGATGGAAATTCTTTAGGAAGACTTCAAAAGATTGACTGTAGTTCATCTTTTTCACTTTGAAATTTGTGAAAAAGTAAATATGAAAGTAATAAAAATTCCTTAGTGTTATTGAGTGCCGATAAGTGAAAAATTAAGACAATTTTGAAAAAGTTTGAATTATTTGATCAATCTTTATCAGCCTCTAAATCTAGCTGAAATAAAGATTCTTGGGAATGTCGAAAATTAAAAGACAATTCTGAAGATGATGACAAATTTTTAATTAAATGCGATAAGTAAAAATTGTTTAAATGTTTAGTTCAATAGGAGCTAAATTAGTAATTTTGGTTGGCTCCACAATAACTCTTGCAGGTACAGGTTTAGGAGTTGTATCTTTGACATCCAAAAAATCAAAATTTATGGATCCAAAATTTATTGGAGAAAAAGTTTTGATTTTTAAGGATGGAAAAAGAGTTTGTCAATTTATAAAAGAAGACAACAGAAATGATCCTTTTGAGGAATGTTCTACAAATTGATCATTAAAAAATAAAGAATCTAAAAATAGTTTTCAAATAAGAATTAGAGAGGAAGAAGTGAAAAGATTATCTGCAGAAACTGAACAACCTGAAGAATGGATTGTTGTTTTCGCCAATGATGCGAAGCCAAGGGATGCGAAAATATTAACTAAAGAAGAAAATAAAAAGAAATGTGAAACTAAAAAAGAAGAAAATGAAGGTTATAAGTGAATTGAAATTCAATGCGAGATTGAAGAAATATCTCCTCAAATAACAGGAAAATAAATTAATAGAACATGTCTGCATTAGTTAAAGCAGCAGTTATTTTCACTTCTTTTGTCGGAACTACAGCTGGAGGCCTAGGAGTGAATTATTTAATTAACACAAATTTAGATTTTTTAAGAGCCACCAAGAAAAGCTGATTTTGAAATTATTTATTTCTCAATGAGTGATAAAAAAGTTAATTGTGATTTCTTAGATATTGAGAAAAAAGAAGTTAAGAAAAATTTAGAACAAGAATGTAAAAAATTTATCGATACTTTCTGGAAAGATGAGAGTGGGAAAAAACCTGCATTATGAATTAGAGCCGATAAGGGAAAAATCAAAGAAGCCTTGAAAAATTATTCTTGAAATTTTGAAAATAATTTAGAAACTGATGAACCCAAAAATTGAGAAGATTCTAAAAATAACCTAACTTGTAATAAAAAATTAGAAAACCAAAAAGTAATTGTGATGTGCCATCACAAAACTTAAATTCATAAAAATTTAATTTACCCCCTCTCTAAATTAAGCTATTAATTAACTAGATAAATAAGAAATAATTAGTAACTAATTTGTCTTATTTATTCAAAACATTATTTCTGTCCTTATCTCTGGGCGGGACAGCCGCAGGAGGAAGTTATGGTATAGGTTACTTAATTAATGGAAAGGGAGGTGGAAAAAGTAGAACATTAGTTAGAAGAAGTGCAGAAAATAGAGGAACTGATTCTCATTCCTCTCCTTCAGAAAAAGGAGAATCAGGACCTCAAACAACTAGAAATGATAATCATGAAGCAAGTTCTCGGGCAAGTAGTGTTTCTACGGGAACAGAAGATTCTGGAGCAACAAATAGTGGAACTCATTCAGCTCAAACCCAATCAAATCTTGGGGGGGGCAATAATTTGCGAAGCGAAGAAAGTATTTCTACTTCTATTTCCTTGAATAGAGAGAAGCAAGTGGATGCTGAATTAATTTACAATCAATATTTTTCTGGAGATGGTGAATGTTATCAACTGACTTTTAAAAATGGAAATAAAGAGAATAAGAAAGTTAGCTCCAGTTCTTGCAAAGACTTAAAAAGTATTTTTTGAAATACAAAAGATAATCAAAATCCAGTATTTTGATTAAGAACTACTCAAAATAAAATTCAAGAAATTTTGAAAGAATATCAATCTCTTTTTGGAGAAGAAAATATTGAAAAATTGATTTCCGGAAATAATCAAAATTTCAAAAATAGATCTTTGAAGTGTGAGAAAGAAATTCAAAGTGATCAAGATGTAGTTGTGAGTTGTCATGGTATAGTTGGTTCAAATAATTTAGATGGAGGAGATGATGACGAAGATGAAGAAGATTAATATTTTCTTCTAAAAATAATCAAATAGATTTATGGTAAGAAAGTTTTTCATTCCAATAGTTCTTGCTGGGGCAGGAACTTCTGTAGGGGCGGGATATGGTCTATCTAGATATTGAAATAGTGAGCAACAACAATTAGAGGAAAATTATGGAAAAAATGCGAAAGTATTTGCACAATTTATCAGAAAAACTAATGACAATGTTGAAAGTTTTGATTTATTTTGTGAAAAATGAGTAAGTAGTGATGAAGGAGATAGAAGAGCTATTATTCCTGAATTTGAATGTCAAAAATCTTTTCAACAATTACCTTTGAGAGGAGAAAAAGTTCGTGTGGAGAAATGATTAGAAGTTGAAAAGAATAGATTTAAAGATATTCTTCAACAATATTTTTCTCCTCTTTCTGAGGAAAATGAATCTTTAGTTAATGAAAATTTTGAAGGAGAGTGAAATCATGGCTCTTTAATTTGTGAAAATAGTAAGTCTAATGAAGGACAAAAAGTAATTGTTTCTTGTTATGATGCTCAAGAATTTATAAGAGAAAAACAAATTAATTGAGAGTCTTAGTCTTTCTTTGAGAGGAAAATTTAGTTAATTAATGAATCCGGCAATAGCTGTTCTATCGATAGTTGCTGGGATTGGGGGAGCTGCTGCCGCAGGAAGTTATGGATTTATGAGTTATTATGACAATTACATTAAACAACCTAGAAAGACACATGAAGAGAGATTTGGGGAATGATATAAAAGTTTTTTGCAAAAAAATTCTTCTTCATCTGCAAATATTGAATTCATTATTAAAGGCAATAATGGAAAAGAACATTATTGCAAAAAAGTAGAAAATGGTCAAGAAAGAAATATGACAAAAGAAGAGTGTGATGGAATAGTTAAACAAAAAAGTTGAAATGAAAATAATAATGTTCAGCCACAAGTGTGGCTGAGAACAGATATAGATAATATGGAGGAGGCATTCCAAAGATATTTCCCTGGAGGAAGTAGTTTAGGAGCAGATTATCCCTCAAAACAAGAAATTAATTTTTATGGTTTAACTTGCTTTAAAGACTCATTGCCTTCAGATAGAAAAATTGAAATGAGTTGTTCTCATAAAGGAACTAGATATATTTGAGGACAATATTGACAAAGAAGAAACTAGTTGTCTGTGATTACAGTATTAAAGAAATTTGTTGCTCCAATAGCTTTGGTCGGGACAAGTTCATCATTAGGTGCTGGCGGATATGGAATTTCGAATTACTTGAATGATGTATCTAGACAAAGTAGGCAGGATGAGATATATGGAGAGAATTCGAAAGTATTTTCTAGATACATCAAGAAAACTGAAGAGAGTGAAAATAGCTTTAATTTATTGTGCGAAAAATTAATAACTAGTGAGATTGGGGATAGAAAAGAAGATTTTCCTATCCCAGAATGTCATAAGAAATTTCAAGATCTTGTTTCGAAAAATAAAAAGTTAGAAATCTGAATGGAATCAGATAAAGAAAGATTTTCAGAATCTTTTAGTCAATATTTTGACAATCTTTCGGAAGAATCAGAATTATTATTTATGAATAATGAAAATTATTTAGGAAATTGAAAATATCAAAACTTGGACTGTAATAATGAGCAAATTTCTGAAAAAATAATTGTTAGTTGTTCAAACAATTCTTATTAGCTTTTAATTAGAAAAAAGCCCTAGATGGTAGGGCTTTCTAAGATAATGTTTCCTGTTTTGGGTTTCTTTGCAACTATAGTTGGTGGAGGCTATGTTGCCAATTATTTAGGTTTTTTACCTAAACAAAATTATTTGGATTTCAGTCACTGAAAAGAATCAAATACATTTGCAAACTATATTGAAAAAGTAAATGGAGAAAGCAGTAATTTTTCTTGCACCAAATGATTTACGCAAGAAGAAAAAAGTAAAAGTGAAAAAATAAGTGAAAATGATTGTCAAAAATTAATTAAAAGTCTTTCTCCCTTTAAGGAAAATTCTCAATTAGAAAGACTTTTAATAGTTAATAAAGGTAAATTGAAAGAAGTTTTTTCTGAATATTTCTTAACTATTCCTGAGATGGTTGATTTATTGCTAAACGGAAATTATGAAGGTAATTGAATGTACAGAGATTTAACTTGCAAAAAAGAAGAAAAATTTGAAAAATCAATAATTAGTTGTTTTAAAAAACAGCAAAACAATACTTAATAAGAAGGAATTAATTCCTTCTTATTTTTAGGGGAATTCTGAGAAATGAATTTCTAAAAATATTCAGAAATCCTTTAAAGTTAATGAAAGCTCAGTAGTAGAAAAATGTTGAAAGGTTGCAACATTATTTGGTCTTTAATTGTTGCAGCAGGAGGTTTAACTGCTGCCGGAAGTTATTATTTTAGGAAAGGAAATTCTGGGAGTGAAACTTCTTTAGAGTCAGCAGATGAAGAAACATTGGATCCTCTCCCCTCTTCATCTGCTGATTACATAATTAGGGGAAGTAATCTGGAAAGAAATTTTTGTGGAAAATTAATAAACGGTCAGGAAGAAGATATGTCTAGGGAAGAATGTAAAAGAATAGTTAAGGGAAATTGAGAGAAAGAAGAACAACCTGAAATGTGATTGAGAGTTAAAGAAAAGCATTCAAAAGAAGCTATGGAACATTTTTTCCCAGATAATGAAAAAGCTAGGAAAGCTTCTTTTGGAGAAAGATGAGATGCTTTAGGTTTAACTTGCGAAAAGAAAAGTTCTTCTGAAGAAAGAATAGAAATAAGTTGTTATATTCCTGATTCTTTTAAGTCTCTCATCAGAAAAACGGATAGATAGTAACATATGGTTTCTGTATTAAAAAAAGTTGCAATCCCATTTGCTGTAACTGCGGCCAGTTCATCTTTGGGAGTTGGAGGTTATGGAATAACAACTTATTTAAATGAAGCAGCTGAACAAAAACAATTAGATGAAAAATATGGAGAAAATTCCAAAATATTTGCTAGCTATATAAAGAAAACAGAAGAAACAGATAGTAATTACAAATTACTATGTCAAAAATGAATAACAAATATTAATAGCGAGAAGATGGATGTAATTCCTGAAATAGAATGCAACAATAAGTTTCAGGAACTACTAAAAGAAAATAGACAGTTAGAAGAATGATTGGAAACTGATTACAACAAATTTGATGGTGTTTTTGGTCAATATTTTGATCCTCTTCCGGAAGATATAGAGCAAACTATGAATAAAGATTATGAGGGAAATTGAAAAAGAAATAATTTGACTTGCAATAATAAGAAAAATTCCGGAAAAGTAATTGTTGCTTGTTTTAAGGAAGATCCTAGAATAGCAACTACAACTTAATTATTTTTTCTCTCCCCCCCCGAGGGGGGGGGAGATTTCAATAATTTAAAGTTGGTCTATAAAATATATGTAATTTTGCTTATGTGAAACTTAAAAAATTTTGAAATAAATGAAACATTAGTTAGCTTGGGGGGGGCAAAAGGAACAGAATGTAAAAAATATAGTCGGAGGAAATCCTCCGACTAATAAATAAGTATTAGAAAATGATAGGTCTAGTTAGTCCTTTAAAGGCATTAGCCACAACAATTTCTTTGAGCGGAGTTGTTGCTGGAGGTTATGGAGTTAGTTATTTGTTGAAAGATGAGGGAGCGAAATTAATTCCGGAAGAAAAAAGAAAGGTAGGTCCAACTGAGACAAGAAGAACTATTAAGGAAGAAGAATTTAGGGGAGGTAAAGGAAGTAAGGATTATTCTCCTAGCGTTGCATTGCCAATAATTCAACAAAAGAAGTTTGCAGCGGAAGAAATTTATAAACAAGATGATGGAAAAACAATTTGTAAAAATCTGATTCTTTCTGGGAATAGTGTGAGTTTTGAAATAGTAGAGCAAGATTTTTGTGATCAGAAAGTTAAAGAATTGTGAAATAGTGACTCGCAAAGACAACCAAAACTATGAATAAGAGCTGATGAAAAGGGTGTAATTGAAAAAGATTTGAAACAACACAGCATTACATTAACAGATAGTTCTGCAATGAATAAGGGATGAAAATGTCAAGATATTCGGCAAGATAATGGAGAGAAATGAATTGTTAGTTGCGAAAAAGAAGTTAGGGAACAATCAGATGAAGAGGAAATCCTTTAATTTAAAACACTAAACATTTAATTTTTGTTACCTTTAACAAAAGTTTTGGTAACAATGATTTCTGCTGGTGGAGTTGTTGGAGGTGGATATGGAATTAGTTATTTTTTCGGAAATGAGGTAATTAATGTAGTGGAGAAAATAAAACCTTATTTAGAAACGAGAAGACTAAAGACTTTAGATACTTTATCGAGAGGAGATGTTAAAAATACCATTACTCCAATTATTCAACCTCAAGCAAAAAGAGAAAAAGAATTTTCTGCTGAAGAAATTTATAAGAATGGAGATGGAAGTTCAGTTTGTAAGAACTTAACTCTACAAGGAAATAGTGAAATTTTGGATCAATTAGAGGTAGAACAATGTAATCAAAGAATTAGAGAGTTGTGAAATGATTCTCAAAAACAACCAAAACTATGAATAAGGGCTAAAGAAGAAGATGCAGTAAACAAAGCTTTAAAACATTACAACATCAAATTAGAAAACACTTCTGTCATGAATCAGGGCTGAACTTGTCAAAAATTTAGAGATGAATCTGAACAAACAATAATTATTAATTGCGAACAAGGGGCAAGAAGAGAGGAGTCAGAAGATGTTAATTAGAAACATTAATTTTTAAGAATTCCAATTGCTTTCCGCAACTAAATTAGTATTATTGGCAATTCCTTTAGGAGGAATTGCTTCCGCAGGAGGTTTGGGATTAGGCTACATTATTCAAGATGAAAAATTAAATCCTTTTAAAAAAGAAATAAAGGAGAAAAAAGATGTTTCTCCCTCTCCACTTAAGGATAAAGAAAAGGATTTGAAATTTTCTATAGAAGTAATTTATAACGGAGGAATGTATGGGGATAGCCCTATTTGTAAGGGTTGAGAAGGAGATGCTTCAGGAAGAAAAGAACCAAAAATATTGGAAGGTAATGATTGCCAAAAATTAATCAAATCAACTTGAGAAGAAAGTTCTGGAAAACTTCTAGAACAATTGATAAGAGCAGATCAAAAAAATGTAGCATCATACTTTAAAAGATTTTTTTCTCTGCCAGACAATAAGAGAGATTTACTAGATAAAAATAAGAAAGAAAAATGATCTCATAGTGGATGAGAATGCACTAATAAAGAGGATAAAAATAATACAGAAAAAGTAATTATTGAATGTAACAACACTAAACAAATAGTTGTTAGTTTTGGACCAAATTCTTCCGATTTGACTAGTTAAAAGGTTTATGGAAATTTCAAAATATCATTTATCAAAATAAAAGATTTACAAATATTTATTAATTAATGAGTCTTTTAGGAGCTACCAAAATATCAGCTATAGCTTTTTCAATAGTTGGTCTCACTTCTGGAGGAGTTTTTGGATTAAGTTATTTTTTGCAAAGCGAAGATTTAAACCCTCTTAAATGAAAAAGTTCATGATTGAAAAATAGTGTGATAGGTCCAATAAAACAAGCTTCAGAATTTAGTTCTGAGTCTATAGGAATTGGAAAAAGTAGAACAAATGGAGGTTATTTTTGTAGAGGATGAATAAAAGAAACTGGAGGAGTAGTAATGCTAAAAGATAAAGATTGTGAAGAAAAAGTAAAAAGTCTATGGAAGGGAAATGTTGAAAATCAACCCCAAATGTGATTTAGATCTGATAGAGAAACATCTGCTAAGTTTTTTGAAGATAAAGGATTTATTGAAATCGGTAGAGAAAGAAGAGATAATCCAATAATTAGAGAAAAAGAGGGGAGCTGGAATTCAGCTAATGGTTGAGAATGTAAACATTGAGAAAATAAAGAGAATGAAGGAAAAATAGTTGTTATTTGTGATTAATATATGGGACTTTTAGGTGCAGTAAAAATAGTTTCAATAGCACTTTCAATAGTTGGATCTACTGTCGGAGGTGGAGCAGGATTTAGTCATTTTTTAAGAAATAAAAATGCTATTGAAACTAGAAAGAAAAGAAGTTTAGAGAGACAAGAAAGAGAAAAGCAAAGATCTTTATTTAAAGAAAGGAAAGAAAAAGCTTCTCAAGAAATACCAATGAGTGAAGTTCTTGCTCTAAATAAAGGATTTAGAGCCGAATCTATTTTCAAGGGAATGGATGGACAAAGTTATGTTTGCAGAAGATGAAATAAAAATATTGAACAAGAACCTGAAAAGTGAGATGGAGATGAATGTCAAGCAAAAATTAAAGAAATTTCGGGAGAAAATTCAGAGAATAAATTTGAAAAATGATTTCGATCAGATTTAGAAACAGCTATTTCATTTTTTGCTAAAAACTTTAGACTCTTTCAAAATAAATATCAAGAATTAAGAAATAAGAAAGAAGGTAGATGGGAAATTAAAGATATGTTCTGCAATTACAAAGAAGATGAAAAAGATTCCAGAAAAGTAATAGTTATTTGTGAAAATAAGAAAACTTAATGAGTTTTCTAGGTGCATCCAAAATAGTTGCATTAGCTCTTTCAATAATAGGCTCTACTGTTAGTGGAGGAGCAGGTTTTAGTTACGTTCTAAAAAATAAAAACAATAGTGAAATAAGAAAAAAGAGAAATTTAGAGAGACAGGAAAGAGAAAGATTAAGAGCTTTGATGGAAGAAGAAAGAGCTAAAGCGAAAAAAGAAGTTACATTGAATGAAATTGCTGATCTAAATTCCGGATTAAAGGCAGAAGCATTTTTAAAGGGAATGACTGATGGAACTTATCGTTGTTGACAATGAACAAAAAGTATTCATGAAAATCCAGAAGTTTTAGGAGAACAACAATGTCAACAAAAAATTCAAGAAGCTTTGGGAGAAGATTCTGAAAATAAGCCTGAAAAGTGATTTAGATCAAATTTAGAAACAGCTATTGCATTTTTTGAAAAACATTTCAAACCAGTGATAAATAAATATCATGTCTCTAGAGAAAAGAAAGAGGGAGGTTGAGAAACTAAAGATTTGAAATGTAAATATACAGAAGATACTCAAGATAAAAGAAAAGTTGTTGTTAGATGTGATAAGAAAAATTCTTGATTTTTGAGTTAAAAATAAGAATTTTTTGATTAATAAATAATGAAAAATAAGAAAACACAATAATGAGTTTTCTTGTTGGGGCAACTAAAATAGCTGTGTTGGCTCTTTCAATAATGGGAACTACCGCCACTGTCGGTATTGGTTTAAGTTATACCTTAAAAAGTAAGATTTCCGAAAAAGCTAGGGAAAAGAGAATTGCAGAAAGAAATGAAAGGGTAGAATCCGAGAAAAAAGCTAAATTATTGCAACAACAGAGAAGAATAGAAGCTCCATTAGTTAACAAAACATTTAAGTCTGAAACAATTTTCAAAAAAATAGAAGGAAATGGAAGTCAGTGTTGAGAATGAAAAGATGGAATTAAGGGAGTTCATACAGCTTTAGAAGAAGAAGCATGTAAGAAAAAAGTTCAAGAAATTTGAGGAGAAAATTCTGTAACACAACCAGAAAAATGATTTAAGTCAGATCCAGAATCAGCTATTAGCTTTTTTGTAGAGAATTTATCTCTAACTTGGGATAAATATTCCTTATTGAGAAGTGAAGAAAAAGATAATTGAGAAACTGGTACATTTTTATGTAGTCATAAAAAAGATAAAGATGATAAAGAGTTAATAGTCATTAGCTGTAATAAAAAATCTAGTTCTTATTACAGAAGGAGATAAGTTTATGAGGTTTTGGACTTCTCGAGAAGTCCAAAATTTTTTAAAAAATTAATAAATTATTTTTCTTAATTTGTTAAAAAGTTATTTAAATTAAAGAGCTAAAAAATAGTCATGAGTTTTTTTGGTGCAACCAAAATAGCTTTATTAGCTATTTCAATAATAGGATCTACTGCCGGAGTAGGTGGTAGTTTAAGTTACAAACTGAAAAACAAGTTATCTGAGCAGGCCAGAATTAAAAGAAGTCAAGATAAAAAACAAAGAGTTGAGGCTGAAAAGCAAGCCCAAACATTACGCCAAAAGAGAAAAGAAGAGGATCCAATTGAGCATAAAGTATTTAAGGCAGAAGCAATTTCTAAAGGAGTTAAGAATGGAAATTATCTTTGCTGAGAGTGAGAAAAAGGAATTCATGAAGATAAAACCACTCTAGATAATGGAAAATGTAAAGAAAAAGTTCAAAAAATTTGAGGAGAAAATTCAGACAAACAACCAGAAAAATGATTTAGATCTAATCCAGATTCAGCAATTGTGTTTCTCAACAATTCCTTATCTTTGTCCCAAAATAAGTTTTCTATTCTGAAAAGTAAAGATAATAATTTGTGAGAAACTGGTGGATTTTGATGTAAACACAAGGAAGATAAAGAAAATGAAGGCATGATAATTGTAGGGTGTGATAAAGAAAGTTGAAAACTTTCACAATGAGAATAAGATAATATGCTTTTAGGCTCTAAGAGCCTAATATTATCTTCATTTCTAGGTTTGGGTGTTGCTTCCGTCGGAGGCCTTGGAATTAATTATTTATTGGAGAATAGGAATCCAAGTTCCCCTAAAAAATTAAAAAATTCTATTTTTGGAAATAAGATAGTAAGTTCATCTTCCGAAGAAATTTCTTCAGATATAAAAGAAATTAAAGATCCCGTTATAGTTTCTGAGGCTCATGGAACTGAAAAGTCCGAAAATCTAACTCTTAAAGGAGATATTCACGACCCTGAAAAAAGTGATAACAAAGAAGATACTTCTTCTACTGTAGAGCAATTAAAAAGTTCAATGGAAGAATTTGACGCAACAGTTATTCAGAAAAAACAAAATACAGATGATTCTGTAAGTTGTTATTTTTGAAAATTTAATGAAAATAATGAAATTATTAACAACTTTGATTTTTCTGGAAAATCTTGTCAAAAATTAGCTAATGAAATTTTTGGAGAACAATTAAAAGAAAAAGTTCCGAGAATATGAATTAAATCAAAACAAGATAAAGTTGAAGAAATATTAAGTAAATATGTTGAAGGTATATTTAGTGAGAGAACAATTGAAAAAGAACAAAAGTGAAAACATAATGGCTGAAGTTGTGAGAATCAAATATTTTCAGGAGAAAATTTAGAAAAAATAATTGTTAGTTGTGAGTTTACTCAACAAACATAACTAGTAAAAAATAATGGGACTATTTAGTGCAGCAAAGATAGCTGCACTAGCTATCTCAATAATTGGTTCTACTTCAGTTGGAGGTATGGGATTAAGTTACACATTAAAAAACAGAAATCTGAGCCACTATAGAGAAAAAAGGAAATTAGAAAAGGAAAAACGAAGACAACTTGAAGAAGAAGCTAAAAAGAGAATCAATCTTTCTAGACAAGAAGTGCAGCACAAAACAATGATGAAAGAATTAGGTTTTAAAGCTGAAGCTATTTTCAAAGGAATGTCTGAAAATAGCTATTTTTGTTGAGAATGAACAAGAAGTATTTATGAGCAATATAAGTCTTTAGATAGTGATAATTGTCAGAAAAAAGTAAAGAAAAGGTGGGGAGAAGATGTTTCAAAATATCCAGAGAAGTGATTTAGATCTGATCCGGAATCAGCTATTAGATTCTTTTCTGAATATTTATTCTTAACTGGAGATAAGCATCACTTACTTAAGAGTGATTCAGAAAAGAAATGAACAACGAAAGAATGAGAATGTAGTCACAAAAAGGATGGTGAATATGTTGGAGTAATTGTTGCAAGTTGTTATAAAGAAAAAAGCATTCATTAAATTAGTAAAAAATAGTTATGAGTTTTTTAGGAGCATTTAAGATAGCTGCAATAGCTCTTTCAATTATGGGATCTACCGCGGGGGGGCTATGGATTCAGTTATTTTGCAAAAAATAAAAGATTAGAGCTACTTAAACAAAAAAGACTAGAAAAACAAGAACAGAAAAAACAAGAAGCTTTAGAAAGACAAAAACAAAAATCTTTTAGAGATAAGGCTAAGGAAGAAGTTCCAGCCAAAAAATTTGAATTCAGAGCTGAAGCTATTTCTAAGAGCATCAATAATGGAGGATCCTATACTTGTTGGGAATGGGATTATAAGAATTATGGAGATCCTAAAGCTCTAGAAACAAATTCATGTCAAGAAAAAGCTAAAAAAATTTTGGGAGATAATTTTGAAAGTAGTCCAGATAAATGATTCAGATCAGACTGAGATTCCGCAATAACTTTGCTTTCCAAAAATTTAGCTTTACCGAGAGAAGAACATAATTCTCTTTGAAGAAATAAAGAAGGTCAATGAGAAACTACAAATTTGAAATGCAATTACAAAGAAGAAAATGGTGAAGAAAGAATAGTTGTTAATTGCCAAAACAAAGCTAAACAAGTAAATTACTACTCATACTAGAAACTAAGTTTCCGGAGTTTCCTCCGGAAATTAATTTCTTTTAATACAGCTTTAGTTTTGTTCTTAAAATATATGTAATTTTGTCTATGAGAAAGGTGTTTTAGGCATTTATGTTGATTAGTTTTCCAAAATTATTGTTTACAACAATTTCTTTAAGTGGAGTTGTTGCTGGGGGTTATGGAATAAGTTACATTTATGGAAGTAATGGGAGAATAGTCGATAAAACCAGAACTATCTACGATAGTTCTGATCATACTAAGGTGGCCAGTTATTATTCAACAGGAGATTCTTCTGCAACTCCTTCCGAAAAAAGAAGAGTTGAGAAGAAATTCTATGCTGAAGGAATTTATAGGCAAAAAGATGGTACTTTGAGCTGTAAAAATTTAGTTCTTTCTGGAAATAGTGTTAATTTTGAAGAAGTAGGGGAAACTGAATGTAAACAAAAATCAGAACAATTAAAAATACAAGATTCCGAAGATCAATTATCAAAAGTATGAATAAAAGCTAAAGATGATGAAGCTGTAAGGAAAGCTTTAAATAGCTATAGTATTTCTTTTGACATTAAGGCTGGAGAAAGTCAAAAAGAAGATAGAGAATGAATTTGCAATAGAAATGAAGAAAATCAAGAAGTTTCTGAAAAAACTATAGTTATTAGTTGCAATAAAAAACCTCAAATTGAGGTTTCAGAAGATATTTCAAACTAAATGTTTTTGTTATTAATAAATAAAATATTTGTAATTTTTCCTTCATAGATTTTTAATATGAAATTTTTTAAATTTCTGTTTTTGTGCGGGGGGGGCATTGAAAATTTTTTAAATTACAAAAAGGTTGTAGAGTTTTTAAAAGTCGGAGTAAATCTCCGACTTAAGAAAAGTTAAGTAGTGAGTTTATTTTTTAATGCTTTAAAAATTTCTGCAGTAGGTCTTTCTATAGGTGGAGCCACTGCGGGGGGGGCTTAGGGTTAAGTTATGTATTTCAAAATGAAATCCTGAATTCTTTTAAAAGTAAGTGAATAAAAAATTATGAAAAACCAAAAAAATTATTAAATGAGGAAGTTGAGTTCCCTCCCAATAAAAACCTATTAGAAGATTCTCCAATTAAGAAATTGGAATTACTTGCAGAGTACATAAATAAAGGAAGAACAAATGATGGATATTCTTGTGAAGAATGAAATAATGGACAAAATGGAAGATCTGTGATTCTAGAAAAATCTAAATGCAGAGAAAAAATTAGAAAAATTTGGAAAGAAAATTTTGATAGTCAACCCCAAATTTGATTTAGGGCCGATGGACAAACAGCAGCTTTATTTTTTGAGAGAAAGTTATCTTTACCTAAAAATAAGCATTATTTATTAAAGACTAAAAATCAAGGTAATTGGGAGGCTAATGGTTGATCTTGTGAACATAAAGAAGATTCAGAAGATCCTAAAAAGATAGTTGTAAGTTGTGAATAATTTTTTAAATAATCTAACTAAATAATGAGTTTTATTGGAACGGCCAAAGCCGCAACAATAGTTCTTACATTAGGGATTGGGGCTGCCGGAGGCGGACTCGGTTTAGGTTATGCTGCCCAAAATAATAGTTTTGGTGTTTTTAGAGAAAGACATGAAAAAGAGCCAGTTGTTGTTCCTGCAGATCCAATAAATAATGCTGAAAAGGATAGTTCAAACCCAAATCAAAAAGATTTAAAAAGTAAAGCTTCCGAACCAAAAATAAGTTTTGATGCAGAAGTTATTTATGGGAAGTCACATGGAAATATATGTAAAGGGTGAGCAGGAAAAGTTGTTGGAGATCCAAAAATAATGGATGACGCAGAATGTCAGAAAAAAATACAAAGTAATTGACCTGAAGAAAATTCTTCTCAACAACCAGGAATTTGATTAAAAGCTAGCGAAGAGAATGCTGTTTTATTTTTTGTTAAATATTGAGGACTTTCAAAAGAAAAACAACAACTTCTAAAGAAAGATAATCAGGAAAAATGAACATCTTTGAGTTGAGAGTGTACCAATAAAAAAGATTTAGAAGATGGAGAAAAAATAATTGTGAGTTGCAACAGTACAGTAACTCAAAGTAACTTGAGAAAGTAGTATGCATTTAACTCTTAAAGCTTTTACTTTACCTTTAACTGTAGGTTTTGCTGGCTTAGCAGCTGGCGGAGGATTTAGTTTAGGTTATTTGAACAATAATTCTGAATTGAAAAATTCAGAAAATATACCAAAAGAAGAATCTTTTGGTGAAAAGGTTGCAGAAATTATTTATAGAACAAAATCTTCTGAAAAAGAAATAAGTTGTTTCAACTTATTCACTAAAGAAGAACAACAAGAATTAATCAAGAAAGATGTTTCTTCAGAGATTAATTGCAATGAAAGATTCAAAGGTATTTGGGGAGAAATTTACAATGATCGACCAAAAGTTTGAATGAAAGTGAAAGAAAAACAAATGGACAAAGTTTTAGATATGTTTATTGCCGGAGCTAACGGCAATAAACAAGCTTGAGGAGAAGTTAAAAATAGACAAAATTGGGAGCGTTATGACTGAATGTGCCACAAAAAAGAATCTTCTGAAACAAATTCAGAAGAAATTGCTTTAGATTGTGAAGAAACTCACACAATAATGAGATTTGATAATTCATATTCCGAAAAATAATGAGTATTTTCGGAATAACTAAATTAGCAACAATAACTATTGTTGTAGGGGCTAGTGCCGCTGGAGGAGGTTATGGCTTAGGGCATTTTTTAAACAATAAAAATAATGAAAGTAATTTAGTTCAAGATTCTTTTCTGGGGAAACAAATTGGAGAAATAATTAAAAAAGAAAAAACTGAAAATGGAAAAATAAGTTGTTTCAACTTATTTATTGATGAAGAGGAGCAAGAAAAAGAATTAGATAAAAAATTTATCACCAAAGAAATTAATTGCAACGGAGAAGAAAAAGTTGTTTGGAGTAATCCAAAAGGGAATAATCCTAAAGTTTGGATGAAAGTTAAAGAAGAACATTTAGATAATGTTTTGGATATTTACATTACCGGAAGAAATGAAAATAACAAAAAAACTTGACAAGAAGTTAGAGAACTTTCTTATTGAGAAAGATATTCTTGAATGTGCCACAAAAAAGATTCTTCTCAGTTGCGTTCTGGTCTTGAAGGAATAATTTTGGATTGCGAAGAAACCCCCACAATATTTTCACTAGAAAATTTGACTTCTAGTTAGTTATGAGTCTTGTAGCTGCAACTAAAGTTGCATCAATAACTCTTGCGTTGGGAGCTAGCGCTGCCGGAGGCGGACTCGGTTTAGGTTATGTTTTTCAAAATAATGATTTAGGGATTTTTAAGAAAGAAAAATCTGTCGGAAAAGGGGAGGCTTCTACGAAAGATTCAAAAATAAAAGAAAATTCTGATGCTTCTTCTCTAGCATTAGAAAAAACTAAAAAACCAGAAGTTGATTTAAGTTTGGCAACAGAAGTAATTTATAAGGGAGAAACATTTATGGGAGGCCCTGCTTGTCAAATATGACCTAAAGAAGTTGTAGGAAATTCTGAGCCAATAAATTCTGAGGAGTGCGACGCTAAAGTTGAAAAACTTTGACCAAAAGGTGGTTTAGAACAACAACCTGAAATTTGATTAAGGGCCAGCGAGACTAATGCTTTCAAATTTTTTAAAAGAATACTTGGAATTTCGGAAAGAAATAAAGATTTTTTAAAGAGAAGGGGAGACAATAAATGAACTTACAGCAATAGAAATTGCGTGAATAAACAAGATACAGAATTTCCAGAAAAAATAGTTGTAAATTGTAACCCCACAACACCTTTAAATCCTTTAACTAGATAACGTGCCGTTAAATTTGAAAGGTTGATATCTACCTTTCGCAGTAGGATTTACAGGAGTTGCTGCGGGAGGAGGTTTTAGTTTGGCAAGACTTTTGTCTAGTAAATATGAAGGGAAATCTTATAGAAAAAATTCAATGAATTCTCTTGTTGTAGTTCCAGCAACAAAAAATAATGTAGATAATATAAATTTGGCTCCGAAAAGTTCCGAAGATGCAACTTCAGAAAAGTCAAAACAATTATCTTCTTTCTTCCGCAAAAAAGATGATTCAGGAGAAAAGTTAAAAGATTTTTCTGAAGTAGTTCCTAGTTTTGAAGATTTAATTAAACAAATAAGAGAAAGAAAGGGGCCAATATTTTCATTAGGTCCTGAAAAAGTAATTGCTGAATTTGTTTATAGAGATTTAAAAAATGGAATCCCTCTAACTTGTGAACAGTGATTTTCTTCAAGTTGACATGATAGAGAGGTTTTGGGAGATAATGATTGCAATAATTTATTAATTAAAGAGGTTTTGGGAGATAATGGAGGTTCGGGAAATCAATCAATAAAGTGATTTAGGGCTGGTCAGGATGATTTTGAAGATATCTTCAATTATTCATTTCCAAAGAATTTAAGAAAAGGTAATTTTGAAATTGAAAATCAAAATTGAAAGCTAGGTGAAGAATGAGATTGCGTAACTAATTGAGACAAATCTGGAAGAGTAGTTATAAGTTGTCATAAAAATCAAGAAAAAATAGAATTTGGTGAAAAGCAATAGTATATTGTTCTTTGGTTTAAAAAGTATTGTTCTCCCAGTGTTACTGGGAGTTAGTGGAATTGCTGTAGTGGGAGGTTATGGGGCAGCAAATTATTTCAATGTTTTTGGAATTAAAAAAGAAAGAGAAATAGCGCC
Source organism: Mycoplasma suis str. Illinois (assembly GCF_000179035.2). Taxonomy (NCBI): domain Bacteria; kingdom Bacillati; phylum Mycoplasmatota; class Mollicutes; order Mycoplasmatales; family Mycoplasmataceae; genus Mycoplasma; species Mycoplasma suis. Next base: position 135,858 of record NC_015155.1, read on the forward strand.
TATTGAATACATATTGAAAGAAAAAGATCAAAGTAAAGATTCAACTTGCTTTGAATGATGAGGTAATGGAAATGAAAGAAATATGGATAAAAATGTTTGTCAACAAATTATTCAAGAAAAATGAAATAATCAAAAAGATCAACAACCAGATTTCTGGTTGAGATCAGAAAATAAAGATATTGTTGGGGCTCTGTCCAACTTAATTAATGAGGAGGGGAAAGGAAATGAGTCAATAAGTGTAGAATTATTTTTGCCAATTCAAAATACTGAATTAACCTCTAAATCAATGAATTGTTTTAAAAAGCCAATAAAAGATGGAAAGATTGAGGTTAGTTGCACTTTCACTGAAAATGCAAAAAGACATTAATATAGATAATTAATTTAGTATGGTGTTAGGAATTAAGAGTTTGATATTCCCATTAGTTTTGGGAATGAGTGGTGTAGTTGCTGCCGGAGGTTATGGAATATCAAATTATTTAAGTAGTGGTTCCGAACTTGGGGGGGGGCAGTAAGCATGATGAAAAGTTACGAGAAAATAACAATTTAGGAATTGGAGGAAGGGGAGTCCCTCCCCTTAAGTCAACTAAAAACAATTTACCAGTTTCTGTTGAATATATCCTGAAGGGAACAGAAAGAAATAATCCTTCCTGTCTGCAATGAATTAATGGAGAGGAATCAATTATGGATCCTCAAATTTGTGACAGCATAATTCATGAAAAGTGAAGTAGTAATTACTATAAACAACCAGATATGTGAGTAAGAGCTGATGAAAAAGATGTAGTGAAAGCTCTCTCTAGTCACTTCAATTATGAAGGGTGATATGGAGTTCTAATAGAAGAAGAAAGATTCTCTCAAGAATCTTGAAATGCTTTCTCTTTGTCATGTACTAGAAAGAATGTGGAAAATGGTAAAGTTGAAGTTACCTGCTTTCACAGTGACAAAGTAATAAGAAAATAATATGCCTATAGTTTTTAAAAGTTTTGTAATCCCAGCATTGCTGGGAGTTACTGGGGTTGTCGCTGTAGGAAGTTATGGATTATCAAGTCATTTAGGTAAAAAAGTTGAATCAAAAAGAGATTTAGGTATTGTTTATTCACGAGAAGGAATGAGAGAGGAAATTCCTTCTATAGAAGAAAAACAACAAGAATTAATTTCTGTTGAGTACATATTGAAGGGAAAGAGTTGGGAGGATCCCAATTCTTGTTTAAAGAAGATTAATGGAAAAGAAGAGTTTATGAGTAAGTCATATTGTGACAAAATAATTGATCAAAAATGAAGAGGTAACTATAAAGAACAACCTGATATGTGATTAAGAATTAAAGAAGGGGAGGTGGTAGAAACTTTACTAAGTTTCTTCAATGGAGACAACACAAAAGAAGATGCTTTCTTAATAGATAAAGAAAGATTTGAAAAAGAATCTTGGGATGCTTTTTCGTTATCCTGCAAGAAATCTTCTGCAGAAAATGGTAAGGTTGAAGTTTCTTGTTACCACAAAGAAAACGTAACAAGAAGATAGTATGCCATTAGCCTTAAAAGGTCTTCTGTTTCCTGTAGCATTAGTTTTTACCGGCACAGCTGCCGGAGGAGGACTTTATTTAACTAATTCTTTCAAAAAATGTCTCCTCAGAAGAAATTAAGCCATATGAGGAGAGAAGGGAAACAAATAATGATGGGGGTTTAGGTAGTCAGGAAGATTCTCATAAACGGAAAGTAGAACATAATGATAGCGATTCTTCCTCCCCAGAATCTTCCACTTTAAGTTCCCTGACAGATTCCAGGGGAGGGGAAGAATCACAACAATCTACAGATCAAGTATCTGCTTCACCTTCAGTCACCGAAAATACTCCGCCATCTTCAGAGACATTAGTTTCTCCCAGAGAAAATTCAAAAACATTTGTTGAATATATTTACAGAGATGAAAAGAATAATAAAAAACTTACATGTGAGAATTGATTATCTCCCGACGGGAGAAATGTAGAAATATTGACAGAAGAGGAATGTAAAAAGCTATTAATTAAAGAAATTTGAGAAGGGCAACAAGATAAAGAGGAACAAGATGTATTGTGATTCAAAACAGATAAAAATAATTTTTGAAATGTTTTTGAAGAAGTTTTTATTCCTTTTTCTTCAGTAAAAGAAATTAAAAAAGAGAATGAAATAGAGTGAACGTTTAGAGATAATTGAGAATGCTCAATGAAAAAGGAAGATGAAAAAAATTTAACTTCTGCAGGATGCTTTAGAAATGAATTTAGAAATTTTTTAAGAAATTCTGAAGTTAGTTCTTCTACCAACTCTCCTAAGAGTTAATAAGTAAATAAATATGCCTTTTGGCTTAAAAAGTATGTTAATTCCTGCAGTCTTTGGATTTACTGGGATTGCTGCAGGTGGAGGATTTAGCTTAGCTAGTTTCTTAAATAAAGAAACTATTTCAAAAGAAAGACAAATAAGTTCTACAACTGAAAGAGTTAAAAATCCTAGTGTTGGAGAGATTTCTTCTCCAAAAAATCCATTAGAAAATAAAGAATTAAGTTCTAATTCTGACGAAACATCTTCGAAAGAAAATAATCCCCAAAAATCTCAATTAAATTCAGAAAATTCTGGATTTGATGGCAAAGTATTTATTGAGTGAAGAAAAGGAAATGATGAAAATCCTAAAAAAGTAATTTCTAAACCCATTAAAGGTAATGATTCTGAAGTAGTTGCTAAATATGTATATAAAGATCCGACAACAACTTTTTGTGATAAGTGAGTTGTTGTCGGGGAACAAGCAGAAAGGACTCTTGTCGATTCAGGTTGTCAAGAATTTTTAAAAGAAGCATTAGAAGTTTCTTCAGGTCATGATGAAGAACAAATAATTTGACTCAAAACAAGTCAAGACAACTATGAAGTAATTTTGGAGGATGCTTTTCCTACTGAATGAATAGTAGGAGACTCAAAAATTAAAAGTCCCGAAATAGGAGAACAAGAAGAATGAACATTTAGAGGATTGTGAACTTGTAGGGCTGAACTAAAAGAAAACAAAGAAGTAAATGTAATTTGCTATAAAAATTCTCCTGAAATTCAAGAAGAAACAGAAGATGTTGGGGTTATTGAATCATTCGATCATGAAGATGAATTTAATAGAATGGCAGAACAAATAAAAAACAGAACTTAGAAAACATTTAGAGGCAAAAAGCCTCTAAGTTTCTAAAAAAATTTTTTAATACAATTTAGGCAATTTTCTAAATAATTAATATGCCAATTACTTTAAAAAGTTTTGTAATTCCCGCAATTCTTGGATTCACTGGTATTGCTTCTGTCGGAGGTATTGGTTTGAATTATGTTCTGAAAGAAGAAGAAAATAATCACGATAAAAGTAGTAGAGAAATAGGTAATAATCTTGTAAAAAGTGACAAACCCTTCACTAATGAAGAAAATCGAGATCAAGGGGATTCAAATATTCTTCTAGAAACTACAGAACAATCTATAGATTTCAGTCCAACTATTGTTCAGAAATTAATTTCTGATCAACAAAAAGAAGAAATAATGAATGCCGCCTTAAAAGAAGGTAGTGAACCATTTGCTAGATATGTTTATAGAGATTTAGAGGATTCAAAACCTCTGACATGTGAAACTATATTTTCAGAAAATATTGAAGAAAAAGAATCTAAACAAGATGAATCATGTAAAAAGTTTTTGTTAGATGTAGTTTTTGGAGATCAAAAAGAACATGAAAATGAATCATTAATGTGATTAAGAGTTAGTCAAGATAACTTTGAAAAATTTTTAAAAAATATTTTCATCAGTGGAGAAGAAAAACAATACATTAGTAAATGAAGAGGAATGACATATAGAAAATAAATGATCTTGTTGGAAGAATTTAGAAGAAAATTCCAATTTTGTAATTTTCAAATGCCTTAAAGATGAAAAAATAATTTAAAAATATGACATTACCAGTTAAAGCCCTTTTAATACCTTTAACTCTGGGAGCAGGAGGATTAGTTGCCGGTGGAGGAGTTGGATTAGTTAATTTATTCTCAAGTCGAGAGAGTTTTGATTCCGGAGAAAATAAGGATTTTTCTTCTGTCACTAAAATCGATTCCACGTCTAATCAATCATCTCCTTTAGTACAGAAAGAACATAATCATCTTTCAGAAATTCCTAAAGATTTAGGAAAGCAAAGAGAAGATGCATTGACAGAAGCCCTAAAAGAAAGTAATGAGCCTTTCGCTCATTATGTTCATAAGGAATTAGGGAAAGAAAAAGATATTTTGACTTGCATTAGATTATTTTCAGAAGAAATAACAGATAAAGAAGAATTTAAAGAAGAAGAATGTCAAAACTTCTTAGTTAAAGAAGTTTTTGAAGGAACAAATCATACGGGAGAATCCGTAATGTGATTAAGAACAAATCAAGAAAATTTTGAAAGTATTTTTGAAAAATTTTTTGATTCTCAATATATAAAAGGAGATCCTAAAGTTAAGGGAGAAGAACAAGAATGAAAATTTAAAGATGTTTGAGGTTGCTGAACAGTTCCTAAAAATGATTTAGTTATTATTAGATGTTTAAAAAATAATTAAAAAGGTATGTCTTTAGGATTTAAAGGTATAGTAATTCCTCTAACACTTGGCGTTGGAGGAATAATTGCCGGAGGAGGAATAGGATTATCAATTTCAAATCATTTAGTAAATAAGGGAGCGTCTTCAGAATTTTTCATTAGAGATGATGGGGAGTCAAGAGTAGTTGCTGAATATGTTTTCAGGGATAAGAAAAGTAATATATCACTTATTTGTGATAAATGAGTTCTTTCAAATGGGAAAATTGAAAGAACATTAGAAAAAGATAAATGTCAAAACTTCATGAAAGAATCTTTGAATGGATCAGAAGATAAAAATCAACCAATAATTTGATTGAAAGTTGAAGAAGAATTATCTAGAAAGATTTTTGATGAAGTATTTCCAAAAAATAAAAGAGATGAAGATCCTTTAGTTGGAAATATTCTTCAAAAAGAAAAGCTTTGAGGTTTCGATAACAAATGACTTTGTTGAACTAATTCAGATAGTTCTGAAAAAATTACTTCAACCTGTCACAAAGATGAAGAATCAAAAGATTCTGAAAAATATAGAGAAGTAAGGAATTATTTTGATAATGAAGTAGACTTTCTTGATTTTTTAGAAGATTACAGAAGAGGTAAATATCCTCCCTCTTCAGAAAATAGCAAATAAAAATTAAAAAGTGTTTTTAAAAAATAGTCTGTACATGTTAATCCCCTTATTTGTGGGAGCATTTTCCTTGACTGCTCTTTTATTGCAAGATAATTCTTTAACTAATGTTTTCGAATCTACTATTTCTCTAGTTCGCGGGGGGGGCACTCAACAAATTTTTTAAAGTCTTTCGGAATTGGAAAAGAAGATTTAAGTTTTTCTGAATCTTCAATTTCCTCCAATAAAAGTGAGAGTCAACCTTTAAATAATCTCTCTTTAAAAGAAAATTCGATTAATGTAGAAGATAGTTCAGTTCCCCTTTTTGGGAACGAACTTAATTTAGGGGGAGAATCAAAAGAAGTAATTAGCGAAATTTATTCAGAATCTAAAAAGAATGTAAGAGCGAAAGAAATAGAAGTTAAATCTGCTCAAAAATTAGAAGAATCTCAGAAGACATTAACTCCTTTTAGCGAAAACTTCAATTCAGCCTTGAGTGTATTTAAAAAATGACAAAAAGAAAAAGAGAAAATTTCCAAAGAACCTCAAGCAAGATCCACAAATTCTAGAGGAAGAAGGGATGTTGAGCCACAAATTTCAGAAAAATTAAACCTTGAGCAAAGAAAAGCCTTATTCAATTTTTATAAGGAATTTTGTGTAATAAAAAGTAAACAATCTGAATATTCTGAAGATTTACAAAAGACAGAAAAAGGTGAAGATATTGTGGGCGGGAAAGAAAGAGTTTTTATTTCTAAAGATGAGGTTGTTTGAGCTCTAAATCAAATTGGATGAAATGCAAATGAGAAAGTTACTTTTGGAAAATGACTTAAATTAGAAAATCTTCAGAATGGAGAAAAAGATCCTTTTTCTATATTGTTAGAAGCCGAATATTTAAAAAAAATTAGAGAAAAATTAAAAACTTGAGGAGAAAAAATAGAAGTTTTTAAAAAGAGTCAAAGAAGTTCACAATTATCTAGTTGAGGTGGTAGAAATTATCAAAGATATTTTGAACCTAACTTAAGTATTCTTACAGGAGTTGGTGATAGTCTAGAAGAAGAAATGACTTTAGAAATAGCTAAAAGATTAATTGAGCAAATGCCTCTTTCTGAAATTTCTAAATTTACTTAATAAAAAACAAATAGGGCCACTGAGCCCTATTCATTGAATAGAAAATTTAAAAAGGAAAAAGACAAAAATAAGTAATAAATTTTTTGATTACAAAAAGAGTTGTTCCCTATACCTTAATTCCATTTCTTTTTGGAGTTCCTCCAGTGTCTTTCCTTTTCTTAAAGAAAGAAAATCCCTTTAATTTATCTTCTATATCCTCCCTATTGGGAGGATATTCTTCTACTCCCTTATCTTCTTTAAATTCTTATGGAACTGGAAAAAATGAATTAGGAATTTCAAATTCTTCAATTTCTTCTGTTACTAACACAAACCATTTAATTAATGGTTTGAGAGTAGCTGATGGAGTAACAATATCTGTGGAAGAAGGTCAATCACTTTCTTTAGATGGAAAAGAATTTTTGATGTTTTCATCAGAACCTAAAAACACTATTAATAGTGTTTATGGAGAAGTAGAAAGAAATGTAAAAACTAAAAATATAGAGGAAAAATCTTCTTCTTCCTTAAAAGAAGCTCAAGGAAAATTAACTGAATTTAATGAAAATTTTGAGGCAGCAGTTACTGCCACAAAAATTTGAGAGGAATTAAAAATAAAAAATCAAGCTCTTCCTGAATCTAAAAGAGAAAAATTTAATGGAAAAACAAAAGGTTCTATAAAACTTCAAGTACCTTTAAGTTTTGAACAAAGAAAAGCCTTGTTTCATTTTTATAAAGAGTTTTGCGGAATTAAAGATAAGCAACAAGAATACTCTTCTGAATTAAGGAGAACTGAAAGATCTAGAAGATTTTCTAGAAGTACCAAAAGAGGAACTTGTTCTGAAGGAAATGTTGTTGAATCTCTAGAAAAAATTGGATGAAATAAAGAAGGAAGAGTTACTTTTGGAAGTTGACTTTATTTGAGAAATGATCAGACAGAGAAAGATCCTTTCTCTTTATTGCTAGAAGAAGAATATTTAAAGAAAACTAGAAAAGAAGTAGCAGATTGGGTAGTAAAGATAAGTAAATTTAAGAAAGGTATTTCTGAAAGCGAACTTTCTTATTGATCTAGAAGGAATAGAAATTACAGAAAATATGCTGAGCAAGCACAAAACCTTTTGGCAGGAGAACAAGAAGGAATAGAAAATGAAATGTCTATGGAAATAGCTAAAGGATTAATTGATCAGATGCCTCAAGATGAGATACTAAAAATAATTGGAAAACCAACTTCTTTACCTATTATTCAATAGTTAATTTATTTTTAGGCTCTTTAATTTATCCATATAATAAAAGGGGAAAAAATTTCAATAAATGTTACTTAAACAAGTACTTTATGTTTTAATTCCTGTTTTAGGGGCTTCAGCCCCTGTAACAGTATTTTTACTAAAGGATAGTAATTTAGCAAATAATTTATCTTCTGTTTTTTCTGCGGGGGGGGCATAACTAAACAATTTTCTTTTGAAAATATTGGTAAAAAAGAATTAACAAGCAATAATTTTGGTTATTCAACCACAACAACAGGACTTAATGTGAATGAATTCAAAAATATCTCTGAAAGTTTAGAAATTAATTCTGAAGGTGTGCAAAAGCACACCTTATTACTAGATAATGGACTTAATTCAGAAGCAGATGGAAGAGTGATTCATCAAATTATGAAAGAAGTTAGAAAAGACTTTAATGCCAGAACTATTCAAGGAAACTCCCAAGGAAATCTAAAGGAAGCTAAGGAAAAAGTTAATATTCATAACCAAAATTACGAAAAAGTTAAGAAAACAATTGAAGAATGGAAAAAGAAACAACCTTCTTTTAAAGAAAGTGTTGGAAAATTCAAGGAAAAATGGTGAGAAGGAGTAAATAATCAAGAAATCAAAACTTTTTCCAAGGAGGAAAGAGAAGCTTTATTTCTTTTTTATGAAAAATACACAGAATTAAGAGAAAAGAAGATGGGCTACTCAAAACAATTGAAGGAAGTTGAAGAAGGGAAGGATCCTAATAGCCTGAATGCCGGAACTTTAAGTTCCGAGAGAAATGTTTTAGAAGCTCTTAAAAAAATTAATTGAAAAGAAGAAAATATTATCGAAAAAATTAAAGAGTTTCTTTCAAAAGAGAAGAAGGAAGATAATCCTCTTGAAGCTCTTCTAAAAGAAAAAGATTATTTAACAGAAACACAATTGAGATCTGAAGAGTGAGAAAAAAGATTACGAGAATTTGATCAAAGACATGATCTTCTGAGACAATTATGAGGAAAAAGATCTTTAAGTAGAGAAAGAATAGATCATTCAGTAAGTATTCTTAGAAAAACTATGACAGCTGTAGAAAGTGAAGTTGTGTTAATGATAGCGGAAAGATTAATAAATGAAATGACAACAGGAGATATTAAAGTTGAAGAAATTACTGAATTAAGTAAATAAATATAAAGAATAGATAAGGGCCATTGGCCCTTATTTCATTCCTTAAAAAAGAGGTCTCAAATGATTTATATAATGAAAGGGGAAATTAGGGTATTTAAGGTATGTTATGGAGACACGGGATCTATGTTTTAGTCCCTGTATTAGGGGCTTCAGCCCCTATAACTGCATTACTTTTACAAGATAGTAATTTAGTAAATACTTTAGTTACTTCCCTTTCCTCTGCGGGGGGGGCATAACTAAAAATCTAGAGTTTGGAGGTACATCCCAAAAAGGACTAGTAGATAATTTAGAAAATGTTTCCTCCCTAAAAGTGGGAGGAATGGAAAACATCAACAAACAAAATGAAAATTTAGAAATACTTTCTATCGAAAGTCAAGATTCCATATTATTTTTTGAAAAAGAAATAGATTCTTTTTCTAATAGTGTTACTGTTCAACAACTTTATAAAGAAGTAAAGAAAGATTCTGAGACTAGAAAGATTGAAGGTGAATCTAAGAGAAATTTAGAAGAGGCAAAAGAAAAAGTAAGTAATCATTCTTCAAACTTTCAAAAAGTTAAAGAGGATATTAAAAAGTGAGAAGAAAAAAATAAATCCCAAGTTTTAGAAAGTAGTAGTCCTGAAACATCAAGATCTAAAAGGCAAACACAACAAGTTCAAGAGGAAGTAAATATACTTCCTCAAGATGAAAGACAAGCTTTATTCTGCTTTTACAAGAAATTTTCTGAATTGAGAGATAAAAAGAAAGGACTTTCTAAACAATTACAAAATGTTGAGGAAGGAAGAAATTCTGAAGAGCTTGAATCTCAAGCTCTTAGTTCAAAAAGCGGAATATTAGAAGCTTTAGAAAAAATTGGGTGAAAAGAGCAAAATATGGATAAATTAGGTAAATACCTTAGAGGTGAAATAAAAGATGATGGAGATCCTATTGCAATACTTTTAGGTAATTTTGAACTTTTGCAAACATTAAGAGATAAATCTAATGAGTGAAAGAAAAAGACAGAAGATTTTATAAGGGGACAAAGAAGCAGAAGAAGAGTTGGGTGAAGCGATCCAAGACATGATGAACTTCTTAATTCTTCTCTAGATATTTTTAAGAAACAAGCAGGATCAGTTGAGGGTGAAGTTGTAATGAAAATAGCTTCTAGACTTATGGGTGAAATGTCAACTGAAGATTTAGAGGGAATTTTGTCAGAAAAACAAGAATAATTTTTCTGAAATTAGGAATAGGAAAATATGTTGTAATTCCACTATTTTTAGTCGGAACTCCTTCTCTTTCTTTATTGGCTTTTCAGAGAGAAAGTCCTTTTAATTTTTCTTCTTTCATATCTTCTTTCGGACTAGGAAAATCTAATTATTTCTCTAATTCATTCGGAAATAAAAAAGAAGAACTAGGAATTTCTAGTTCATCAATTTCTTCATTAGAAAATAACAAGCAATTAGTAAATAATCTTGAAATTTCTAATAATTCAATATCTGTAGAAGAGAGTTTCTCCCAATTGGGAGAAAATGAATTATTAGTTAATTCAGATCCTGAAAAAGTTATTCAAAGTGTTTTTAGTGAAGTAAATAGAAATTCTAGAACTAAGCAAATAGAAGAAAAATCTTCTTCTACTTTGAAAGAAGTTCAAAGTAAGTTAACTGAATTTAATAAGACTTTTGAGGAAGCAGTTTTGTCAGTAAAAGATTGAGAAGAGGCAAAAGTAAAAAATGATAATTTACCTATTTCTCACAGAGATTCAACTGTGAGAAAAAAAGATCAAAAACAGATTACTGTTGAACAAAGAAAAGCTCTTTTTAATTTCTATAAAGAGTTTTGCGGGATAAAAGATAAACAATTTGAATATTCTGGAGAATTAAGTCAAGCTGCAGGTAATTTGAATTTTTCAGAATCTAGTAATAAAAAATTTTGCTCTATAGAAGTAGTTAATTCTCTAGAGCAAATTGGTTGAAATAGAGAGGGAATAATTACTTTTGGTGATTGACTTTATTTAAAAGAAAAGGGAAATGATCCCTTTTCTATATTGTTAGAGTCAGAAAAACTTAAAAAATTTAGAGATGAAGTTGTTCGATGAACAGAAAGTTTGGAAAGATTTAAAAAAAGTCAATTGTCAAGAAATAGGAGTGGTTGAGGTGACTGAATGAAAGGAAGAACAGATCCTTCTTTAGGAATATTTGAAAAAGAAATAGATGATCTTCTATTTGAAATGTCTATGGAAATATCAAATAGATTATTAGAACAGATGTCAATAATTGAGTTAATGAAATCTGGAAATTGACCTCCCGTTATTAAATAGTTAGTAAATTACCTTCCTTTTTGGAAGGGTAATTTGTTGATTCATATAATAAAAGGGGAAAAATTTTCGTTATATGTTGTTGAGACAAGGACTTTATGTTTTAGTTCCTATTTTGGGGGCTTCAGCCCCTGTAACAGCTTTTTTATTAAAAGACAGTAGTTTAGTGAGTAAGGTGATTGCTCCTCTCGCTGGGGGGGGGGCAGTCACTCAACATTAACTTTTAGTGGTCCTGAAAAGAGAGAATTAGTTAATAGTTTTGGCTATTCATCTCCGACAACAGGAATTAATGTAGTTGAATTTAGAAATAATTCTGATAGTTTAGAAATTAGTTCTAGTGGTGTGCATGAGCACACCATATTACTAGAAGATGCTTTGAATTCAGACAAAGATGGAAAAGTTATTCACCAAATAATGAAAGAAGTTAAGAAAGACTTTGATGCTAGAACAATTCAAGGTAATTCTCAGGGAAATTTACAAGATGCAAAAGGACAAGTTTTTGTTCATCATATAGATTTTGCAAAAGTTAAGAAAACCATTGAAGATTGGAAAAAGAAAAGAGGAAACTATCAAGAAGTAAGACAAGATTTGGAGGAAAAATTATTGAGAAATGCTGAAGTATTGCAAGAAGATTTGAAAACCCTTACTCAGGGAGAAAGAGAAGCTCTATATCTTTTCTATCAAAAATACACAGAATTAAGGGAAAAGAAAACAGGCTATTCTGAACAATTAAAGAAAGTTGAGGATGGAAAAGATCTTGAAGATCTTAGAGTTAAAGAGCTCAGCAAAGAAAGAAAAGTTCTGAATGCTTTAGAAAAAATTGGATGAAGGAAAGAAAGTATGATTGAAGAACTTAAGAAATATCTTGTAGAAAGTGAAAAAGAAAATGGAGAGAATCTTCTCTCCATTCTTTTAGGAGATGAGGAATTCTTAAAGAAAATAAATTACAAATCTAAAGAATGAGAGGAAAGAATAAAAGAATTTGAAGAAAGACACAGACGTTTAAGAACCTTCTTGTGATCTAATCTTTTAAGACAAGGCATCATAGATCATTCAGTAAGTCTTCTTAGAAGAAATGCAATCATCTTAGAAAATGAAGTTGTATTGATGATTGCAGATAGATTAATAACTGAAATGTCTTCTTCTGAAGAAGTTAGGGAGGAAGAATCACTTCAAAAGAAAAAATAGAAATAATATTTTTTCATGCGCATAACATTCAACAAATATGCTTTGATTCCTTTATTTTTTGGAGCCTCATCTTTTCCATTTTTCCTATCCAAGGAAGGATCAACTTTTAATTTTTTCTCCTTAAACCCTTTTGCTGGGGGGGGCACTTAAGCCCCTCTTTAAATACTTATAGCTCCAAAAAAGAAAATCTTGGAATATCTAATTCTTTAATTTCTTCTGATTTACCTAAAAATCAATTAACTAATAGCCTTGAAATACCAAAAGATTCAATAAATGTAGAAGATAATCTCTCTCCTTTAGTGGAGGGAGATTTGTTACAAGACTTAGAAACCAAATCTACTATAGAAAGTTTTTATTCGGAAGTTCAAAAAAATGAAAAAACTAAGTCAATAGAAAAGAAATCCTCAAATGATTTAGTAGAAGCTCAGGGAAAATTAACTAACTATAAGGAAAATTTCAAATCAGCTCTTCAAGAAATGTCTAAGTGAAAAAAAGATTCTGAAGTTCCTAAACAAACAACTAGAGAAAAAAGAGCATCAGAGCCTTTTCAAGAACAACTAAATGTTTCTCAAAGAAAAGCTTTACTTTATTTCTATAAGGAGTTTTGCGGAATTACAGATAAACAAACAAAATATTCTGAAGAATTAAAGGAAGCCGGAGGATATGGGAGAAATATTGATTCAGTTAAAAAAGATTTCTGTTCTGAAAAAATCGTTAGTTCTTTAGAAAAAATTGGATGAGAAAAAGAAGAAAGAATTTCTCTCGGACAATGAGTGAAAATTTCTGAGGGCCAAGAAGATCCCTTTTCTTTCTTATTAGAAGATTCTTATTTAAAAGAAATTAGAGAAAAAATTTCTTCTTGAGGCGAAAAATTAAATACATTTAGAGAAAGTTTAGAGAGACAAAGAACTAGAGGTTGATGAGGGAGAATTCAAGAAAGATGAGCTCCCGGCTCTATTGGAGTTTTTTCTGGAGAAAAAAAGAAATTTGAAGATGAGTTATCTTACAAGATAGCTCAAAAATTAATGGAGAAACTTCCAATTTCGCAAGAATATGAATTGACGACCTTATAGTAAATTTGGTTTTTTAATAGCTTTAACTATGAAAACCTCCTATAAGGAGGTGTTAATTTGATTTTTATAATGAAAGGGGAAAAATTTGGTTATGTTGTTGCGAAAAGGGCTTTATGCGTTAATTCCCGCATTAGGAGCAATAGCTCCTTTGTCAACTCTATTATCGCAAAATAGTAATTTAGTTAATTATTTAACTACCTCTTTCTCCTCTTCGGGGGGGGGCGCATATGATTCTTTAAGTTTCTCGAAAAGAACTAAAAGAAATTTAGGAAATAATATGAATTACTCTTCCCCCTCAAAACTAGATTCAAATAGTTTTGAAAGTCAATCAGAATCTTTAGGAATTTCAATTTCTCCAGAAGAGCAGCTTGTTAATTTTCTAGAAGAAAATGACATTAACTTGAACTTGAAAAAAGATTCAACTGTCACTACTTTGTTTAAAGAATTAGTTAAAAATTCTCAAACAAAAGAAATTGAAGAAGAAAGTTCATTAAGTTTGGAGACAGTTAAGAAAAGTTTGGGAGAACACTCCAATAATTTTGAATCAATTATTCAAAAAGTAGAAGAATGAAATAAGAAAAAACAACTTTCTTCTGAAAAACCAGAATCTTCTAGAGGAAAGAGACAAACAGAAGATCAAGAGATTTCTTTCTCTCCTGAAGAAAGAAAATCTTTATTTTGCTTCTATAAAAAATTTTCTGAATTGATAGAGAAGCAAAAAGGATTTACTAGTCAATTAAAAAATGTTGAGCAGGGATCAGAAAAAGAAGCTTCGCAAGAGCAAACTTTGAATTCAGAGAACAAAGTTTTAAAAGCTTTAGAAGAAATAGGTTGAAATGAAGGAGATATGACTGATTTTGGAGAATACTTGAGGGGAGAAAAACGAGGAAAAGATGGAAGTGATCCTCTTTTATTACTTTTAGAAGATTCATTTTTGCAAAAAATAAGAAATGATGCCGTTAAGTGAAAAGGTTTGACTGATAGTTTTATTAAGGGACAAGAGTGACAATATAGAAATGGTTGAACTTTCGGAAGGAGAAGAGATATTGGAAATTCTTTAAAAATTTTTCAAGAACAAACTGGTTCTATAGAGAAAGAAGCTTTATTTTTAATAGCTTCTAAATTGACAAATGATATGCTAAAAGCTTCAAAAGAACAATAGAGTTTTATGCAATTAAGATCAACAATTTATTTATTAGCTCCCATAATATTGGGAGCTTCCTCTTTATCATTTGTTTTTTCTACATCATCAGTAAATACTGATAATGTGTTTTCTTTATTTTCCTTTATTGATGAAATTCGCGGGGGGGGGCATAGAGCAACAACAAGTTTAGAGTTAGGAAATAGATCTAAAAAAGACTTAACAAATAATATGAATCATCAAGAATCTTCAAAAATTGATTTGAAAAGCTTAACAAGTCTTCAAAATGATGTAGAAAAAATTTCTGTAACTGAAGATCAAATTTCTAGTATTTTCGAGAAATATGAAATAAATGAAATTTTGAGTTCAGATCCGACTATAGAAAATATTTTTAGTGAAATAACTAAAAATAAAGAAACTAAGGAAATTGAGGAAGAGAGCTCTCAAACCCTTGACAAAGTTAAGCAAATCTTGGTAAATCATACTCAAGATTTTGAGAGAGCGCAAAAAATTATTGAACAGTGATCTAAAAAACAATCATCTTCTCAAGAAGCTTCTAAATCTTCAAAGTCAAGAAGAAGTGCGGAACAAGAAAGTTCCAAAACTCTTTCTGTACAGGAAAGAAAAGCTTTATTCTGCTTTTATAAAAAATTTTCAGAATTAAGAAAACAACAGAGAGGATATTCAAATAGATTAAAGAATGTAGAGGGAAAAGAAGTTTTTGAAGAAGCTCAATTTCAAGCACTTAGCTCAAAAATGGATATTGTAAGTGCTCTAGAAAAAATTGGGTGAAATGATAGTGATATGAGTAATTTTGGAAAATATCTAAGAAAAGAAATAAATATAGAGGGAGAAGATCCTTTATCTGTTCTATTAGATATTTCTTTTCTAGAAAAAACTAGAGGTGAAGCTATATCTTGAAAAGGAAAGATAGAACAATTTATAGAAGGTCAAAGACAATCATGTAGAGGCACTTGAGGGCCTTGAAGATGTAGAGATATTTCTTCATCTCTAAATATTCTTCAATCATCTGCAAGCTCCATTGAAGAAGATGCCATCATGAAGATAGCCAATAGATTAATGGAAGAAATGATTAAAAATTCTTAAAAAATAATTATGCAATTAAAAGTAATGTCTTATTTATTAGCTCCCATAGTATTGGGAGCTTCTTCATTACCCTTTTTAATTTCTTCTACAGGAAACTCTAATAATAATATTTCTTCCTTGTTTTCTAACTTATTTGTAAATCGCGGGGGGGGGCATAACACAAGAAATTTAGAGTTTGAGAAACGTTCCAAAAGGTATTTAACAAATAGTATGGGATATTCTAAATCTTCACAACTTGAATTGAAAAACTTATCAAGTAGTCATCAAAATGACAATATAGAAGTTTTGTTTTCTGGAGGAGAACAAAATCTCAATTTTTTTGATGAAAGTGAAATAAGTGGAATATCAAATTCGGATTCCACTATAGGAACAATGTTTAAAGAATTATCAAAAAATCAAAAAACTAAAAAGATTGAAACAGAAAGTTCTAGTAGCTTAGAAGAAGTAAAAAAGATTTTGGTAGAGCATTCCGAAAACTTCGAAAATATTAGAAAAAATATTGAAAAATGAGAAAAGAAAAATAAAGAAATTTCTTCTGAATCAACTTTGTCAAGAGGAAGAAGACAAGTTCCTGAAGAAGAAATTAGTCCTCCTTCTCCGAAGGAGAGAAAAGCTTTATTTTGCTTTTACAAAAAATTTTCTGAATTAAGTCAAAAACAAAAAGGATTTTCTAGTCAATTAAAGAATGTTGAAAAAGGAATAAACTCAGAAGATCCAAAATTTCAACCTCTCACTTCAGAAAATAATGTTTTGAAAGCTCTAGAAGAAATTGGTTGAAAAGAAGATGGAGATATGCCCCATTTTGGTGAATACCTTAGAGGGGAAAAGAAGGGAGCTCAATTAGATGATCCAATTTCTTGACTTTTGGATGGAGAATTTCTGAGCAAAATAAGAGGACAAGCTGTTCTTTGAAAAAATAAAACAGAAGATTTTTTAAGAGGACAAGAAGAGCAATGAAGAAAAGGATGAAGTTGGAGGAGACCAGATCCGGCAACCTTAGCCTCTTCCTTGAAAATTTTTCAAGGACAAACAGGAAATATAGAAAAAGAAGCTTTATTACTTATAGCTGCCAAATTAACAGGAGAAATGCTGAAAGCTTCAGGAGAAAAATAAAGATATGCAGTTAAAAACAACAGCTTATTTATTAGCTCCCATAGTATTGGGAGCTTCTTCTTTACCTTTTATTTTTTCTCCATCAGGAAATAACAATAGAATGTCTTATCCCTTCTCTTTCTTGAACCTTGGGGGGGGCATTCAGGAGTATTAAACTCTTTCAATAATTCGAGAAGTGATTTAGAAGTTTCTAGTTCTCTAATATCCTCCCCGAAAGAGGGAGGATTATTAGTAAATAATTTAGAAACTAAAGAAAATTCACCAACTACAGAAGATACTCCTTTATTTTTTATAGAATTTTATAGAAGAAGATTTGGGAAAAGAATTGATTCCCAAATCTATTGTTGAGGGAGTATTTAAAGAAGTTCAAAAGAATTTTCAAACTAAAGTAATTGAAAATGAATCTTCTAGTAACTTGAAACAAGTGAAGCAAGATTTAACTGAATTTAATTCAGACTTTTCTGAAGCAGTCAGATTCGTTTATAAGTGAAAAAAGAAAAAGGAAAGTGAAAATACAGAAACTTTATCAAGACCCTCTAGAAGTAAGAGAATAGTGGAAGAAGAAAAAACAGGACAATTATCTCTTGGGCAAAGAAAAGCTTTATTTAATTTCTATAAAGAGTTTTGCCAAATAAAGGGTAAGCAAGGTAAATATACTGATAAATTGCAAAAAACCCAAGAGGGCTTGCAATGAGATGAAGAAACAGAATCTATATCTAGAAGTGAATTTATTGAGGCTTTAGAGAAAATTGGCTGAAGTACAGGTGATAGAGTAACTTTTGGAAAATATCTCAATATAAAAGAAGGAGAAGAGGATCCTTTCTCTAAATTATTAGATTCTGAATTCTTAAAAAAAATCAGAAATAAAGTTTCAGATTTAGAGGATTTCATCAAAAAATTCAAGGATAGGATAAATAATCCAAGAACTGGAATTCTTGCATGAAATCCTAGATTAACAAAATATGCTGGAGGCTCTCTAGGTGTATTTGAAGGAGAATTAGAAAAAATGGAAGATGAAATGTCTAATAGAATAGCTCAGAAATTAATGAGTAATCTTCCAATTCCAGAAGAATTTAAATCTTCTATATAAATAAAAAATAGGGCCAAATGGCCCTATTTTTAGTAATTATTTTTTAACTAAAAAATCACTTTAAAAAAGGTATTCATTGGTTTATACAATGAATAGAGGCAAGAGAAATGTTGTTAAGAAAAAGTATATATATTTTAGTGCCCTTGTTAGGGGGAGCAATTCCCCTAACAACTGTTTTGATTCAAGATAGTAATTTAATTAATTCTTTAACTAATTCCTTCTCTTTTGCGGGGGGGGGCATTTCAAGCCCATTAGAACTCAAAAGTAGGGAAAAAAGAGAATTAATGAGTGATTCAAGTTTTTCGAAACCAACCACTTCAAATAATTTAGTAGATTTCAGAGGACAACAAAGTGACAATTTAGAAATAATTGTCACTCAAGAAACAGATATTTCTCTAACTGAAGAAGACTTGAACCTTAGTTCAAGTTCAGATTCTTCTTCAATTAACACAATGTTTAAGGAATTATTGAAAAATTCTCAAACTTCAGATATTCAAAAAGAAAGTTCGAATAGTTTAGAGACAGTAAAAAGTGTTTTGGGAAATCATACCTCTAATTTCGAAAAAGTTCAACAAAATGTAGAAAAATGAAAGGAAAAGAAAAAAGAAACTTCTAAAGAAGTTTCTACTCAAAAAGTAAAAAGACAAGTTTCAAAACAGGAAGAAACATTTTCCATATCCTCGGAAGAAAGAAAATCTTTATTTTGTTTCTACAAAAAATTTGAAGAACTAAATAAGAAGAGACAAGGATATTCCGAAAAGTTAAAAAATGTTGAACAAGGAAAAAGTTTAGAAGGAAATGAAGAACAAAGCTCTGAATTTACAAATGAAATGCTAGATGCCCTTAATGCCATTGGTTGAAATTCAGATGATATGAAAGATTTTGGACAATATTTATTAGGAGAAAAGAAAGATAATAAGGGAAAAGATCCTCTTTCTGTCCTTCTAGATGCGGAATATTTAAAGAAGATTAGAAAGGATGCGAAAAAATGAAATGGAGTGACTGGAGGTTTTTTAGTAGCTAGAGAGCAAGAAAGAAGAAGTAATTGAGGTTCACTTGGCTGAAGAGAAAAACACTGAGAATCAGCAATAAATCTTTTTAAGGGAGAATCTAAAGCTGTAGAAAAAGAAGCTTTAATGATGATAGCTGAAAATTTGGTAAGTAAGATGTTGCCAAAACCAGAGAAATAGGTTTTATGAAGTTAATTTTTAAACCCATTTTCTTGTTATCCATACTTTTTGGAGCCCCTTCACTATCTTTCTATTTGTTTCAGAAAGATAGTTCTTTGAATCCTTCTGTTTCGCTGTCTTTTTCCCTGCCTGGGGGGGGGCAGTCAACTCCCCTACCGATCTCTCTAGAACTTAAAGATCGCTCTAAAAGAGATTTAGTAAAAGAATCAAGTTACTCATCTCCAACAAATCTGAATAATTTAGGGAATTTAGAAAGTCAACAAAATGAAAACATAGAAATTACCATTTCTGAAAATTCAGATTTATCTTTGAATAAAGAAATAGATATAAATTCCAATACAACTATTGGAAATTTATTTGGAGAATTATTAAAAAATTCCCAAACTAAAGAGATTCAAAGTCAAAGCTCTAGAAGCTTAAAGGAAGTTCAGGAGAGTTTGGGAAAACATAATTCAAGCTTTGAGGAAGTCCAAAAAAGTATAGAAGAATGAAATAAAAAGAGAAAAGAAACTCTTAAAGA
This sequence comes from Mycoplasma suis str. Illinois, assembly GCF_000179035.2. Taxonomy (NCBI): domain Bacteria; kingdom Bacillati; phylum Mycoplasmatota; class Mollicutes; order Mycoplasmatales; family Mycoplasmataceae; genus Mycoplasma; species Mycoplasma suis. Next base: position 155,264 of record NC_015155.1, read on the forward strand.
TAATCAAAAAACAAAAAGGCAAGTAAAAAATGAGGAAGAGATGGTTCCTCCCTCAATAGATTTAGAAAAAAGAAAAGCTTTATTCTGCTTTTATAAAAAATTTGAGGAATTAAGTGGAAAGAAAGAGGGATACTCAAAAAAATTAAAAAGTGTTGAGGAAGGTAATAATTTAGAAGTAAAAATACAAGATTTCAGTGAAAATAGTGAAATCTTAGAATCTCTTAGAGAAATTGGGTGAGATAATGGAGATATGAATGATTTTGGAAAATATCTAAGGGGAGAGAAAAAAGGAAAAAATAATAAAGATCCTCTTGAAATTCTTTTAGATTCTGAATATTTACAAAAAATTAGAAATGAAGCAATTACTTGGAAAGATAAAACAAGTCAATTCATTAGAGGAAGATATTTAGAAAGTAGAACAGGATGATCAGGACTAAGAAATAATAGACATTTATCTTCTTCTCTAAATGTTTTTGGCGGAAAAGTTAAGTCAATAGAATCTGAAGCTCTTTCCTTAATAGCTTCAAAATTACTAGAAAAAATGTTGAGAAAAGTAGAAAAATAAATTTTGATTCGTTTGACTAATAAAGCTTTCTTTCTGTTGCCCCTACTTTTCGGAGCACCTTCATTATCTTTTTATTTATTAAAAAAAGATAGCTCTTTAAATCCTTCTTCTTTATTTTCTTTTTCCCTGCCTGGAGGGGGGCAATAATAGTTCCTCAACTTCTTCAGGATCAGGATTCCTTGAATCTAAGAAAAGTGAACTAGATATCTCTAACTCTTCGATATCTTCCTCCTCTGAGGGAGGAATGATATCAGTAAATAATTTGAGTGGAGTTGACAGCTCAATTTCTATAGAAGAAGATTTAGAACTTTTCTTTGAAGAGGAATTTGGACTTTCCACAACTAGTGACTTATCAGTCACAGAGGTTTATAAAGAAATGAAAAAGAATTTAAAAACTGTAGAGATTCAAACAGAATCATCTCAAAATCTACAAGAGTCACAAGAAAAATTAAATACTTCTACGATGAATTTCAATTCAGCTCTCGAATCATTTAAAAAATGACAAGAAAAGAAGAAAAAAGAAAGAGAAGGAACTTCTCAAGAACAGAGTAGAGGAAGATCTAGAGGTAAAAGATCAGTTGAAGATCCTCAAACTCAACTTAGCAAAGATCAAAGAGAAGCTTTGCTCAAGTTTTATAAAGAGTTTTGTCAATTAACAGGAAAAAAGACAGAATATTCTGAAAAACTTGATAGAGTTCAGAGAGAAGCAGAAGAATTAGGAGTTCTTAGTTCCAAAGAAAGTGAAATTATTAAAGCTTTAGAAAAAATTGGTTGAGGAACTAAAGAAAGAATTACTTTTGGAGAATATCTCCATTCTAAAGTGAGTAAAGATGGAGCAAAAGATCCTTTCGATGTTTTATTAGGTGAAGAGTATTCTAAAAAAGCTAAAAAACAAGTTATTGATTGAGAGAGAATAATAGAAAACTTTAAAAAGAATCTTTCTAGACAAGGAGGTTTAGGGTGATTGGATTGACTAAGAGGAAAACCAATGAGTAATTCGGGAGATATTTTCCAAAAGGAAAAAGAAAAAGTGGAGGATGATATGGTTATGGAAATATCTAGAAGATTATTAGAAATAATGTTTCCAGATAGAAAGGGAGAATTTTCTTTAAATAATTAATTCAAAATCTATAGTAAGTAGAGGTTTTTGATAAAATAAGAAAATTTTGAAAAATTTAGTTTTCTTTATTAAAGGTTTGTTTGCTGGGGGGGGGCATTTCATGTTTTCTCAAAGCTACAAAAAGTTGTAAAGAATTTATTTCCGGAGATTTCTCCGGAAATTAATTAAGTTATGGAGTTAGCACTGTTTTCGAAGTTATTAGTAACTTTCTCCACTTTGGGAGGAACAGTTGTTGGTGGTTATTTTGCTTCAAATAGTTCATTAATGGGAGAAAATATTAATTCTCAAATAATTAAAAAGCCTTCAGAAGATGGGCAAAGTGTTGGTGCGGAAAATGAATCTTCACATAAAACACAAGATCAAAATAATCGAACAGAAAATAAAGCTAGTGTTTCTGGCAATGAGACTTCAAATCCAGAAGCTCAACAAACTTCACAACATTCACTCACCGACACATCTACAGGTTTGGATAGTGAAGGTCAAGAACCAAGAGTGCCAAGCGTCTCAGATACACTTGTTCCAGCATCACAAACAAATACTCAAAATGACAATACAAATTGACTAGATAGAAATAGTAATTCTGATTCTTCTGATGATGGAACTGATTGATATAGAGATGATGGAGGAGAAGAAACATCTCCAGAAGAAGAATCTGAACACTTTGATGAATTCGATGAAGATGATTATCCTAGAGAAGAGGATGAAGAAGAAAGATCTTCTTCTCCTATAGTTGCTACATATATTTCTGGAGTTAATGTGGGAGAAGATTCTTCAATAGAAGGTCCTATTTGTGATCAATGATTTTTTGAAAGATCAGAAAATAAGAAAAGAACTACAGGAGAAGAATGTAAATCTTCTTATCAGGGAAGAAATTGAAGTAGAAAGTCTGGAACTTCAGATCCTTCAGTGTGATTAAGTGTTAATGAGAATTATGCAGGAAGAATCCTGAAACATTATGGATTATTTGAGAAAGGCAAAACAAAATATGAAAAAAACAATAGTAGATGAAAAACTGGTAGTTGATGATGTGATAGGGAAAGAGCTTCAGAAAACAGTAATGATTTATTAGTTATGTGTGATTATTATCCTGAAAGACAACAAACAGGAAGTTAGTTAGTTTTTAAGTAATGGCAACTCTTTCTTGAGTTAAATTTCTGTGTGTTGTTCCTCTTGTGGCCGGAGGAGGTTTAGTTGGTACTGGTTATTTTATGGGAGAAAAAGGTAGATCGACAATAGAAAATAAACAAAAAGAAAAAGTTACACCTCAAACAAAAACATTTGAGGAATTAAAAACTATGGATCAAGAAACATTTAATAAATATTTGCCAAAAAATAAAGTTTTCTCAGAAATTACAGGAAATTGTCAATATGTTGAAGATAAAGGATTAGGATCCTCTGAAGAAAACCAAGATGTTTTTGTTGTTTTGGGCTGCACAAATTCATTAGTTAAAAAGAATCAAAATAATAGCAACACAGTAGAAGCTCTTTATACATTTGATGGAAGTACCATTCAAGCCACTATTTAGTATTTTTTTCTAATATGTTGGGGTTCTCAACTTTAGGAAAAATAGCAACAGCTATTTTTACATTGAGCGGTGTAACTACTGGAGGTTATTTTGCTTTTATTGGTTCTTCCGGAAAGGAAGTTCTGAAGAAACTTTTAGAAAAAGGTGTATATCAAGTTGAAGAGGATAAAGGATATCAACAAAGAAAAGAAAGAGAAATGACTAAATCTATAAGTTCGGAAGATAGAACAAAAGTATTTTCTGAATATGTAACTAGAGATAAGAAATATGGAAGTCCACTTTCTTGTAAATATTTGATTAAGGTATCAGAACAAAAACAAGAAGAAAGAATATTACCTACTGGAGATTGCGAAAAACTTGTAAAAGAAATTTTGGGAGATCAACGAAAAGATCAATCACTAATGTGATTGAGAGCTAATGAAGAAAACTTTACAGAAGAATTTAAAAAGTTTTTCTATTCTTCTGGTTCTTTTGCGGAAGATAGTATTCGTTCACAAGATGAATTAAAAGGTGGTAGTTGAGAATATGGAAATTTCAAGTGCAGTACAACTTCAGCGGAAAATTCAAGTCCTTTAAAGAAAGTTTCTAGTTGTTTTGAAAAAACAGAAGAAGAATTAAGAAATTCTAGAGATCAACAGCCAGAAGAAGAGGATAAAGAGTTAATGAATTAAAAATTTTTGTTTTTAAAAAATAAATAATTAATGGAGATGAAAACCGGAGTTTCTCCGGTTTTTAAGTAATTAGATTTAAGTAAATGAAAGCCATTTCTTTAGTTAAATCCCTTTTAACTGTTTTTTCTGCCAGTGGTGTAGTCACTGGAAGTTATTTAGCAACTTCTTCAGGAAAAGAAGATAAACAACAACCAATAGAACAATCAGGTAGTCATGTTACTGGAGGCAACAATTATTTAGATAATGAGCGCGGAAGAACCGAGGAAGAAAAATCTTCTGAAAAGCCAAAACCTGTAGTAATAACACAAGAAACTAAATCGGGAGAAACAGTAACTTATGCCACTTATGTGGCAAGCAATTCAGATTATGGAATAGATGAAGGAGATATAGAGGAAGAAGATGAAGTACAAAATAGATCCGAAATAGTTTTTCAAATGATTAGAAAAACTGGAGAAGTTGCCGGAGGAAAAAGCAATTTAAAGTGCACTAAATTAGTTAAAGGATCAGAAACATCTAGTGAAATGGATGAACAAATATGTAAAAACTTAATTTCTAGTAGGTGAGATTCAGAAAACAAAAATGGAAAACTCGAAGTTTGATTGAGTGTAGAGAAACAAGAAATTAGTAAGACATTGAGAGATAATGAGCTCGATAGAAAACTATTTTTTGGAGATAAGAAAAAATGAGGTACTAGATTTCCTCTTTTCTTGAGTTGCGAATTAAAAGAAAATCCACAAGAACCAAGTAAGGTTATTGTGATTTGCGAGAAATAAAAAAGAAATAATTTCTTAGTAAAAAATGCCAGTCAATATTTTTGCTGGAACAAAAATAGTTCCTGTAGTTTTGGGGCTTTCAGGAATAGCTGCCGGTGGCAGCTTTAGTCTAACTAGTTATTTATCTAATAAGCCTGTTTCTTTTGAAGAGCAAAAACAAATTAATCAAAAAGATCCATCTATTAGTGATTTAGATACTTCTACATCAGAAAATTCTCCAAAAATTAGTCCACTTTCTAGCACTTTAATTGAAGTTAAAAATCCAGAGCCACCTAGCGAGGGACTGGAAATTCAAGGAATAGATTGAGAAAATAATCCAGAAAATCCTGAAAATCAAAAGATTTATCAGGAAGCTAAATCGAAATCAGAAATAATTGCTGAATACATTTATAGGGATTACAGAGAAGGTGATGAAGAGAAAAAAGAAGGGCTTCAACCATTTTGTGAGTATTGAAAAAATCCAAAACAAATTCATGGAACATTAGTTTCAAAAGAAGAATGTGAGAAATGAGTTAAAGAAGAAATAAAAATTCCTGAAGATAAACCTGTAATGTGATTTAGAGTTGATAATCAAAATTTTTCAGAAATTTTTGAAAAGTATTTTTATGAAAAACCTTCATCCTTTGGAAGCTGATCCGTCAGAAGGTAGAGAAGTTTCTTGAATTTTTGGGCAAAAATGATCATGCACAACTTCGCAACAAACTAACAGAATAATTGTTAGTTGTGCACAAACAGGAGAAATAATTGATAGTAAAATTTCTCGCCCTCACTTTTGAAATTGAAGTGTGGATGGACAATCTGTAAGACTATAAAATTTAGGTAATTTTGTCTAGTTGAGTTAAGTCTAGAAACTTAAATACTTCTTCCTTGGGGGGGGATATCGAAAATAAAAATGAAGTTGTAGTTAGTTTTAGTCCGGAGGTAACTCCGGATATTAACTAATGATCCTTAAAGGATTAGGAGGTTATGGCTGAACTTTAATTGCTGGAGTTGGCAGTGCTCTCGGAATTGGTGGATATGGAGTAACTAAATTTTTGGGAAATTCCATAGAAGAAAATATTTCATCATTTTCTTGAAAAACAATTGTTTCTAAGTTCAATCAAAAAATTAATTCAGCCTTTTATGTATCCAAAGAAAGAAGTGAGGGAAAAAATGAAACATGTAAAAAATGAGTTAATGGTTCTGTCCAAGATATGTATGAATCAGAATGTAAAAACTTGATAAAGAAAAATTGAACAGATAAGGGAGAGAAACAGCCAGAAATATGAATTGAAACAGATAAAGAAAGTATTGAAGAAGTATTATTAGAACATTTTTCAAGCAATAATTCTTCAATTACTAAAGAAACATTTTTAGGAAAAAATAACTGAAATATAGGAGAAATGTTGTGCAAAAAAGAAGAAAAAGAAAACAAACTTGAAGTCAGTTGTTCCTATAAAGAAGAACCTGAAAGTCCTTCAAATTAGTTAAATGGTTTTTTCTGGAATAAAAATAATTCCCTTAACTTTAGGACTTTCGGGAATAGTTGCTGGAGGAAGCTTCAGTTTAACTAGTTATTTGATGAATGGTAAGGATGTCTCTAAGAAAAATTTTTTTGAAAAATCAAGTAGCTCTAAAAGAGATTTATCTGGACAACATGATTTAAAAAATTCTCAAGATACACAAAATTTAGGGAAAGATGCGAAAACAGTTATTGATGGCGAAGAGACTAAAGATCAACATTCAACAGAAGATTTATCTTCCGGAATTAAATCTTCTTCATTAGAAGGAGAAAATGATTTTCAAGAAGATTCTACTCTTGAAGAATCGACAAATAAAGATTTAGAAAGCCATTTTCCAAGCGATGAAGGTTTAGAAAATTCACATTTAGATGATTCCAGTTGAGATATAGATCCAGAAAATCCCATAAATAAAAAATCTTTTGAAGATGCCAAAAGTAATTCAAAAATAATTGCTGAACACATTTATAGTATTTACAGATCTGGATATGAAGAAAGTAGAGAAAATTTAGAAACATTTTGTGAATATTGAGAAAATTCACAGCAATTAGAAGGTAAGTTAGTACCTAAAGATGAATGTCAAAAATGAGTGGAAACAGAAATAAAGTTTTCTGGTGATCATCCAATAATGTGATTAAGAGCTAATCAAAATAACTTTGAAGTTATTTTTGAAAAATATTTCCATCATCCTCCTTCTTCAATGTATAGTGATGCTTTAGAAGAAGATAAGGAAATATTTTGAACTTATGGGGATGGATGAAATTGTTCAACTACAAAAAAGTCTGAAAGTATTATTGCTAGTTGTGAAAAGAAAGAGAAAATTAATAATTTTCCCTCTTCTTTTCAATGAAATGATGAAATAGATTCTTTAGATTCCTCTGGTAGAGATTTTTCTTTAAGGTAGTTAGAGTTTCTAATTAATGATTCTTAAAGGATTAGGAGGTTATGGTTGGACTTTAATTGCCGGATTTGGTAGTGCTCTGGGACTTGGTGGTTACGGAGTTCTAAATTATTTAGGCAAGGAGCAAGAAGATGATAGCTCTCCATTCTTGTGAAGCATGACTGCTTCACAAGAAAATCAAAAAATAAAGTTTGCCCAATATATCACTAAGAAACATATAAGCGATACAAAAGAAAATTGTCAGAAGTGAGTAAACGGAAAGATAGAAAATATGAGTCAGTCAGAATGTAAAAAATTAATTCAAACTAATTGAAGTGGAAATATTTCACTTCAACCAGATATATGAATTCAAGCCGATAAAGAAAGTCTTGAAGAGGCATTGTGAGAATATTTTTCTAGTAATAGTAGAACAGTTGAGAGACAAGAACTTTCTAAAAGTTCATGAACAGTTAATGAATTGATTTGCAATAGAAAAGATTCTGAAAAATATTCAGAAGTTAATTGTTCGCATAAGGTAGAGCCCGAAGAAGATTCAAATTAGTTAGATGACTTTAGTTGGAACAAAAATAATACCCGTAGTTTTAGGACTTTCAGGTATAGCTGCCGGCGGCAGCTTTAGTCTAACTAGTTATTTAACAAATAAACCTAATTATGTGGATAGTAAAGAAAATTCTTTACCCTCAAAACAAAAAGAAATTGATGAGTCCGATAATACACAAGATTTATCTTCTTCACTTTCTGATTTAACAGATTCCGAGGATGAGAAATTAGGTATAGAGGGGGATAGAGTAGAAGGAAATTTAGAAACTGATATTTCAGATAGTCAATTAGGAGAAGAAATTGAAGATTCTTTCGGATGAGACAATAATTCAGAGAATACTGAAAATCAGGAAATTTATGAAAAAGCAAAAAGTAGTTCAGGAATAATAGCTGAATATATCTATAGAGATAATGAGTATGACGGAGATGAATTGAGAACTTTCTGTGATTATTGAACTAAAGTTGATCAAATTAGTGGAACACAAATGCCTGACAAAGATTGTCAGGAATTAGAAAATCAAGAAGAAAAAGAAAAGAATAAGCCAATAATGTGATTAAGAGCAAATAAGAATGACTTTCAAAATATTTTTCCCAAATATTTCTATCTTTCTTCTGGAGAAACTATTGATCCATTTGAAAATAAGGGAAAAGAAGATGCAAGATGAACTTACGGAAGTAATTGATCTTGCATAACTACAGAACATTTAGATAAGACAGTTGTTAGTTGTGAAAAAACTGAAGTATCTTCTGAAGCAGTGACTCCCGTCAGAAGATCTTTTTGAGATTTAAGTCCAGAAGAACAAACTTTTAGAAGTTCATAAAATTTAGGTAATTTTGTCTATTTGAAATAAATTAAGAAATCTGAATATTTTCTTTTCGGGGGGGATATCGAAAATAAAAATGAAGTTGTAGTTAGTTTTAGTCCGGAGGTAACTCCGGATATTAACTAATGATCCTTAAAGGATTAGGAGGTTATGGCTGAACTTTAATTGCTGGAGTTGGCAGTGCTTTAGGTCTTGGTGGATATGGAGTAACTAAATTTTTGGGGAATTCTGAAGAAGATGGTATTTCACCTTTTTCATGAAGAGAAACTAAAACTGTAAAAAATTCAGCAATAAAAAATGCCGAATACATTATTCAAAAAGATGTAAATAATTTAGAAGATACTTGCAGAAAGTGAACTAATGGAAATTTTGTAGTAATGGAACAATGAGAATGTAAAAAAATAGTTCAAGAAAAATGAGGGCAAGGGAAAAGTAAGCAACCAAAAGAATGGTTTAGGTCTGATAGTGAAAGCATCACTGAAGTTCTTTATGAATATTTTTCTGGTAATAATGACTCAATAACTAGAGACAAGTTTACTAGTGATAACTGAGAAATTGGGCAATTAACTTGTCAAAAATTAACAGTTGATAGTCAAGTAGAAGTTAGTTGTTCCCTCAAAGAAGAGGGAACACAAGAAGAACTACAAAATTAGATAACAATGCTTACTGGAATAAAAATTATTCCAGTAATCTTAGGAATTACAGGTGTAGTTGGTGGAGGTAGTTTTGGATTAACTACCTATTTGATGAATAATTATGGACAACAAATTAAAGAAAGAGTAGTTTCTGAAAGAAAAAATTCAGATAAACCCGATAATCCTAGCACACTCATTGCTGAAGGGGATCGTGGAAAAAATCCTGATGAAAATTTGAGAAGTCCTGAATTACATGAAAAAAATGATGAACTTCCTAGTCCAAAAGATATAAAAGAAGTTGTTGAACCCATTGTTTCTTCTCTTACAAATTCACAGAATGATGATCATTCTTTAATTCAAGTTGAAGATAATTTGGATTCTCATTTTTCAGAGGATTCAGACGGACCAAAAAGAAAAGAAGATTATCTGAAAGCAAAACAAGAAGGGAGAATAATGGCTCAATACATTTACAGAAATAATGATTATTCAGTAGATGAAGAAAATAGTTCTGATGTTGTTGAATTATCAACAACATGTGAATATTGAGTTGATTTACATAAAGAAAATAAAAAGACAATGCCTCAGAGTGATTGTGAAGTACTTATCAGCGAAAATTTAGAAACTCAAGATAAAAATCAACCAATAATGTGATTGAAATTTAAGGAACAAGGATTCTCTGTAATTCCTAAAGAACATTTCTATTCTTTAGGAAGTGATGATAATTATTCTTCAATAATTATGAAAGGGGAAAGTTGAGCTGAAGGTTCATTCGTATGTTCTTCGAAGCAATCAGGAACCTCAGAAATAGTTATTAGTTGTGAAAAGTCAGTTACAGAAAATCCAATAAGTGAGTAATTTTTCATTATTTAATTAATGATTTTTAAAGGATTGGGTGGTTTTGGATGATCTTTAATTATTGGAATTAGTAGTGCAGTTGGTGTTGGTGGTTATGGAGCTATTAGTTATTTGGGGCAAAAAACAGAAGAAAATATTAATTCTTTTGAATGGAAAACAACAGCAAAAGATTTCAATCCTGAAATTTCTTCTGCTCACTATATTTCGAAAGAAAACGATAGTAAGGGAAAAGAAGTTTGCAAGAAGTGAGTTGAAGGAAAAGTTAAAGATATGAGCGATTCAGAATGTAAAAGTTTGATTAAGGAAAAATGAGAAAGTAAAGGTCTGAAACGACCATCCATTTGAATCGAATCAGATCAAGGAAGTATTGAATCAGTTCTTTTAGAACATTTCTCAAGTAATGATTCTTCAAGAACTAAAGAAACATTCAAAAACAATGAATGAAAGATAGGAGATTTGTTATGTAAAAAAGAAAACAAAGGAGATAAAGTTGAAGTTAATTGTTCTGAAGAACAAGAAGAATTGCCTTCAAATTAATTAGATGGTTTTATCTGGAATGAAAATCATTCCAGTGATTCTGGGAATTACAGGAGTTGTTGGTGGAGGTAGTTTTGGATTAACAACCTATTTGATGAATAAATCTGGAGATGGAATTCAAAAAGAAAAAGCTATCGATTTGAAAATAGAAAATTTTAAAGATCATCAAAAAACTGAAAAAGATTCTTTACCAATTTCTTCACAAAATGATGAAGGACAATTAGTCGGAGACTCAATAGATAGCTTGGAAGTTAAAAGTGAAGAAGAAAAAGATGATTCTCAAGATTTATCAGAACTTTTAGTTGAAGATTCCAATATCAGAGAAAGCTATTTAAGCGCAAAAGAAAATAAAAAAATAATCGCAGAATATATTTACAGAAATAATGAAGATGACAATAATTTCTTATATCCTATTTGCGAATATTGAATTGAACCTAAAAATGAAACTGGAAAAAAATTAACTCCACAACAAGAGTGTTTGGAGTTAATTAGTAAATCTATAGAGGAAAGTAAAAGAGAAAAATCTTTAATGTGATTGCGAGTTGATGAACAACACTTTCAATCAATTTTTAAAGAATATTTTTATTCTTTTTCTGAAGATGTTGATTCTTCTAGAGGTCTATTTGAAAGAGAGCAATGATCTTATGGATCAGATTGAATTTGCATTACAACCACAAAAGCTAATTCCGAAGGAATAGTTGTTGGTTGTGAAAAGAAAAGTTCAGAAATTAGTCAAAATAATGATTTAAGTTAGTATCTGGAATGAAAATCATTCCAGTGATTCTGGGAATAGCAGGAGTAATTGGTGGAGGTAGTTTTTATTTAATGAACAATCCTGAAACATTTAAAGGTTTTTTCTCCAGAAAAACAATTAAAGAGGAAGAATCATATTCTCGGGCAAAGAAAAATGGAAAAGTTATTGCTCAATTTATCTATAAAGATGATTATTTTGGAAGCTCTTCTGAAGTAACAGGAACTTTGAAAGCAAAATGTGAATATTGAACTGAACTAAATAAGGAAAGTAGAAAAGTAATGTCTGAGAGTGAATGTCAAGAACTTATTGAAGAATTACCAGAAATAAAAAATGGAAACAAACCTATAAGATTTTTGAAGTTCGATGAAAGAGGAAATTTTGCAATTCCTAAAGAATATTTTTATTTTCTGAGAGAAGATGAGGATTATTTATTAAGTATGTTGAGGGGAGAACAAATTAGTGAAGGCCCTTGAACATGTTCTTCTAAACAAAAAATAGATTCCAAAGAACTAATTATTAAATGTGAAAAAAATCAGAATTAATGAATTTAAAAATTTAGTCAAAAATGTTGGTTAACTTGTTTTCTGGAATAAAAATTATTCCAGTAATTCTAGGAATTACAGGAGTAGTTGGTGGAGGTAGTTTTGGATTAACTACCTATTTAATAAATAAGGAACAAGAAAGAAAAAGTGAAGAAGTTGATACCCGAGTTCCTGTAGATAAACCAATAATTTCTGGATCTTCAGGAAATGACTCTTCATTTCAAAATCCTTCTATAGGAAAAATTACTAACGAACATTCTCCTGCTTCTGCGACTCAAATAACATCAGCTGCATTACCTGATGATCCAGATAAATTAGACACATTATCTTCAAACATCGAAGATCATTTAGGAGTAGAAGTGATGGATAATGAAGGGGATGATGAAGTCGGAAGTGCAGAAACTTTAGGGGGAATCGAAGATCTTGACTCTCAGCAAAAAGAATTAGATAAACAAATGAAAGAAGATTATTCTAAAGCTAAAGAAGGTAAGCAAATAGTTGCAACTTACTTTCTTAGAGAAAAAGAATATATCGAAAATGAGAAAGAAGGAAATTTTCAAGTAACTTGTGAATATTGAACTAGTTTTCAACAAGAAGCAGGGAAAAACATGACTGAAGAAGATTGTCAACAATTTATTAGTGAAAATTTAGAAATTTCGAAAGAAAATAAACCACTAAAGTGAATGAAAGTTTCAGAACAAGGAATTATGACAATACCTAAACAATATTTTTCTTCTATATCTGTAGATAGTTCAGATTCTTCTTGAGTGAGAGAAGAAGAAAAATGAACTCTCGGAGCAGAATGATTATGTTCAACTACAACTAAGAGAGAAACAAATGAAATAGTTATTAGTTGTGAAGAACCTAGCGTAGAAGAAAAGAATAGATATTTCCCTCAATTTAGTTGAAGAGAGGATATTGAACAAAATAATTTACATCAAAGTTAAGAGACAAAAAATTAAATAAAATTTTTGTAATTTGTCGAGTTTTTTCTCCGCAAAACTCAAGAATTTTTAAGGTTTAAGGGATGATGTTTTTTAGAAAAAATGAAAAATCCAAATCTTATAAATTAATTAGGGTTGTTAAAAATTTTTCAAACATCATTTTTAAAAAATGGTGTTAATTAGGAATTAATGTTAGGAGGTCTAAATTTTTATGGTTGATCTTTAATAGTCGGAACTGCAGGAGCAGTTTCAGCTGGTAGTTACGGGGCCATAAGCTATTTCGAAAAAGAAAGAAAACTAAATGGATTTTTAGATAGTTGGAATGTAAAAATAACTAATGACAAAATAATTTCAGGTGAGTACATCAAGAGGGAATATCAAGTTGATGGAGGAAAGAAGGGAGATTGCAGAAAGTGAGAAAATAAAACCCTTACTGTTGTTGGACTAGAAGAATGTAATAGAAGAATTCAAGAAAAATGAGGACAACCACAAAGTAAACAACCCGAAATTTGATTTAATGCAGATTCATCCAATATTGAAGAAGTTGTAAAGTCTCACTTTCAAGAAGATAAAAGTCATTCACCTAATTTAACTGGAGTGTCTTTTTCTAGTCAAACATTTGAAGTTGGGGGCTTGAAATGTGAAAGAAAAAATTCTTCAGATTCCTCAAATATTGAAATAAGCTGTTTCAACAAAAATGAAAAATCTGATGAAGATCAACAAATTAATTAAAAAAGAAATAAAAACTTAAAAAATTTCTCAATTCCCTTTTGGGAATGAGTTAATTAAATAAAATTTTTGTAATTTGTCAAATTTTTTCTAAATTTTTTAAAAAACCACTTGCTGGGGGGGGCAGTTGACTGTAAAAATTATTTTTTAGATAAGTTTTAGTCCGGAGTTTTCTCCGGATTTAAAAATCTAAGACAGAAAAATGTTAAATGGCTTTTTCACCAAAAAACTAATAACTTCAGTTATTGGGATTGCAGGGTTGGCTGGAGGCGGAGGAATTGGTTTAACTAGTTTATTGATGGGAGGAAAAAATTTCCTCCCAGAACAAGTAGATACTAGAAATCCTTCATCAGTTATTCCAAATAAAGTAAATGAAAGATTGACCATGGAAGAAGTTGATTATGAAGGAGCAAAAACTAAGAACATACTAGTAGCTGAATATATTTTTGTAGATAAAAATAGTTCTACAGAAGATAAAAAACAAATTTGTGAATATTGAGTTTCAGCTCCAAGTAGTTGAGCCGTAAAGAAAGAAATTCCTGAAGAAAAATGCAAAAAGTTAGTTGAGGAATTTATTCGAAAAGAAGATGATCGAAACAAATCCTATAAGTGAATTTCAGTTAAACAACAATATTTACAAAATGTTTTTTCAAGTTATTTTTCTTTTTATAAGAAAAATAACAATGATTTACAGTCTTATTTATTGCAAGATCAATGAAGTTTTGATGATGGATGATCTTGTAAATTAACGACTGAAGAACAATTAGAAAAAATTAATTGTTCTAGATTGGAAAGTAGAAAATAATAAAAATTTATTAAGAAGATTAATTAATAAATAATGTTTGGTGGTTTAACTGGTTATGGTTGGACTGGTTATGGTTGGACTGCAGTTCTTGGAACTATTGGTGCAATTTCGGCCGGAAGTTATGGAGTTATAAGTTATTTTGGAGGAGAAAGAGTAATAAATGAATTTTTAAAAGGGTGAAAAGTAGAGTCAGAGACTAATGAAAAAATAACTTCCGGAGAATATATCAGAAGAGAATATCAAGTATCTGGAGACAGAAAAGGAGATTGTAAAAAGTGAATAAATAAAAAACTTCATAATGTGGAATTATCAGAATGTAATCAGAAAATTCAGAATAAGTGAGGTCAATATCCAGAAAAACAACCTGAAGTTTGATTTAGTGCTGACAAAAACAGTATAGAAGAAGTTTTGAAAGAACATTTTTCAGAAGATAGAGATCATTCTTTTGATTTGAAAAATGTGTCTTTAAATTCTGACACATTTTTAATAGGTCATTTGAAATGTAGTAGACAAAATTCCGAAAATATTGAAGTTAGTTGTTTCAATAAGGATGATGGAGCTGAAAATTCAACAAATTAGTTAAAAAATCGTAAATTTCTTAAAAATTGGTACTTGCAAATTTCAAATTAAATTTCTTTTAAGATATATGGGATTTGAAATTACAAGTATTTATAGAAAAAGTGATGAAATATAGCGAAAAAATAAGAAAAATCTCAAAATTTGTCTATAAAAGTACAAATTTAAAGAATTAATAATTTAAGAAAATCTAATGATTTTTAAGGGATTAAGTAATTTAGGATGATCCTTAATTACTGGAGCTAGCAGTTTAGTAGCTGTCGGTGGAGGTTACGGAATTATTAGTTATTTAGGGGGGGAGGGAAAAATAAATGGATTTTTACATAATTGAAAGCCAAAAGTAACAACTAACGAGAATATAACTTCTGGAGAATATATTAGGAAGGAGTATCAAACAAATGTGAAAGGAATTTGTAAAAAATGAGTTAACAAAAACTTAGTCGATGTTGATCAAACAGCATGCAATCAAAAAATACAGGAAAAGTGAAAAGGAGAAAGTGAAAAACAGCCTGAAGTTTGATTCAGTGCAGATAAAGATAGTATTGATGAAGTAGTTTTTGCACATTTCTCAGAAGATGAAGAAAGATCTTCTTCTTTAGATAAAAGTCAGTTTTCTGGACAATCTTGAAAAATATCTAGTTTAAGTTGCGAAAAGAAAAATTTAGAAGATCAAAAAACCGTTGAGGTTAGTTGTGTTATTTCAGGAACTCCCGAAACCCAAACAAATTAATTAAGTACTTCCCCCCCCAAAAAAAATTAGAGTTCCTCTAAGTAAATTGCAGAGTTTAAGAGTTTTTGAGCATAAAAATCTTCTTTTTGAGGCGGTAATTCAGTAAAATTCTTGTAATTTGTCAAATTTTTTTAGAAAAATAATGAGTTTTGAAAATATAAAAAATTCCTTCTTGGGGGGGAGCATTTGTCCAAAATTATCCAAATAAAAACAATTTTGTAGTTAAGTTTTAAGCCGGAGTTTTCTCCGGCTTTTAAGAAACTAAATCTAAAAAATGTTAGGAGGTTTTTTCTTAACTAAAAAATTGATTCCTTCAGTGCTAGGAATTACAGGAATTTTTGGTGGAGGAGGTTATGGAATATCAAAACTTTTGTCAAGTTCTGGATTTATTGAAAGATATGAAATTCTTTCGGGACCTTCAGTGACATTAGAGGATGGAAGAAGACTTGAAAGAAGTCCAGAAATAGAACTGGAAGAAAAAGTAGTAGCTGAATTTGTTTATAGAAATGAACAGGGAGGAGAAATTATTTGCGAACAATGAATTTCTTCTGGACATGAAGGTAGGGCCAATAAAAGCAAAGTAGAAAAAGAAAAATGTCAGAGTTCTATTTCAACAGCTTTGGGAGAAGTTAACCTAGAAAGACCTATTAAATGATTGTGATCTGAAGAACAATATTTAGCAAATATTTTGAAAAATAATTTTGTTTCTTCTTCAGGAGAAGAAAGTTCAGATATCAAGCAAGCTTTACCTGAAAAAGAAAATCAATGAACTTTCGGGAATGAATGATTGTGTACTAATTTATTTGACTCACAAAGAAAAGATGTAATTAGTTGCGAGAAAATAGGTAAAGACTCATTAAGAGAAAGAGGTTTTAAAGTTAGTGACTAATGCCTATTAAAACAATAGGAGGTTATGGTTGAACTTTAGTGGCAGGAGCTTTTAGCGCTGTAGCCGCTGGAGGTTATGGAGCAGTTAGTTTGCTAGGAAAAGATAAGGTTTTAGACTATGCTTCTTTTGACTTTGATAATACCAGCAAAAAAGTAAATCCAAACATAACTTATGGAGAATATATTACTAAAGATCATGTATCGAAAGGAGAGATAAAAGGAATTTGTAAAGAGTGAAAACAAGGGAGAATTACAAGATTAGAGAAAGAATCTTGTGAGAAAAAAATTCAAGAAAAATGAAGTGGTTCAGTTGAAAATCAACCAGAAGTTTGATTTAGTTCCAATTTATCTAGTATTGTTGAAGTTTTAAAAGAACACTTTAATGAAAAAGATCAATTCCAAGAAAGTATGTTTTCTGTAGATACAGAGTGAGAAATAGGGGATTTGGCATGTAAACCAAAACAATCTTTTGGGGAAGAGGCTATTGAAGTAAGTTGTCACTTCAAAAAAGATAAAGAGGTTTTTATCTCTAATTAAGAGCAGTTAAAAGTTTTGTTATCAGCTAGAAGGCTGATAACTTCAAGCTTTGGAATAGCGGGAGTTTTTGGTGGGGGAGGGATTGGTTTAGCTAGTCTTTTGACTGGTTCTTCCAATTCCTTTCCAATTAAACCTTTAGTGACTAAAGATGGAAAAATTTTGGAAAGAAATACAAATGTTGATTTGGATTTCAGAGTTGTTGCTGAATATGTTCATAAAGATGAACAAAATAAAGAAATTTGTGAAATGTGAAAAGCAAATGACATTTCTAGAAAACATATCGTAGAAGCAATTTCCGAAGAATCTTGTAAAGAAAAAATAAAAGAAATTTTTGGAAGTTCAGATTCCAAAAATCCTATTAAATGGTTTAAGTCCGAAGATTCTTATATTTCTAATCTTTTGAAGAAAATGTTTTCTAGAAGTTCTTTAGGTGAAGATCCTGAAGAACAATATTCAATAAATGTCAAAGATAATCAATGAACCTTTAATGATGAGTGATTGTGCAAAAATTCTAAGGATTCTGAAAAAGAAACAGTTAGTTGTGAAAAAGTAGGAAAAGAGAAGGTTGAAGAATTTAAGAAAAGAGTAAGTAGTCTTTAAAAATGCTCATTAGAACATTAGGCGGTTATGGATGATCTTTGATATTTGGTGGATTAGGAATATTAACTGCTGGTGGAGGTTATGGAGCTTTAAGTTATTTTGGAAAAGAAATAAAAGCTCAAGAAGAGGTAAAAACAATTTATGACTGATTTAAGGATGAAGTAAAAAATAATCCCAAAATATCTTTCGCTCAATATATTTCTAAGCAAGAACAACTTCAAGCAAGTTCTATTTGCGGTAGATGAATTGATGGTAAAGCTGAGCTTTTGAAACCAAAAGAGTGTGAAAAATTAGCTAAGCAAAAGTGGGGAGAAAAATTAGAAAATCAGCCAGAAGTTTGATTTAAATCCAATGATTCAAGCCTTGAACATGCAATTTCAAATTATTTTGAAAATGAACAACAATCTTTATTGCCATTATTAAAGAAAACTTCTTCAGGTTGAACATATGGAAGTTTGGAATGCAAAAGAGAAGAACATAAAGATTTGGAAGGAAATATTCAAGTGAATTGCAATTATTCTTAAAAACTAAATTTAAAAAATGATTGGAGGGATACTAACCAAAAAATTAATTCCTTCAATTCTTGGGATTGCAGGAGTTTTTGGTGGAGGTGGAATTGGTCTTACAAGTTTATTGATGAGAGGTACTGAAGAAGTTAAATACAATTCAGGACCTTCAGTTAAATCTGAAGTTCCTAGAGAAGCTCCGAAGAAAGTAGAAGAACAAGGATATAAATATGCAACAGAAAAATCTAGAGTTGCTGCAGTATTTATATATAGAGATCAAATTAAAAGTGGAGATAATGACAAACCTATTTGTCATTATTGAGTTGATACTGTTTCTTCTAGAGATGGAGTTCAGGGAACAATTGAGGAAAAAGAATGTTTAGAAGTTATGAAAGAGGTTGGTAATGAAGTAGATATGGATAAACCTTTTAAGTTTGTGTGAGCAGATAGTATTCATATTTCTAACATTCTTAAAAGATTTTTCTCTTCAGCATCTTCGAATGATGCGGTAGAGAAATACTATCTTACAGAAAATGAATGAACTCTTAATGAAGAGTGAAAGTGTAATAATTCCAGAGATTCAAAAAATAAAGAAATAATAAGTTGTAATAAGTTAGAAGTAACTAAGACTTAATTAGTAATGTTTAGGGTTTTAAGTGGTTATGGATGATCTTTAATTGCTGGAGGAGTAAGTGTTATGGCTCTAGGAAGTTATGGAGCTATTAGTTTATTAGGGGGAAGTAATAAAGGTTTATCTATTGAGGATTGATATAAGAGCGATGTACAAAATAATGAAAAGATTTCTTTTGCTAGATATGTAGCAAAAGAAGCTAGAGAAGGAGAAAAATCTATTTGTGGTCAGTGAAAAGATGGAAGATCAGAACTTATAGATTACAGAGAATGTGAGAGATTAGTTAAGGAAAAGTGAAATAATGAGTTAGAAGCAAGTCAACCAGAAGTTTGACTTGAATCAAATAAAGAAGTTATTGATGAGGTAATTTCCAGTTATTTCAAAAATGAATTTTCTAATACAACAATAGAAAAGACATTAAAGGGTTGGAAAGTTGGAAGTTTAGAGTGCATCAGAGAAAATTTTTCTGATGTAGAAAATAGAGTGCAAGTTAACTGTAATTATGAAAAAAATACAAGAAGTGATGTAAGTTATTCACTATTACTTCAGGGAGTTAGTTAGGATTTTTTAAATTTCCCTACGTTTGTAGGGAAAATATTTTTTTTAATAAATTTTTAGAGTTTTGTCCAAGAATAGGACAATTCTAAAGTAAAATTTATGTAATTTGTCTAATTTTTCTAAGAAAATGCCTGAATTTATAGTCATAAAAAATTCTTTCTTGGGGGGGGCATTACCACGAAATTCTTCACATAAAAATTACTTTGTAGTTAAGTTTTAGGCCGGAGTTTTCTCCGGCTTCTTAAAAATTAAAGCTAAAAAATGCTAAGTTTTTCTAGTACTTTAAAAACATTAATTACAACAATTTCTCTAAGTGGAATTGTTGCTGGAGGAGGTTATAGTGCAGTTAATTTACTTGGAAGAGAAAGAGGAATAGATTATGCCTCTTTCGATATGGACGATACTTCTAAAAAAGTTAATCAAAAAATAACTTTTGCAGAATATATTACTAGAGATCATGTATCTAATGGAAAAATAAATGGAATTTGCAAAGAGTGAAGAAATGGAAAAGTAGTTAGATTAGAGCAACTTGAATGTGAAAAAAAGATTAAGGATAAGTGAAATGATTCTTCTGAAAAACAACCAGAAGTTTGATTTAGAGCTGATGAAAAAAATATATTTGAAGCTTTGAAGGAACATTTTTCTTCAAGTAAGAACTTTGAAGAAGGCCAACCTATAAGGGAAGAATGAAAAGAAGGAGGGTTAACTTGTAAGAAAAAAACAGAACCTTCAAATGAAGGAAAAATTGAGGTTAATTGTAGTTTTGAAGAGACAAAACCTTTTGTTTCTAACTAAAAAGTGTTAGGAGATTTGTTATCAGCCAAAAGGCTGATAACTTCATTTTTTGGTATTGCTGTAGTGGCTGGTGGTGGAGGAATAGGTCTTACGAGTCTTTTAATGGGAAAAGATTCTACTGGGAGAGTTGAATTGCCACCTAAAGAAACTCCTTCAGGAAGATTGGAAAGAGATCCGGAAATTAAGTTAGAAAAAGAAAGAATAGCTGAATATATCTATAAAGATGAACAATCTGAAAAACCTATTTGTAGATTTTGAGATGCTTCGGGGATAACTAGAAAAGCTACAAGCTTAAAAATGACTGAAGAAGAGTGTGAAAAGTTAATTAAAGAGATTCCGGAATTAACTAGTTTAAATAAACCTTTTAAGTGATTGAAGACTGAATGAACTTATATATCCAAAACTTTAAAAGAACTTTTTATCCCCTCATTATCAGAAGATCCTGTTAGCAAATATACATCTCCAGAAAAAAATGAACAGTGAACTTTCAATAAAGAATGATTATGTACTAATTCAAGTTCCGAAAATAAAGAGATAGTAAGTTGTCAAAAAGTGGGCAGAGAAGAATTAATTAAGCAAGGTTTTCAAATTAACAACTAATGCTTTTTAAGGCATTAGGTAGTTATGGTTGAACTTTAGTGACTGGAATTTCTACAGCAATTGTTGCTGGTGGAGGATATGGTGTATTTAATTATTTTGGAAAAGATAGTCCAATAAATGGATTCTTAACTGATTGGCATGAAGAAAAGAAGGTTAATGAAAACATAACTTTTGCTGAATACATAAATAAGGAATATAGCGGAGTTAGAAGAGGTTCTTGTAAGAGATGGAAGAATGGTGTTTTTGGTGGAGTTAATCAAAGAGAGTGCGACCAAATGATTCAAAAATATTTAGATAAAGATTTTGAAAAACAACCTGAAGTTTGATTTAGAGCTAATAAAGCAAGCATTGAAGAAGCTTTATTAGATCATTTCTCTGGAACTCAAGAAGTAGAGAGAAGTAAATTCTTTCAAGAAACTTGAGAAATAAGTCAATTGACTTGTGAGAAAAAAGTATCTTCTGATAAGGATTTAGTTGAAGTGAGTTGTCACTTTAAAGAAGAGTCAACTCCTAGAAGAACAAATTAGAGAATGATTGGAGATTTATTCTCAACTAAGAAATTAGTAACTTCTATTCTCGGAATAGGAGGAGTTTTGGGAGGGGGTGGCTATGGAGCAGTTAATTATTTGGGAAATCAAAAACTATTGGATGTGTCTTCTTTTGATACAGAAAATATATCTGAAAAAGTTAATGAAAAAATAACTTTTGCAGAATACATTACTAAGGATTATTTATCTGGAGGAAAAATTAATGGAATCTGTAAGAAATGAAAAGGCGGAAGAGTTGTTATTGAAAATCAAGATGAATGTGAAAAAAAGATTAAAGAAAAATGAGATGGAAAAACCAATAAACAACCAGAAGTGTGATTTAATGCTGATTCCAAAAACATTTTGGAAGCACTAAAAGATCATTTTTCAGAAAACACTTCTTTTGAGGAAAGTATGTTTTCTGAAAATCAGTGAAAAGTTAGTGAACTAACTTGCAGAAAAACAACACATTCGGATAAAGATCAAATTGAAGTCAGTTGTGCTTTCGAAGATAAAGAGGAGTAATTAATTACTCCTAAAAAACTTAAGAAATGCTAGGGGGTTTACTAACTAAAAAATTTATGACTTCAATTTTCGGTATTGCAGGAGTAGCTGGAGGAGGAGGTATGGGATTAACTAGTTTATTAATGAATAATTCTGGAAAATTTGAATTTAATGTAGGGCCTGAAGTGAAATCTGAAAAGTATAGTGAATCTGCAGAAGATGTAGAAAGGAAAGGCTATAAATATGCAAGAGATAGTTCAAGATTGGCTGCTGTATTTATATATAGAGAACAAGAAAAAAGTGGAGAAGATGAATCAACCTATTTGTAATTATTGAATTGATACAGCAGCCATAAAAGATGGAACTTTAGGGAATATGGATAAAGGAGAGTGCTTAGAAATTATTAATAGTTCCGGAAAAGGAATAAATTTAGAAAAACCTTTTAAATTTGCTAAAGCAGAGCAAAAACATATGTCCAATATTATTAGAAGATTTTTTAAATCTTCTATAGAAGGTGAATTGCCTTGAGAAAAATATTCACTAACAGATAGTGAATGAACATTTAATAATGAGTGATTATGTAATAATTCAAGAGAAGAGAATGAGAATATAGAAGTAGTAAGCTGCCAAAAATTAGGGCAAGAAGAATTAAAAAAGAAATTTAGTTAATAATTAATGTTTCTCAAAGAATTAGGAAGTTTGGGCTGGTCTCTTATCGTCGGGGGGGGTGCGTTAGCGTAGCAGCTGTTGGTGGCCTCGGGGCCATCAACTTCTTAGGAAAAGAAAGAGCTCCTCAAGAAAAGCAAAAAACTATTCTAGATTGGTTTAAGAGTGATGTAAAAAATAATCCAAAAATATCCTTCGCAAGTTATATTGCGAAGAATCAGGGAAATCCAATTTGTGGTAGATGAGTTAATGGTCAATCAGAACTATTAATTCAAAGTGAATGTCAGAAATTGGTTGCTCAAAAGTGAGAAAACAAACAAGAAGAACAACCAGAAGTGTGATTTGAATCCAAAGAATCAATAATTCAGGAAGCCATTTCTAGTTATTTTGAAAATGAATCACAATCTTTATTGTCTACAGTAACTCCAACCGAAACAGGTTGGAGTTACGGAGGACTAGAGTGTAAAAAATCAGAAACTAGAAATTCAGAAGAAAACATTCAAGTTAATTGCAATTACTCTGGATAATTAATGTTCCTTAAAGAATTGGGTAGTTTCGGTTGAACTCTTATGGCCGGAGGGGCTAGTGTAGTTGCTGCAGGAGGTTATGGTGCAATCAATTTCTTCGGAAGAAATAGTGAGTCCCAAGAAAAAATAAAAACTTTGAGAAATTGATTTCAGGAAACTGTTAAGGATAATGAGGGAATATCTTCTGCTCAATATGTTGCGAAGAATGAAAGAGATGAAAGTACTTCAATTTGCGGGAAATGAGCAAGTGGTAAAGCATCTCTTTTGGATCCAAAAGATTGCGAAAAATTAGTGCAAGAGAAGTGATCTAAAGATTTTCAAAAACAACCAGTTGTTTGGTTTGAATCTAAGGATGACAATAGCATGAAACATGCTATTTCTAGCTATTTTGATAATGGTAATTCTCACTTTATGGAGGTGAAGGAAGAAGAAGGAAATTGAAAATATGGAGGTTTAGTTTGTTCAAGAGTTAATTCTGAAAGTACAGAAGGAAAGATTCAAGTAAATTGCAATCATTCCAATTAGTTTTTTTCTTCCCTTTTGATTAGTTTTTCACATATAAGTATTGGGGGGAAAAAGTTGAAAAATGAATAGGTTTGTTTTTGTTAATTAAAAAATAGTGTTTCTTAAGGAGATTGGAAGTTTAGGCTGAACTCTTTTAGCTGGAGGGGCTAGTGTAATGGCTGCAGGAGGTTATGGAGTTGTTAATTTTCTGGGGACAGGTATTAAGTCAGAGGAAAAAGTAAAGACTTTGAGAAATATTTATGAAAGTGATGTAAGAGATAATTCAAAAATTTCTTCAGCCCAATATATTTCCAAGAACGAAGGAGGAGATGAAAAATCTATTTGCGGAACATGAGTTAGTGGAAAATCCACTCTTTCAGGAACACAAGAGTGTGAAAAGTTAGTTAGAGAAAAGTGGGGAGATAATCCTCAAAATCAACCAATAGTTTGATTTGAAGCTAATCAAGAAAGTATTAAAGAAGCTATTTCTAGTTACTTTGATAATGGAAAAACTTTCTTCACAGAAATAGAAGAGACAGAGATGGGTTGAAAATATGGGAATTTATCTTGCACAAAAGTAATTCCTGTTGAAGTTGGAAAAAATATTCAAGTTAACTGTAATTACTCCTCAGATAGTTAATAATTAATGTTTCTTAAAGAATTAGGGAGTCTAGGATGATCTTTTCTTGTTGGTGGAGGAGTTAGCGTAATGGCTGCTGGTGGCTATGGAGCCATCAGCTTTTTAGGAAATGACAGAACTCCTCAGGAGAGACACAGAACAATTAGGGATTGGTTCGAAAATAATGTAAAAAACAATGATTTAATAACTTCTGCAGAATATATTTCGAAGAATGAAGGTAACGGTGGAAAACCAATTTGTGGTAGATGAGTTAATGGAAAGGCAGAAGTTTTAGAAGCTAAAAAATGTGAAGAATTAATTAAACAAAAATGAGAGAAAAGTTCCATAAGCCAACCGGAAGTTTGATTTGAAGCTAATGAACAAAGTATAGAGCACGCTATAACGAGTTACTTTGATAATGGTCAAGCTCATTATGCTACAGTCTCAAAAATTTCTAATGGTTGAAAATATGGAGGAATAGAGTGTTTAAAAGTTGAACCTAAGTTAACAGGACAAAATATACAAGTTAACTGTAATTACTAATTAAGTTAAAGAAAATTTCCTCTTAAGTCTGTTTAGGGGAATTTTTCTCAGTAAAATTTATGTAATTTGTCAAGCCTTTCTTTCAAAATGTTTGATTTTTCAGAACTAAATAACTTGTTGCTGGGGGGGGGCATTCAATGAATATTTTTCATATAAAAATCAACCTGTAGTAGGTAGTTTTAAGTCGGAGGAAACTCCGACTTTTATCAACTAAATCAAAGAAATTATGGGAGGATTATTTCTTGTTAAAAAATTAATACCTTTAGTATTGGGTATTGTTGGGATTTTCGGAGCCGGAAGTTATGGAGCCTTTAATTATTTTGGTAGAGAAATATTGGAAGATATTTCTCTAAATAAGTGATTCAATGACAATACAGATAATGATCCAGAATTAATTTCTGCCGAATATATTGTCAGAAATAGAAATAGAGGGGAATCAGATATTTGTAAGAGATGAAAAGGAGGTAAAAAAGAAGAAATTACTAAATATGATTGTGAAGAAAAAGTTAAGAAAGAGTGAGGAAGTAATATGGAGAGAAGACCAGAAGTGTGATTTAAAGCTGATGAGCAAAGCTTAAGACCACTATTACTTAAATATTTCCCTGAATACAAAAGTCAATTATTAGGGCAAGAATCTTTCCCTAAGGGAAGTTGAAAAGTAAGCGGTTTAGTTTGTAGAGGGAATGAAAAAGATGAGACAGAAAAGAAATTTTTCGAAATTAGTTGTGAACATCAAGAATCTGATGAACCTACAACAAATTAATAAAAAATGTTAGGAGGTTTAAGTAAAAAATTTATATTAATTTTTCTGGGAATATCAGGAATTTTCGGAGGTAGTGGAGTTTATTTAATGAATAATTCTGGAAGTAATTTGAAATCTATTCCCAAAGTTGATCCCAACACAATTGCTGAATATATTTACAAAGATCAGGAATCACAATTGACTTGTGATTACTGAATTAATAATTTGAAGGATAGTTCTAAGAAAACAAAGACACAAGAAGAGTGTCTTTCTCTAATCAAAGAAGTTGTCGGAGAAGAAAAGAAAGATAAACCAATTAAGTGGTTGAGAGTTCAGTCTATTCATTTCATAAATATTTTCAAAAGACTTTTCTTTT
Organism: Mycoplasma suis str. Illinois; assembly: GCF_000179035.2. Classification (NCBI taxonomy): domain Bacteria; kingdom Bacillati; phylum Mycoplasmatota; class Mollicutes; order Mycoplasmatales; family Mycoplasmataceae; genus Mycoplasma; species Mycoplasma suis. The sequence continues at coordinate 180,913 of NC_015155.1, forward strand.
CTTCCGCAACAAATGATGTTCCTTGAGAAAACTATTTGTCATCTGAACAATGAATTTTTAAGGGTAAAAGTGAAGAGGATAAGTGATTATGTTCGAATTCAACTGATAGTAGCGACAAAGTAATTATCAGTTGTGAAAGAACAGATAAGAATGAAATAGATTCCAGCTCTTTAAGTAATAAATAATGTTTAGGGGAATTAGTGGTCTTTGATGATCACTTATTATTGGAGCAAGTAGTGCTGTAGCTGCCGGCGGTGCCGGCGCAATTAGTTATTTTGGTAAAGAGTCTATAGTTGATTTATCTCACTCTACTTGATATGATCAACAAGTTAAAGATGATAAAGACATAACTTTTGCTGAATTTATTGTTAAAAAACCTAAATCAGATGATAAAGAAATTTGTAAGAGATGAAAAGAAGGGAAAGTTGTTTCAGTAACTCAAGAAGAGTGTAGACAAATTATTAAAGATAAATGAAATGATCGAGATGATCGACAACCAGAATTATGATTCAATGCTGATGAAAAAAGCATAGAAAAAGTTTTATGAAATCATTTTTCTAATGAACATTCTGAATTAGAAAGAAGTGTTTTTTCCGGAGAAACTTGAAAAGCCGGAAATATGAAGTGTACTAAAAAAGTATCTGAAGAACCAAAAAGATATATAGAAGTTTCTTGTGCATTTGAAGAATCTCGAGAACCGGAGGTAAATTAAAAGATTTAAGCTTTAGAGACAAAAAATATTCCACTAATTTAAAGTGGAATGTTTTTCTCAGTAAAATTTATGTAATTTGTCTAGTTTTTACTTCAAAATGTTTGATTCTTCAGAACTAAATAACTTGTCGCGGGGGGGGCATTCAATGAATATTTTTCACATAAAAATCAACCTGTAGTAAGTAGTTTTAAGTCGGAGGAAACTCCGACTTTTAATAACTAAGACAAAGAAATTTTGGCAGATTTATTTCTTACTAAAAAATTAATTTTTTCAATATTCGGGGTCACAGGAATTTTTGGCGTTGGAGGATATGGAGCTATTAATTATTTAGGAAAAGAACATAAAGTTGATACCTCAACTTATGCGTGATATAAGGAACATACAAAGGATGTTCAGGGAGTAACTTTTGCAGAATATATTTCCAAAGATCATCAGGATGAAAATAAATCAGTTTGTGGAGAATGAAGGGATTCAAAATCAAAAATCTTAAGTCCTGAAGAGTGCAAGAAAAAAGTTCAGGGAAAGTGAAATGGGCAAGATAAAAAGCAACCAGTAGTTTGATTTAATGCTGATAAAAATAGCATTCAAAAAGCTCTTGAAAGTCATTTTTCAAATGACTATTCAAATGTAGAGCTAAAAGAATTAGAGGGAAATAAAGGTTGGGATACTGGAGGATTGAAATGTATTAAAGTGGAAAACTCTTCTGTAAATACAGAGGAACATGTAGAGGTTAATTGTGTTGAAAAAGAAGATACAAGTAATTGAGTTTCTAACTAATGATTTTTAAAGGTTTGGGAGGTTATGGTTGATCTTTGATGGCTGGGATTGTAGGTGCAGTTTCAGCCGGAGGTTATGGAGCAATTAGTCTTTTGGGAAAAGAACCCTCAGTAGATTTATCAGCCTATAAATGATATAGAGATAATACAAAAAATGTTCCAGAAATAACTTTTGCTGAATATATCGCAAAAGATCAAGAAGTAGAAAAGAAAGAGTCAGTTTGTGGCGGTTGAAATAATGGTCAAGCAGTATTTTTAAATCCTTCTGATTGTCAGAAAAAAGTTAGTGAGAAATGAAAAGATCCTCTTGAAAAACAACCAATAGTTTGGTTTAAGTCAGATCAAAAAAGTATTCAAAAAGTTCTTGAAAGTCATTTTTCAAATGACTATTCAGAAGCTCAATTACAAGTAACAGATAGAGGTTGAACTGCAGCTGGAGGATCTTTGGAATGTATAAAGAAAGTTTCTGAACAAGAGGAACAACAATATATAGAAGTTAGTTGTTCTTATAAGGAAGAAGAAAAGGGACCTCCAAATTAATGTTTAAAGGTTTAAGTAGTCATATATTATCTTCAGTTTTTGGTTTAAGTGTAGTTACTGCAGGAGGTTATGGTGCAGTAACTCTTTTAAGAAAAGAAGTTAAAGAAGATAATTCTTTTCTTAAGTGATATGAAGGGGATTCTGAAAAAGTTTCAGAAATAACTTTTGCAGAATATATTGTTAAAGGTCAATCTAATGGAGAGGGACAAGTTTGCGGAAGATGAGAAAAAGGAAAACAAAATTCTTAGATTCAAATAATTGTTCAAAAAGAATTAAGGAGAAATGAGAATATAGTTTAAGCAAACAACCAGAAGTTTGATTTAAAGCTACAGAAGAAGATATGGAAAAAGCTCTTTCAATTCATTTTTCTAATGAAACATGAACTGTAGAAGTTAAAAAAGTTGGTAATGACTGGGAAGTTGGGCCAATGAAATGTTCTAAAAGTTCAAGCTCTGTAGAAGATTTAGATAAAAAATATGTTGAAGCTAGTTGCTCTCATAAGGATGAGGATTCAAAGAATCCTAATTAGTTATTAATGATTAAAGGATTAAGTAGTTATGTTTTAACTGCTTTCTTGGGTGTTGGTGGAGCTGCTGCCGCAGGCAGTTATGGAGCCGTTAATTATTTTGGAGGAAAAAATCAATCTAATTTGGAAAATAAAGATTTAGCTTCAACAAGATCTTCTTTTGACGGGGTCGGAAGAGAAGATTCTCCGACTGATGATAGTCATTCAGTTAACTCTCAACAAGAATTAACTGAAGGTCAGAGTGACGATATGGGAGATAGTTTGCAAAACTTAGAAGAATCTGGTAGAAATGATGAGTCCTTGAATCATTCTCGACAAATACAACATGAAGATCAATCATTTGAATCTACAGAACAAAGAAGAATTGATTTAGTTGAGGAAAGTGAAACAATAATTTCGACAAATAAGGTTGCAGTTTCTGGAGTTAATGATTCTATACAACAACAAGATAAAGATTCTCTTACTTTTGCAGAATATATTTACAGAGGAGAAGAAGTTTCTCCTTTTTGTAGCAAATTAACTTATAAGGATAATGAAAAGAAAGAATATATCAAGAAAGAAATGGAAGATAATGAATGTTTAAGTTTGGTTAGGGAAATTTCTGAAGATTGAAATTCTCCTAACAAAATACCTGTACAGTGACTAAGAGTTGAAAAAGATGGATTTAGTGATGCAATAAAGGAATTTTTCTTTCCTTTAGAAACTGATAAAGATAACTTAACTTTTGAAAAACTTAAAGATGGAATAGATCTTGGAAATTTAGATTGTCCTTTTATTGAAGAAAATACAACAGGAAAAGTAATTGTTAATTGTTATCAAAAAGTAATAGAAGTGGTAGATTAAATTAATAAGTTTTTATGGTTAAGGGAGTAGGGAGTTACATACTTTCCGCAGTTTTAGGAGTTGGTGGAGCTGCAGCTGCCGGTAGTTATGGAGATGTTAATTACTTCAGCAGAAGTAATCAGGTAAATGTAGAAAAAATAAGGATTCAGGAGGGGTAGATTCTAGTGACTCTAGAGGAGTTGAAGGGGTTTTGGGAGATAGAAGTAATACTGATATAAGTCCAGAAGATGGAAGAGTTGAAGATAGCTCAAACCATATTGATAATTCTCGCCCCGAGAACACTCAAAGATTAATTGGCGATCAAGTAAATATAGATAGTGACTCTCCAAATTCAAAAATTCTTGAAACAAGTGATGATTCCTCAACTTACGCTAATCACCCACAAACTGATGGTCAAGGTGATGAATTTTTAAAAACACCTAAAAGTCAAGATATTGAGTTAACTGTCGAAAGCAATCCTTTAGATTTCTCAGTTAGCACAATAAATTCTGAAATTAGTGATTCTATAAATTCACAACAAGAAGTAAGTTCATTACCTTTTGCAGAATATATCTACAATGTAGGAGATAAATCTTCTTATTGTGAAGAACTAATTTATAGTTCTTCAACACAATATAGAAGAAAGGATATGGGAAATACAGAATGCTCTAAATTGATGGAGAAAGCAAGAGAAATGTCCGGAAATCAAGAAATACCTTTAAAGTGATTTAGAACAAATGATTCTGGTTTTAAAGATTCTGTGAAGGAATTTTTATCTTCAGGTAGAGAAGATATAAATTCCTTTACTTATGAGAATTTTTCAAGAGGAAAAGAAATTAATGGTCATAATTGCTTTTCAAGTCAGGGAGATGATTCTGAAGAATTAATAGTTAGTTGTTTTGGAATTTCACCAGATTCAGAGGAAGAAGATCTAAGAACTTATGAAGAAGTTAATTTCACTGAAGAAGATAGAAGATTTAATTTACAAGAAAACTAGAAAGTTTTCTTAGTACTTTAGCTTTAGTAAATGATTAAGGGAATGGGAAGCTATATATTGTCAGCAGTGTTAGGAGTTGGTGGGGCTGCTGCCGCAGGCAGCTATGGAGCTGTTAATTATTTCAATAATAGAAATATTCAAGTGAAGGGAGAAATTGAAATTAAATCTTCAACAATTTCTTTAAATGAGAAAGGAGTAACTCCTAGCGTTAATGATCTTAGCGGAATATCAAAAGAAAATAATGAACATTTATCAAGTCAAACTCCCAGAACAGAGGAATCTTTAGGAAATGAATCAGATTTAAATTCTGTAGGAATTCAACCAAGAGATAATGTTTTAGGGACTGAAAATCTTGATAGATCAGTTTCAGATAATGATTCTGTTATTCCTGAAGACAAACAATTAGAAGGTGAAGGATCTCTTGCAGGAGAAACTCAAGAAAAAACTAATCTCTTTGGGAAATTCATTTATAACGGAAAAGATCAATCTTCTCATTGTGAAGAATTAATAATTGGAGTTGATAAACAACCAAGTAAAAGAGATTTGCAACATCAAGAGTGTTCTGAAATTTATAAAAAGGCTAAAGAAATGTGGAGTTATGGTTATGAACCTAAAAAATGATTAAAGACAAATCAGGAAAGCTTTAGTGATTCTGTAAAAGTATTTTTACTCCCAATAGAAGAAAAGAGAAATGATTTATCTTATGAAAAATTATCTAATGGTTGAAATATTGAGGACTCTAACTGTATTGTTAGTTCAGGAGATTTTGATGGAGAAATAATAGTTAGTTGTTATGAATCTGTATTAGAGACAGAAGAAGATAATAATACTGGAGAAATTGTAGATTTCAGTGAAGATGATCAAGAATTTGGAGAACCACAAGCTCAAGAAAGAGAAGATTCAGAATAGATGTTTTTATTTAAAATCTAGGTAATTTGTCAAGAAATTAATCATTTTTTAGTTGCTGGGGGGGGCAAATAAAAAAAGAAAAAATCAAATTGTAAGGGAAATATGAACCGGAGGTAACTCCGGTTTAATAAAAGACCTTTAAAAGATGGGCCTACTAGCTTTATCTAAATTAACAGTATCTTTATCTACAGTAGGAGGAGCTCTTTTAGGGAGTTATTTTGCGGTACCTTCCCTATTGGCTGGCGAAAACGGATCTACAAACCCTACTGTTCCTGAATTAAGTAAAGTTAGTCAAAATGTTGGAAGTGTAGATTCTTTACCTTTAAATCAACAACCTTCTAATACTCCAGAACAAGGATCTCAAGGGGCACAGGAAACAGAAAAGAGAGAAGAATTAGGTGGAGTGGAAGCTCATAAAGAAACTTCACCAACTCCAGAAAAAGAAGGTGAAGGTCAAATCTTGAATTCTTCCCTAACAAGAAGTGATGAAAAAACAAAAGATCGCCAAGAAGATAATTGAAGAAATATTGAATTTTCAGATGACACTCTCAAAAATGAAGATACAACAATAAAAGAAATTGATGGATTAGGAGGTAATGAATCAAATGACGAAAATGTTTATCTTTCTGATTCAGAAGAATCTGAAGAAGATAAGGAGGAAATAGAAGAAGAACTCCAATCCTTTGAGTATTATGAAGATGATTATTCAGATGAAGAAGATGAAGAAGGAACAACTAATACAAGATTAAATGTCGCTAAATATATAAAGAAGGTTGGTGATGATTTGGGGAATTCAGTTTGTGAAAACTGAATGAGAGGTTCAGGAGTGAATATTAAGAAGTTAGTTGATCAAGAAAGTTGCAAAAATGAAGTTAGAGGTAAAAGATGAAATAGAAAAGGAGACTCAGAACAACCTACAGTATGATTGGAGTCTGAATTAAGTCAAACTAAAAAATTGTTATTGGAATATGGACTTTGAACTGAAGGCCACCAATTTAGATCTGATTCAAACAGTAAATGAGATATCGAGCATAAAGAAAATTCAGGACTTCAATGAAGTTGTAAAAGAGAAATTTCTTTAGATGAAAGAGATTTTTGAATTTCTTGCGATTTATTTCAAAAATCTCATTAAAGACTAAAAAATGGGAATAATTTCTTTAACTAAGGGAATAGTTACTCTTTCCACCGTTGGTGGAACTTTAATAGGAAGTTATTTTGCAACTAATACATTAAGTAATAGTGAAAAAGAATCTCCTGCACAAGTAGTTTCAGTAGATAATGGTGGAAGTGTTGGAGCTGTAAAAAAAGATTCAGAAGAATTGAGGGGAAAGGAGGAAGCGGAACAAAGTAAAAGTATTTCTTCAGATTCTTCTGAAGGGACTAGAGAAATTAAAAATCCTGCTAAGACTGAAGATTCATCTCCAGAAGTAAAAGAAAATAGTAATACTTCTGCCGAAGATTCTTCACAACAAGAGGGAGAACGACGAGATATAAGTGGGAAAGAAATTCAATTTACAGATGAATCTTTAAGAAGCGAAGATACTTCTTCTTCAGATATTTCTAGTTCGGAGGAAGAAGATAATACAGAAAATTTAGAGGTAATTGAAGAAGAACCAAAAGAAGTTTTTGATAATTTCGATGACTACGAAGAAGATGATTTAGATGATGATGAAGAGGAAACTAGGATACAACTATCGATGATAGTTGGAGAATATATAGCTAAATTACAAGAAAATGATAATGGTGATGTTCTAGAGGTTTCTTGTGATAACTGAATAAGAGAAAGTGATCAAAGAATAGGAAAAAGAAAAGTTGAAGAAGAAACATGTAAATCTAGAAAAAATAGAAGTAGTTGAGGTAAAGGAGGGAGAATTTCTCAACCTACAGTATGACTAGAGGTTGAGAAAAGCAAATCTAAAGAAATACTTAATCACTATGGTTTGTGAAGAGATGGAATCTCTAAATTTAGTGATACTGAGAAAGCTAAGTGAAATACAAGAGATAAAGATAACAATGGAAATTGATCTTGTTCTAGAGAAACTTGTCAACAAAATAAAAAGAAGTTCTTAATTTCTTGCGATCTTTTTGCAGAACAAAACAAATAAATAGATAATTTTTCTGGGTTATTCCCAGAAAATTAACTAATTAAAGAATTTAGAAGTTTTGTTTTTCGTAAAATTTATGTAATTTGTCAAGTTTTTAGTTAAAAATTGTTAATTAATTTTCTAAATATTTTTTTAGCGGGGGGGGCATTCAGAAAAAAGACTACTTGTAAAAAGTAGAAAGGCCGGAAGTAATTCCGGCAAATATTAATTAAAAAAACTAAATAGTGGGAGTTTTTACTCTAGCAAAAGGAATAATAACTCTCTCCACTGCCGGCGGATCTCTCTTGGGAGGTTATTTTGCTTCCAATTTATCTACTGAAAAAGAAAATGTTGAATTAGTATCTCCTGAATTACCTCCTCAACAAGATCAAGAATCATCTATTAAAAACGATTCAGATGAAAGTTTAAAGGGAGAAAAAGAACAACCTTCAGTTGATGAGTCCAGAGAGTTAGGGGAGAGTGAAGACAGAAATAAAGATGAGGGAGATCGCTCTTCAGGAGATATTTCTGATGAAGAAAATTCTCAAATTACTGAACCAGAAATTGATAACAATAATGTAACTTTTGATAGCCCTTGACTTAATCAAGCACTAGAAGGAACTGAAAAATATGTTCCTTTAAAAGAAGAAGAAAATGATAAAGAACGAGAAGATGATGGGGAAATTTTTGAAGAATTCTATAACGATGATGAATTTGCGGGTGAAGAAGATGAAGAACTAGAACCAAAAGATCCTAGGGTAGCTTATTACATTAAGACAGGAAGTGAAGATTCAATGGAGCAAAGAAAAGGTCCTATTTGTCAAAGTTGAGTTAGAGGAAATGGGATTCACCATTCAGTACAGTCATTAAGCGATAAAGATTGTCAAGACTCAATTAAAGGTAAGTCTTGAGGGCAAGAAAGTTCTATCCCTCTTTTAGTTTGAATAGACGTAGATCAAGGTCAAACTAAAAGAGTTCTAGAACACTATAAGTTATGAGACAATACTTCTTCTTTCAAAAATAATCAAAAAAGAAAGTATTGAACTACAGGTAATTGAATGTGTAGAAGAGAAAGATCTTCAGATAATAAAAGATTTTTAATTGATTGTGATTATCACAATAACTTAAGAAGTTAATAGTGAATTTACCACTATTAACTAAATTACTTGTATCTTTTTGTACAGTAGGTGGAGGATCTGTGGGAGCTTTTTTCGCAAGTAATCCTTTTATTGGTGGAATAAAAGGGGGAGAAAAAGAACAAGTTGTAAAGTCTCAAGAGAAAGAAAAGGAATCTCCTACAGAAGTTAGTCCTAAGACCACTACTGAAGAAGCTCAAGGAGTAAAAACTCAAGAAGAGGATTCTAAATCCAAAGAGGATTTAGAACAATCTCAATCAGATCAGGAATTAATAAATTCTGATCAACAAACCGATTTAAAAGTTTCGGAAAATGATTCAAAAGAAACTCAATCCCAAGAAATTCAATTTGAGGATCAAACAATTAGAAGAGAATTAGAAAATTCTTCAGGATTTTCTGATGAAAATACTGAAGAAATAGAAGAGGTTAAGGAGGAAGTAAAAGAAAGCTTTGATACTTTTGAAGAATATGAGGAAGAAGATGATTTAGAAGATGAAGAAGGGTTGAGTAGTAGCGCTAAAGTAGGAGAATATATTGGAAAAGTTAGAGAAGATGGAAGTGGTAATGTACTAGAAGTTACTTGCGATAACTGAATAAAAGAATATGACGGAAATATAGGAAGGAGAGAAGTTAAAGATAAACAAGAATGTGAGGGAAGAAAAAAGAGAAGTAGTTGAGGCAAAGGAGGATTAACACAACCAACAGCTTGATTAGAAATAGATAAAAGTAAAGCTAAAAAAGTACTAGTACATTATGGATTGTGAATTGATAAAGTTTCTAGCTTTACCGGAAAAGAGAAAGATAAGTGAAATACAAGAGATAGAGAAAATAGAGGAAATTGAACATGTTCTAGAGAAACTTTCGGACACAATGAAAAGAAATTTCTAATTTCTTGCGATCTTTATCAATAAATTAGGTAAGGAAATTTAGGAATGAATTTTCCTTTACTGACTAAACTACTTGTATCTTTTTGCGCAGTAGGTGGGGGTTCTGTAGGAGCTTTTGTAGCTAGCAATCCTTTTGGCTGGAATAAAGTTTCTGAACCAACTGAAGGTTCAGAAGCTAATGAAGTATCTAGTGGAGGAAATTCCGAAGAAAAAGATTTAGTAGTTAGTCGAGAAGAAGGTGGAGATCATTCAGATTCTTCTGAAGAGAGTGTCATTAAACAAAATCAAGAAAAAAGTGAAAAAGATAGACATATTGTTGCTGAAGACAAAAGTGAAGAAATTCCTAGCGCCGAAGCACAAGAATTAGAGGCTCCTCAACAAATACAACCTGAAGAAACTGAAACTTTAGTCGAAAAAGTTCCTCTTAATGAACCAGAAATTGAGTTTGAGAGTGAAGAGATTAAGAAATTGTTGGGAGATTCTTCAGGATCTGTTGAAGAAGATCATTTAGAAGAAATGGAAGCTCAAGGAGAATTAAGAAGATTGGAAGAATCAAAAGAAAAATTCCGAAGTTTTGATTTTTATGAAGAAGAGCTTAGTTATGGTGAGTTATCTGTTGATGAAAGTTTGACAGTTGCAGAATATATAAGGAAGGGAGAAGGTTCAAATGGACCTATTTGTGAAACATGAATGAGAGGAGTTGGAAGGAATATAAAACTTCCAGCTAAAGATAGAAAAACTTGCGAAGAGTCACTAAAGGGCAAGAGTTGAGGTAAGAATGGTGAATTACAACCTAGGATATGACTAGATGTTGATAAAGGACAAGCTAAAAGAATATTAGAGTCATATGAACTACTAAAAAGTAGTTCAACATTTAATGAAAGAGGAAATTTATGGGATACAGGTCCTTGAGGGTGTGTTAGAGAAAGCTCTGTTGATGGAGATAATTTCTTAATTTCTTGTGAATACTATTTAGGCAGAGAAAATAGAAATAACTAGAAATTAAAAAGAAATTTCAGGAGAATTACTCCGGAAATATTTATAAGTGTTTTTGTTTCGTAAAATTTATGTAATTTGTCTAGTTGAATTTATTTTTTAGGAATTTTTAAAGTACCAAGTAACTTGCTGGGGGGGGCACAACAAAGAAGAACTTGTAGAAGTTTTAAAGCCGGAGTTTTCTCCGGTAATTAAAAACAAGAAAAACTAAATTATGGATATTTTTACATTGACAAAAGGAGTAGCTGCTCTTTCTACAGCTGGCGGAGCTGTTTTAGGCGGTTTTTTCGCTTCCAACACATTAATAGATAAGAAAGAAGAAAAACCATTAACTAGAGTAGATGGAGGTTCAGAAAATGGTTCTGAAAGTGGTAATGCTGGTAGTGAAAGTGAAGCTTCTGCACCATCAGTTAATCGAGAAGAAAGAGAAGATAGGGGAAGTGTCGGTGAAGAAACTTCCAATAGAGCAGAAGAAAATTCAGATTCAGAACAATCTTCTGTTCGTGAAGCAGAAAGTGTTTCTGCTTCTGATAGTGATGTTGGCTCACAAGAATCTGAACCCCAAATAGATGGAAGCAATATTGTTTTTGAAAGTTCTTTCCTTAATGATGCCTTAACAGGAACTCAAAATTATGTTCCTCCAGAAGATACAAAAGATGAAAATGAGGAAGAACAAGGGGAGACTTTTGAACCTTTCCAAGATGATAGTCATTATTACTACGATGAAGAAGGTGAAGAATTGCAAAGTCCTATGATTGCTGAATATTTAAAGACTAGAAGTGAAAAACAAGAAGAAAGGAATCAAGGTCCAGTTTGTGAAACATGATTCAGACAAACTGGAGGAGGAAGTTCTAAAAGCAAATCTTCTTCCGAAGATTGCAATAAAAAAGTAAGAGAAAAGGTTTGAGGTAGAAGAAATGTACCCTCTTTAGTGGGAATAGTTGTGGAAGAAGGTTGAGCTAAAAAAGTTCTAGAAAGTTATGGTTTGTGAGATTCAAGTTCTCAATTCAAAAATTCTAGAAATAGTAGTTGAACTACAGGAAATTGAATGTGTTATAGAGAAAGTACATCAGATAGACAAGAAAACAAAAGATTTTTAATTTCTTGTGATTATTACCCGCAAGGTAATAATTCAGTAACTACAAGAAACTAGTAAATGGATATCCCTCTTTTAACTAAATTACTTGTTTCTGCTTGTACGGTTGGAGGAGGATCTTTTGGAGCTTATGTAGCTGGATTTACAGGAAATAGTAAAAAAGATTTTGTTCAAATTCAGGAAAAAGGTGGGAAAGGGGTTGAAGGGGTAAAAACTCCAGTTAAAGAAGTAGAAGAATCTCCCGAAACAGAAATAGAAGATTCTTCACATCAAGAGAGTGATTTACAAGATGAAGACAATTCAAAAACAACACCCAAACAAGAAGAATTAGATTCTCAAAAAGAAGTAGAAACTAATCCTATATCTCCGAAAGAACCAGAAATTCAAGAATTTCAAGATCCATTACTTCAAGCTGAATTAGATAGTTCGGAAAATTCAGGTCAGTTGGATTTATTAAACAAAGAAGAAGAACCGGAAGTTAAGGAAGAAGAGGAGAGATTTGATAATTTTGAACTCTATCAATGGGATGAAGATGAGGAAGATGAAGATGTTGCTCCCACTCTCGAAGTAGCTGAATATGTACAAAAAACAAGAGAAGAAAGAGAAACTGGTAGAGTATTAGAAATATCTTGTGAGAGTTGAATGAGAAATGGAGATGGTATTTTTAAGAAATCTACAGTAGATAGAAATAAATGTGATTCTTATAAAAAGAGAGAAAGTTGAGGTAAAAGAGGATGATCTCAACCTACATCTTGAGTAGATGTTGTGAAAAACAAAGCTAAAGAGGTATTAGGACATTACAAGTTGTGAGTTGATAAAAATTCCAAATTCACTAATGATGAAAAAAGTAAGTGAATTACTAAAGATGAATCAGGAAGATGAGAATGTACTAGAGAAAGTTCTTTGAATGAAAAGAATTTTTGAATTCACTGTGATTTTTTCTCAGAAAGAAGATAAATATTTTTAGTTAAAAGACTTTAAAAATGGATTTTCCATTTCTAACTAAGCTTTTAATTTCCACTTGTACAGTTGGAGGTGGATCTGTTGGAGCTTATATAGCAGGATTTACAGGAATCAATAAAAGCTCACCTTCACAAGAATTAGTAAAACTTCAGGAAAAAGAAACTAAAGAAGAAGATTCGCAAACACCTTCAGAAATTAGCCCTCAACAAGAAGAACGATCCGAAAGAAGAGATGAATATGTTGAGCCTTCAGAACCTGAAACAGATACCTTTAGTTTTTCAGATCCTGTAATGCAACAGGCTATGGAAGGATTAACTGAAGAAGTTCATGATGAAGAAGAAACTTTCGAAGCTGATGTAGAAGAGGAAGGAGAACAATTTGGTGATTTTGAGGAAGATAATGGATATGAAGAAGAGGGAGATTCTGTAAATATAGCTGAATTTATTAAGACAGGAAATGAAAATAGAGAATTATCTGATGATACTGGACCTACTTGCCAAAGATGACTTAAAGGGGGAGTAAACGGATACTCAATCAATGATGTTTCAAAAAATGATTGCGAATCTCTAATAAATGGAAAAGGTTGAGGGAAAGATGGCAATAAAACTCTTACAGTTTGACTAAATGTAGATCAAGTTAAAGCTAAAAAAGTATTAACTCACTATAAGTTGTGAGATAAAGATTCTTCTTTCATCAATAAGAAAAGAAAGCATAACTGAAAAACATGTAATTGACTTTGTGTGAGAAAAAGTTCAGGAACTGATGAAGAAAGATTTTTAATTGAGTGTGATTATCACCTATCAGCTAGATAGGTAATTAAGAAAAACTAATTATGAATTTACCTTTACTAAGTAAATTGTTAGTTTCTGCCTGTACAGTTGGTGGAGGATCTTTTGGAGCTTATGTTGCTGGTTTTATGGGAAACAATGAAACTAAACAAGAAATATTAAGAAATGAAGAATCTGATAGTAGTTTGGAATTAGGGAGTGGTTCCTCTGAAGGAAAAAGAGAAGAAGGGAAAGTAAGTCAAAGTGATAATAAGGGAGAGGAACAACAAACTTCAGGAGAAACTAGGGAAAGAAAAGAAAGTCTTTCTTCAAAACCAATTCAAAAAGATTTAAGAGAAGATTCTGATTCTCATAGCGATCAACAAGATCCTGCTACTTCTTCAGAGCCTAGAGAACCAGAATTTAGTTTTGATAGTGAATTATTACAAAGTGAACTTCAAAATTCAGTAGATATTTCTACTGAATTAGAAGAAGACGAAGTAGAAACTCAACAAATTTCTGAAGAGGAAAAGTTTGACGATTTCGAGGAATATGAAAAAGAAGATTATGACTCTTTTGAAAATGATGATGATTTGGAAGAGGATGGCGAAGAAGGAATATTTTCAAGACGTAATTCCGCTGTTTCTTTAGAAGTAGCTGAATATGTTGTTAAGGAAGAGGAAGATTATTACGGTACTGTTACTAAGGTTTCTTGTAAAAAATGAATAAGAGGTTATGGAGATGAAATAAATGAAAGAGAAATGGATAGACAAGATTGTGAATCTAAAAAGAAAATAACTGAATGAGGAAAAAAGAAGGGAGCTCAATCCAAAGTGTGATTGGATGTTGAAAAAAGTAAAGCTAGAAAAGTATTAAATCACTATGGATTGTGATCTAAAGAATTATCAGAATTTACCACTTTAGGAAAGAGTAAATGAATTACAAAAGGAAAAGATAATTCTTTAGGTTGAGAATGTGTGAGAGAAAATTCTCCCTATAAAAATAATTTCTGAATTTCTTGCGAATATTACAGAGAACCAACTAAATAGCTAGATAAATAATTTCGGAGTTTTCTCCGAAAAATATTTAGTAATTTTTAAAGTTTTCAGAAAACCTAAAAATTCTGTTAAAATTTAGGTAATTTTTCCATAGTTTTGTTGATTTTTTATATAAAAATTATTAGTTTCTCGGGGGGGGGCATTTAGAAAAAAATAGAGCTGGAGGTAACTCCAGCTACTAAAAACTAAAAAACTAAGTTATGAGCATTTTTGTTTTTTCAAAAGGGATTGCAACAATCTCAACTATTGGAGGAGCTCTTCTAGGTGGTTATTTCGCTACAACCTCCTTAGATAAAGGAAATACTGAACAATTAGAAGTTACAGAAGTAGGTCATTCCGGAAATTCAAGTTTAGGGGAAGATGGCTTAGTTTCTCCTAAACAACAAGATGTTGAGGAAAATAAACAAGGAGCTGCAGAAGTTCAAGCAACTCCTATTATTCAAGAAAATGATAGTTCTGAAGTAACTGAATCAAAAAATAATGAATTAAATGAACCGCAACAAGATAGTCAAGTAAGTGAAAATGTTGATTCAGAAAGTTCTGGCGGGGATTATCAACAAGATTCTGGAATTCAAGAATCTCAAGATATTCAACTTACAGACCCCACATTAGTTGAAGCTCTAAGAGATACAAAAGATTACACTACTTCTTCTAATAACGATGAAGAAGAGCAAGATCAAAAAGATTTAGATTCTGGAGAACAATTTGAAGATTTTGAAGAAGATGAAGAAGATATTTTTGATGATGAGGATGATGTAGAAAGTTCTTTAATAATGGCTGAATACATTAAGACATGAAGTGAAAATTCAGACTCTTCAAAAGCAAGGCCCTACTCGTCAAAAATGAATTAGATTGGGAAGAAATGGTCATCAAATTAAAGAAGAAGAAAATTGTGAAGGTTTAATGAATAGAAAATTGGGAGAAAATAAAAACCTATTACTTTCTTGAATGGATGTGGAGCAATCAAAAGCTAAGAAAGTTTTGAAGTATTATGGATTGTGAAATAGTGATTCTAAATTCACTAATAATAAAAGAAAAAGTTGAAAATCTGGTAATTGATCATGTTCAAGACAATTTTCAGGAAAAGATAGATTTGCAATCACTTGTGACTATTATCGATAAATTGGAATTAGTTTTTAAAAGTTACTAGTTATGAATCTTCCTTTGTTTGCTAAATTACTAGTTTCTGCTTGTACAGTTGGTGGAGGAAGTTTCGGAGCTTATGCTGCTGGATTATTAGGGAAAAGTGAAATTGGTTCTAATTCAGAATTAATTAATAATCCTAAATTAGAGGAAAATAGTTCTCGACATTTTAATTATGCAGGGAAAGATAGAAAAGAAATAGATCGAGATAACTCTTCAGATGATATAGATTCTGGAGATAATACTTCTTCATCCTTGGAGGGAAAAGGTTCTTCTTCCGATGCTCAACCAGTAACCGATGTAAAGAGTGCAAATCAACAAATAAATAACTTCCAAAGAGAAGAAAGTTCAGATACTCCTTCTACTACAGAAACTAAAACTTTTAGTTTTCAAAGCACAGCTCTTCAAAGTGAATTGGATAATGCAACTTCAGATATTTCTGAAAAAGAGGATTTAGAAGAAGATAAAGAAGCAAGTCAAGAAATAGGAGAAAAATTTGAAGATTTTGTTGAAGATTATGACGATTCCAATGAATATGAAGAAGGAGAAATTGATTTAAAGATAGCTGAATATATAAAGACAGGAAATGAGAATCAAGAGTTATCAGATCAAGGACCTACTTGTGAAACTTGAATGAGAAAAACGGGAAATCAACATTCAATAAGTAAAGAAAATGGTGAAAATTGCACTTCTAGAATACAGGGAAAAGAATGAGGAAGAGGAGATAGTGTTTTACTTCTAACTTGGTTAGAAGTAGATCAAGTTAAAGCTAAAAAAGTGTTAAAGCATTATGGTTTGTGAAGTGATAATACGCAATTCAAGAATGATAGAAAAAATAGTTGAGATGCGGGGAATTGATCTTGTTCAAGACAATTCTTTGGAGAAGATAAATTCACAATTACTTGTGATTATTATTCAAGAACTAATTAGTTTTTAGGAAAAGACAATTATGGATTTTCCTTTATTTGCTAAATTATTAGTTTCTGTTTGTACAGTTGGAGGTGGTTCTGTAGGAGCTTATGTAGCTGGCTTTATGGGAAATAATAATAGTGAGTTAAGGGAACAGGGAGAAAATCAACATAATTTAGTAGAACAAGAAGGACAACATCCTTCTTCGAAGGCAGAAGGATCTTCGGATAATACAAAAGAAACAGAAGATAACAAAGATCAATCTTCTGAAGCAGATGAACAACAAAGAAAATCTCAAGAACAAGTTTCTAGCTCAGAAACTAACTCAAATCCAACATCTGCTGAATTAAATTCTCAGAATCATGAACAAAAAGATGAACCTTCCGTCACCAGCTCTACTCCTACAGAACCATTTAGATTTGAAAATCAAGAATTTCAATCCATACTAGATGGTTCAGAAGATGTTTCTGATCAGGAGAATTCTTATGAAGAAGAATTAGATGAACAAGTTAGTCAAGAGTCAGAAGATGAAGAAACTTTTGGAAGTTTTGAAGATTATGAAAAAGGATACTATAGAGATGATTCAGATGACGAAGAAGAAGGAATAAGTAATCCTTCTTCTCTTTTTGTAGCTGAATATATAGAAAAGAAGGGAGAAAATCAACAAGGAGAAGCATTAGAAGTTACTTGTGAAGATTGAACTACAGATAGTTGAGGAGAATTAAGAAAAAAATCAGAAGTAAGTAAAAGTGAATGTGATTACAGAAAGAAAAGAGATATTTGAAGTAAAAAGGGAGGTTCACAACCTACAGTATGACTAAATGTTGAGCAAACTAAAGCCAAAAAGATTCTCGAAAAATATGGTTTGTGAAAAGGAGAAAATTCTAAATTCACAACCCAAAAACAAAATAGATGATTTACTGAAAAAGCAAATTTCAGAGAAACTGAGGGAAAATGAGATTGCAATAGAGAGTATTCTGAGCACAATAGCAAGAATTTCTTAATTTCTTGTGATTTCTTTATAGAAAGTCAAAATACTCGTTAGAAAGTAAATAAATTTTCGGAGGTAACTCCGAAAAGTTAATTAAAAAAAGACTAAAAACTCTGCTAAAATTTAAGTAATTTTTCTCTAGTTTTCTGAATTTTTATATAGAAATTAATAGTTTTTCTATGTTGCTGGGGGGGGCACAACAAAGAAAAACTTGTAGAAGTTTTGTGTCCGGAGTTTTCTCCGGCAACTAAAAACTAAAAAACTAAATTATGAGTATTTTTGTTCTTTCGAAAGGAATTGCAGCAATTTCTACTATTGGAGGAGCTCTTTTAGGAGGTTATTTTGCTACAACACAATTGAGAGAGGAAGAAAAAGAGAAAACAATTGTTCTCGAAAAAGAAGATCCTTCTAAACCAGAAATAGAAAAAATTCCTGAAGAACCTAGAGGTTCTCCAGAATTACAAGGAAATCCTATATCAGGAACAGAAAGTGATGTTGGGGTAAATCAAGGAAGAAGAGAAGATGAAGTAGATCAAAAAAAAGTAAATGATCAACATGATACTAAAGATGAAGGATCTTCAAATGATTTGGAAAGAAACTTAACAGGTCAAGATGTTGAGTTAACTGACTCTAGATTATTAAAAGAGTTGGAGGGAACAACAAATTTTGAAACATCTTCCGGAAAAGAAGATCTTGAAGAATCAGATGAAGTTAACGAAGAGAGTGAAGAAGAATTTGATGAATTTGAAGATGACTATGAAGTTTCAGGTGAAGATGATGAAGAAGAAATGTCAAGAGAATTAAAAATAGTTGATTACATCAAAACGGGTAATGAAAATAGAGACTGAACCGAACAAGGACCTATTTGTGAAAAGTGAATTAGAAGTGGAGAAAATAATCACTCAATTAGTAGAGAAAAAAATATTGGTGAATGCAATAATCTAATAAATCAAAAAATTCCAAAACAAGAAGAACAACTTCTTCTTTCTTGGTTGGATGTAGATAGAGTAAAAGCTAAAAAAGTTCTAGAACATTATGGTTTATGAAAAACTGGAATAAGATTCAAGGATGAAAAAAGAAAAAATTGACAAATAAATAATTGATCATGTTCTAGAAAATCTTTCGGAAATCATAGATTCATAATTACTTGTGACTATTACCCTGAAACTAAATAGTTTTTAAGAGGAATTAATTATGAATCTTCCTCTTTTTTCTAAACTATTAGTTTCTATTTGTACAGTTGGAGGTGGCTCTTTTGGAGCTTACGTAGCAGGATTTTTAGGTAGTGGCGAAAGTGAGAAAAAAGTTCAGGAAAATAACAAATTAGTTTCAAAAGATCTAGAAGAACATCGTTCTTCCGGAACAGAACAATCCCTGAAAACAGAAAAGGATGATGAGTCTAAAGGGCAAGCAACTGAATCATTAGGAAAAAGTGAAGATGTAAATTCAGAAACTCAAGAACAAGCGACATCTTTAGAAAGTTCCTCAATATCTAATCATCCGCAAGTTCCTGAGCATTCAGATAATTTAGAAAAGACTTCCGAAAATCCTTCCCAAAACTTCACTTTTCAAAGTAAAGAACTTCAGGAAGCTTTGAGTAGTGCCACTTCAGATGATTCTGAACAAATAGATTCAGAAGAAACACTAGAAGAAATTGCGGAAGAGGAAGAAGGTTTTGAGAGATTTGAAGAGTATGAAGGTGATGAAGAAGAACAACAATCTTTAGAGGTTGCTGAATATATAAAGAAAGAAGAAGAGAATGAAAGAGGAGAAGTATTAAGAGTTAGTTGTGAAGATTGAACTTTGGATGGAATTGGAGGAATAAAGAAAAAAGGAGCCGGAGTAAGTGGTGAGGAATGTGAATATAGAAGGAGAAGAGATAGTTGAGGCAAAGAAGGAATGCCTCAACCTTTAGTTTGAATAGATGTTGTTCAAAGTAGAGCTAAGAAAATACTTGAAAATTATGGATTGTGAAAAGATAATGTATCAATTTTTAAAACAAATAAGAATAAAAGGTGAACTACAAAATCACAATATAAAGAAAATACTGGTGAATGAGATTGCACAAGAAAATATTCTCGACAGAAAGAAGGAAATTTCTTAATTGCTTGCGATTTCTATAAAAGTCAAAGTTAATTAGTCAAAAAATTCCGGAGATTTCCTCCGGAATAATGAAAAATTAAAACTCTGTTAAAATTTAAGTAATTTTTCCCTTGTTTTGATGAATTTTTACTGAAAAATAAATAATTTTTTGACTTCGGGGGGGGCAAAGAAGCAATCAAAATTTTGTAAAAAATTTTTAAGACTGGAGGTAACTCCAGTTTCTAAAAAAATTAAATAATGAGTCTTTTCACTTTAGCTAAGGGAGTAGTTGCTCTCTCCACAGCTGGTGGAGCCATTCTAGGAGGTTACTTTGCTAAAAGTTCTTTTAGCGATTTTTCTAATGAAACTGAAGAGAAATCTAAAAAATCACTTCTAAAGGATGAAAGTCATAGTGAACATAAAGCCGAAGTTGTTGAAACAAGAAGAGAAGGTTTAATTTCTTCTGTAAATGAAGAACAAGAAGGCAATATCCCGCCAACTAAGCATGTTTCTTCTCCGGAAGATACTTCTCGAAATTCAACAAATTTAGATTTAGAAAATGTTGGGAAGCAAAACACTTTAAATCCTGAAAATAAAGAATTACATAATGAATTTCCAGATGAGCAAGAAAGTTTATTGAAGGGGGAAAATAATTGAGATCCCTTTATAGAAGAACTAGAAAGAGAGAAAAAATATGGTTTTGAAGAAACTCAAGAGGATGAAGATTTGGAACAAACAAGTTCTCTTTTAGTTGCACAATATGTTAAGCGAGGAAGTGTTAGTGAAGAAGATCAACAAGAGGGGATTGTGTGTGATCAATGAGGGTTAGAGGGAGATAGAGCTGTAAAGCGAAGATCGGGATGCGATACATCTTCGCTTGAAAGAAAAGTTTGAAGTAGAAGATCTTCTTCTAATGAACCTTTAGCTTGATTAAGTGTTTCTGAAGATCATGCTGAATCAATCTTGAAATCTTATGGACTAATAAATGGTAAAACAATTTTCAAGAAAAGTAATGGAACTTGAACTACAGGTCCTTGAGCTTGTGACGTAGAAAAATCTTCCAAAGTATTATTAGTTTCTTGTGATTATTACAGGAATGGGTAATTCAAATTAGAGAAGAGAATTAAATTTTGAGCATTATTTCTTTAACTAAGGGAATAATTACTCTCTCCACAGCTGGTGGAGCTGCCTTAGGAGGTTACTTTGCTAAAAGTTCTTTTAGTGATTTTTCTAATGAAACTGAAAATCAAGAGAAAAAATTATTTCCGAAAAGTGAAAGACGTGAATCAATTAAAGATGATGCTGATTCTAAAAAACTAGAAGTTACTCCAACTTTTCCCAGAGAGAAAGATGAAAGTTTTGATAATCAAGTTCCTTCACAAATTGAATCAAATCATACTACTGGAATAAAAGATCCAACAAGAGAAGAGAGCTTAATGAAAAAAGGAGCTAGTTGAGATGATTTCTTAAATGAGTTAGAAAATAATTCTGAATTTAAATATTGAGATAAAGATAATGGGGAAGAACAAGAAGAGATTCATTTAGTTTCTGAGTATATCAGGTATTATTACGTGGATAACGAAGAGGAAAGAAGTTCTAATTGTGAAACATGATATTCTTGAGGAGACAATATAGAAAATATTCAGAAAAATAAATGTAGTGATTTTTCTGAAAAAAGAAGTAGCTGAGGGGAGAGATCATCATATAAGCCTGCAATTTGATTAAAAGTTGATATGGATTATTCCGAAAGAGCTTTAAGGGAATATAAGTTAATTGATGAAACAACTGATTATAAGAAAACTAATGGTAGTTGAACTACCAAAAATTGACTATGCACACTAGAAAAAGTTTCAGGTAACTTTTTGATTGCGTGTGATTTTTATCAAAATCCAAAAATTACTTAATAAAGTAATTTAGTTTCTTATTAATTATCAGTAATTAAAGAATGAATTTTCCTTTACTAACTAAATTACTATTTACTTTTTCTTCATTAGGTGGAACTGCTATTGGAGGTTATTTTGCTACAACTATAGCAGGTAATGAAAAATTAGAAATTGATAAAGAGAAGGGAGAAAAAGAGCTAAAAGAGGAAGTTGAATCTAAACAAAAGCAAGATAAAAATGGTCAAACGGAAGATGTTGGAAAAGCTCAACACATAGGATTAATAAATTCTGAAGATGGAGATATTAATAAACATTCAAGTTCAACAAATTATTTGTTTCAACAGCAAAAAAGCAATGAAGCTTCGGATACTACTTTTGAAAAAGAGACCCTTGAAGAAGAAAAAGATTTAATTAGGGGAGGAGAAAGGTGAGATGATTTTCTCGCTGAATTGGAAAGTAAAGGGGATTATGGATTTTCTTCTGATTCTTTGGAAATAGATGAAAAAGAAAGTGAAAAACAATATGTCGTGGTAGCTGATTATGTCAAATATAAGAGTTATAGTCAGGGAGATGAAGTGTGTGAACAATGATATTTAGAAACAAATAAACCTAAAAAAAGACAAAAGAATCAATGTGATTCTTTTGCTAAAAAGGAAAGTTGAGGAACAAGATCCCCTCATTATCAACCATTAGTATGAATTAGTTTAGTGGAAAATTATGCAGAAACAATTCTGAAAGATTATGGATTAATCAGTGGAAATACAAAATATAAGACAAGTAATGGGACTTGAGAGACAGGACCTTGATCTTGTACTATAGAAAAATCTTTAGATAATTTGTTAGTATCTTGTGATTTTTATGAAAATAAACAAATAACTTAAAGAATTAAATTTTGAGTATCATCTCCTTAACTAAGGGAATAATTACTCTTTCCACAGCTAGTGGAGCTGCCTTAGGAGGTTACTTTGCTAGCGGTTCTTTCGGTAATGTTTCTGAAAACTCTGAAGATCAAAGTAAAGAAGGGGATCATGGTGATGTAAAAACTCAAGATTCTTCTGATACTTTAGAAAGCGAAGATTCAAAACATAGTGATGGATTATCTATAAAAGAACAAGAAGATTTAAAAAGTAAAGCTTCTTCTAAAGAAGGCGAAAAAACTTCTAGAGGAATTCAAGTAGAAAAACAAAATTATGTTCCACTGAATAGTGGAACAAATGATTTAAGTAGATTTTCTAGGGAAGAAGAAGGGTGATTGGAACAAGGAGCTAACTGGAATAAGTTCCTAAATGAAATAGAGGGAAATATTGAACATTGAGATAGTAATGATGGGGAAGAAGTAGAAGGTGTAGGTTTAGTGGCAGAGTATTACAGAGATAAAGATAAAAGTTATGGTAGTGAAGAAGAAATTAGTTGTGAGAGATGATATTTAAAGAGAGAAAATAGTGAAGACATGACAAGAATTTCTTGTCAAGACTTCAATACTAATAGAAATTGAGGAAAAAGAACTTTGGAAAAGCCAGCAGCATGAGTAAAAGTTGATATGGATTATGCAGAAAAAGTATTACAAACATATAAATTAATTGATGAAAGCACTACTTATAAAAAGACAAATGGAACTTGAACTACCAAGCATTGACTTTGTACATTAGAAAAAACTTCAGGTAATTTTCTAATAGGTTGTGACTATTATTTAAGTCCCTTCACAAACAATAGTTAGTAAAGGTTAGCAGTGAACTTCCCTTTACTAACTAAGTTATTATTTACTTTTTCTTCAGTAGGAGGAACTGCTATTGGAGGTTATTTCGCTACAACTTCAATTTCTTCAGATAAACAGGAAAAAGTTGAAGAAAAAGATCTAAAACAAGAAAACTTAGAGTTAGAGAAATCAAATCTTTCTCCAGTTATTGAGGGAGAAAGAAGTGAAGATAAAGGAACTCAAAAAGAAAATTCAGGAAATACTCCCTCAAATATTCCTCAACCGGAAAGTTCTCCTGAACCTATTAGTTCGGAGAAATTACAAGATGTTTTAAGTAATAAGTCAAAAGTATTAACCGATGAAGAAGAAAGAGAATTACTTAGGGGTGCAGATAAGTGAAATGAATTTCTTATTTCACTTGAAGGGAGAGAAGAATATGGTTTTAAGAATGATGATATTGAGGAAGATGAAGAAAATCAATCAGTTTTAGTTGCCGATTACATTAAATACAAGAATGAAGATCTGGAAAGTACGGAAGAAGGTCCAGTTTGCGATAAATGAAGTTTGGAGAATGGAATTCCAAAAAGAAAAAGAAGAGATAATTGTGAAGACTTAATTAATAAAGAAAGTTGAGGAATTAGAACTTATTCAAAACCATTTTCATGATTAAGTGTTTCTGAAGAACATGCTGAGACAGCGTTAAAAGAATATGGATTAATTAATGAAAAAACAGCTTTCAAGAAAAGTAATGGTACATGAGAAACAGGTAATTGATCATGTACTCTTGAAAGATCTTTTGGTAGATTGTTAGTCGCTTGCGACTATTACTTAAAAGGAAACATTAGGGGAAATCAATCTTAATAATTAGTTAATTTTTTTCTCTCCCCCCTTTTTTTTGGGGGGGATGAAAAATAAATTAAATGTATAATTTGGCTTTTAAAAAATTATGAACTTACCTCTTGCGGTTAAGTCTTTTACAGCTCTTTCTTCGTTAGGTGGGGCTGCGATAGGAGGTTATTTTGCAACCTCCTCAATAAGGGAAAATAAAGAGTCAGAAGTTAAGAAATCTCTCGAAACAGAATCTCAACAACCAGAAACTTTACCTTTGCAAATAAGTTTGAAATTAGAAGATAAAGAAAGTTTTGAGTTTAAAGAAAAACAGGAAGAAGAATATTACGAAGAAGAAAAAGTAAAAGCATCTTTAGAGTTAGGGAGAGATTTGGAGGAAGGAGAAAAAATGCAAGATTTTTTTGATGAAATTGATGAAGAAAATTTAGGATCAGAAACTTTTTATGATAGTGAATCCTCAACTATATTTGTTGAATATTTCAATCGTAAAAGTGAGGAGTATGAAGAGGGAAGAGAAAAACCAATCTGTGAAAGATGATATGCAGGACATAATTCAGGAAACAGAATGAGTGATGAAGATTGTTGAAATTTAATTGATAGAAAAAATAAATCTAATGAAAGCACTGTAGCTTGATTGAGCGTGGATAGAGAAAAAGCTAAAGAAGTTTTGGAATCATATAGATTAATTGTTAAAGAAAAAACAGTTTATAAGGAGAGAACTAAGAGTTGAATAACTGGACCTTGACTTTGTACATTGGAAAAATCTACAAGAAAGCATTTAATTTCTTGCGACTATTATCCCAATAGGAATGAGAATTTAAATTAAGTTTTTAAAAATTCTTTTTAAAAAAGTATGTCTTGATTCTCTTCTAATTTTTCTTTAGTTTCTTTTATTTTGTTGGGTGGAGGAGTTTTGACAACTTCTTATCTTCTAGCCTTAAACACTGAAGGAAAAGAAGAAGTTCAAATTAAAGAAGAATCTTCTGAAAAATATTTGAAAGGATTATCGAATTATTTACCTAAAAATTCTGGAAAAAAGAATTGCAAAAAAATAGTAGATAAAGAGAAAAATGCTGAAGTATATCTATTAGAAAACAGTTGTTCAGAAAAAAATGTTTTGGAAGTTGAGGAAAGTTATGGGGGAGTCAGTGACAGTTATCCTTATTACACCCTTCAGGGAAATTAATTAACTAATTGATAAAAAGATTAGGCGCCAAATTGGCGCTTGGTATCGGTTCAACAATGTTACTTGCAGGAACAGGAGTTGGTGCTGCGTTTTTTGTAAATAAAAATAATAAATCTCCGGAAAATGATCCAAATATTATTGGAGAGCTTGTTTTATTCAAAGATAGTCGAAAAAGTTGTTATGTTTTTATGAAAGAAATTAATTTAAAAATTCCTACCGAAGAAGAATTAGAGAGAAAAGAAGAATGTTTATTAAGTTGATCTAAAGAAATTAAAGGTTATGAAAATTCTTTATTAGTGAAAGTAAAAGAAAGTTCGATTAGAGATTTATCTTCCAATGAAAATTCTGAAAATTGAATTAAAAAATTAGCTTTTGAATGAATTCCGGTAGAAAAAAGATCTTTGGAAAACTACGAATCTAATGAAGAAAAGAAAAATCAATATATTGAACGACATTGCAAAACTAAACGGAAAAGAGAATGGTTTCCTTTTAGAAGCTGAGTAGAAATAAAGTGTGAGTGAGATAAAACAGCAAATAATTAAGTAAATTTATTTTTTCTAAGGAGCTTGTAAGCTCCTTTTAAGAGTTATAGAAGATAATTACAGTTTTTGTTAGAATTTTCTTCTTTTAAAAAAGAAGAAAATATTAAGTATTTTTAAAAAATTAATTAAAGGCAAATAAGGAGTTTGAAAAATTTCTTGAGAGTTAATTAATTTATTAATAATTGTTTTTTAAAATAACCTAGAAAATGTTAGGGTTTGTTTCTTGATGAGCGAAGGCCGCTCTGATTACTTTTTCTCTGGGGGGGGGGGCACTAGGAGGAGGTTATCTGTTAAGAGGTAATTTTTTTAAAGGTCCAGAAGAAACCTTTAAAAAACCAAAAAAAGTTAATGATTATTCAGGGAATTATTTAGGCACAGGAACTTATTTTCAAAACATGAATACAAATGGGGAAAATTGCGAAAGAGTTGAAGATAGCGGGGTAGAAATACTTTTGGATTGCATCGCAATTCCTCCCACAAACAAAAATAGAAGTGGTCAGGGAAGAGGCAAAAATCAAGTAGAAGCAATTTACAAAGTAGATATTGATAAAAATAAATAGTTTTGTTTAACTACGCGGGGGGGGCGAAGCCAGTAATAGTTACTTCTCGAAAAATTATTTTTCAAATGAAAAACAAGTTGTAGATTTAGAAAAAACCGGAGATATCTCCGGTTTTTAACTAAATAAAAGAATTAGATGCTAGATATTTCTACTCTAGCAAAAATAGGTTTAACTATTTTTTCTGTAGGCGGTGCAGCTACTGGCGGTTATGCCGCCAGCATTGCACTAAATAATGGTGTTAATTCAAAAAGAATCAGAAGAGAAGCTTCTTTAGAAAAAGAATCCCCTTCAACAGACAAACATCACACTGATAATTCTCAAGACACTAATAATGAGGAAGTAAGGAAAAATATATTGTCTTCTGTATTAGAAGTTCAGGAAATTTCAGATAATGAGGATGATGTATTAGAAAATGACTTGACTGAAGAAGAATCAAAAGATATTTCAAAACTAACAGTATCTGCACAATATATCCAAAAAGATGGAGGGACTAATTATGAAGAAGAGAGACAATGACCCTCCTGTAAACAATGATTCAAAAATAAAAAGTCTGGAAAAGAAATGAGCTCAGAAGAATGTAAACAGTTAGTAAATCAAAAATGAAATCAAGATGGTGTAATTCAACCAACTATTTGAATAAGTTCTGATAAAGATACAGTTCAAAAAGTTCTTGATGAATATGGATTATTAGAAAATTCTTCTTTAATTGGAAATAATAAGTGAACTGTAGGTACTATGATTTGCTCTAAGCAAGAAAATCAGGAATCAGATGGAAAGTTAATAGTTACTTGTGAATATAAAGTAGATGATCAATTAGTTAGTGTTGAAACTTCAAACACCGTAATTCATCAACAATAAATAATCTATGGCATTAGCGGGAAGTAATTATTTAATAGCAGTAATTCTTGGAGTAATGGGAGCTGCATCTGCTGGGAGTTATGGTTTCTTCAATTACATAAAAGAACAAGGCACACAACAATTAGAAAACAATGAAAAACAAAGACTTGTTGCAGAATTTTTTGAAAAAGAATCTTTCGATAATTCAAAAATTTCTTGCACCAAATTACTTAAAAGTACTAATATAGAAACTTTTGAAGAAAAGAAATTAGATGATCAAGAATGTCAAAAAGTAGTGAATGAAAAGTGAAAAAACAAAAATCAAGAACAACCATGAATTTGAATAAATGTAAATAAACAAGAAGTTGAAAAAGTATTAAGAAAATACAATCTCCTTTTCGGAGATGTTTATCATTCTCAAGAACCTAAAGATAAGAAATCATGATTTGAAGGTTTCTTAGGTTGTGTTGAGGAAAAAGATTCTTCAAATGATCAAAAAGTAGTAGTTACTTGCAAAAAAAATGGAGATGAATCGAAAGCGAAAAGTTTTCTTTCAATAACTAGTTAATGATTTTTTCAGGATTAAAGGGAATAGCTTTCCCTTTAATTGTTGGCGTTACAGGAGTATCAGCTGGAGGAGGATTTAGTTTAGCTAGTTATTTAAGTAGTAACGCTAACAGCGTTACTTCTGAAAAAGATTTAGATTTAAGTCAACCAGAAATTAAATCTTTAGGTTCAGGGACTTTAGAGGGGAGTCCTGATGTAATTTCTGGAATTTTTGGCAAAGATGTTCAAAAGGGTGTTAAAGATTTAGGTGTTGAAATAGATTTCCCTGACCAGCGAGTTACAGAGGAACAAAAAGAAGAAAGAAGAAGTAATGATTCCTTGACTTCTTCAGAGAATGAAAGATTAGTGGCAGAAGTAATTCATGATGAAGGTAGAAGTTATGGGATAACTTGTAAAGAATGAAAAGGAGAGGAAAGTGAAGGTAAATCGTTAGATGGGACTGTCTGTTTAGGAAAAGTTAATGAAGAATTAGGAGGAATAGGAGAAAGTAAAACAACATTGTGACTTAGAGCTGAACAAAGCAAAGCAGCAAAAATTCTAGGAGAATATATATCTTTAAGAGAAGAAGATTACTCCTTAATTAATAAAGATCAAAGAGAATCTTGAGATTTTGGAAGCTGAAAGTGTAAAAATAAGGAAGATGATAAAGATACTAATAAAGTAATTGTTAGTTGTGATTGATCTGGAAATAATGAACAAGGGGATGAAGAATCAGCTCAATCTCTTCCTAGAGAGCTAGGTGATAATGAACAAACTTTAGAGGAACACAGTTAGTTAAATGCTAGGTTCTAAGATTCTTTTATTTTTAAGTGGAGGAACAGTAACTGCTGGAACTTTAGGTGTTGAAATTAATTTCCTTCTCGGGGGGGGCAATAAAGATCAATTAAATAAGAAAGTTGAAAAAGTTGATTTCAGAACAAGAACTAATAAAAGTAAAGATTCATTAGCTTCTTCTGTAGCTCCCTTTGGGAGCTTAGAAGTGGAAAAAGTAACTAAGGAAATTGATGAAGACGATTTAGATTGAGAATACATTTTGTATTACGGACAAGATCAGAAGAAGTGTGAGTCCAGCGTTGAAAAAAGTTGTAATACAAAATGACTAAAAGAAAGAGAATCTAAATGAAATAAGAAGAATCCTAAATCAACAACTGAGTTGTTGATTAGAAGAAAAAGAGGATTTACTTATGCGAGAACTAAGTCTGAAGAAAGTCAAGAAGAAAATCCGATAAGATGAATTGATTATTTTTTAGATGAATTTAAAGAAGAAAAGATAACTCTTGATTTTGACGCTGCAGATTGCAACGAAATAAAAAAAGATCCAGAAGATAATAAATGACAAGAATGAGGTTGTCATTTAGCTATTCACAAAATTAACTAAATATTTTGAATTAGTAGTCTAAAAAGTTGATAGGTTCTAAATTATTGCCCCTTCTTTTTGGAGGGGCAATAACTGTCGGAGGTGTTGGTGCCGGAATTAATTGATTTTTAGGAGAAAATGTTTCAAAATTAACTCAAAAACCTAAACAAGTAGATTACAGAAATAGACCTAAATCAATTCAAGAAATAACTAATTTAGTAGGTGAAAACTCTTCAAAACAAGAGCCAATAAATACAGTTAATGAGTCAGATTTAGACTGAGAATATATTTTGTTCTATGGCAATGAACAAAAGAAATGTGAATTTGGAGGTAAAGATAAAGAAAGATGAGCTCCTAAATTAGGTACAGAATGTACAACAGATTGATTAAGAACTAAAAAGAGTCAAGGAAAAAAGAATGATAATCCAAATTCAAAAACAGATCTAACAATAAGAAGAAAAAATGATTTTGTATATGGAGATATAACAAATTTAGAGGGAGAAGTCCCTCTAAATTGAATTAATTACTTCTTGGATGACTTTAAGAATAAGGAGAAAATAGAACTTGATTTTGTTGCTGCAGACTGTACTGAAGTTAAAGAACAAATAGAAAGTAGTCAGTGAAAAGAGTGGAAGTGTTTTGTTAGATTGCCAGATAGCAAACTAAATAATTAAATAAATTTTGTTAAGTTCTAAACTTTCTCTCCTTTTAGGAGGAAGTTTTTTAGCTACAGGGAGTTCTGTTGGTTTAGGTCTGAAATATTTTTTAGGAGAAGTTTATGGACAATCATCACAAACTCCTAGAAAAATAAATTTCAGAGAAAAAATTGAAGATAATCCCCCTTCTCCCGAAGAACAACAAGAAAAAATAACAGAAGTTAAGGAAGACGATCTATTTTGGGAATACATTTTGTATTACGGAACAGATAAGAAAAAGTGTGAGTTCGGAGGTAGAAATAAAAGAAATTGAGAAACTGGTTTAGGTAGTGATTGCACTACAGAATGACTTAAGAAAAAATCTTCTAAGTGAGAGAAAAAGAATGATAAATCTGAAACAGAATTATCAATAAGAAGAAAGAAGGATTTTGTTTATGATCATGAGACATCAAATAATGGAGATGAGAATCCAAGAATATGAATTAGTTATTTCTTGGATGAATTTAGAAAAGACAATATAAAGCTTGATTTTGATCCATCGGATTGTAATGTAATTCCTCAAAATGAGGAAAGTAAAAATAGATGAAATGAATGAAATTGTTATTTAGCTGTTCCCAGTTCAACTAATTAATAATTGAATTCAATAATTTAGAACTTGTTAGGTTCTAAATTATTTCTTCTTGGAGGAGGTCTTCTAGCTACAGGTAGTTCTGTAGGTTTAGGTTTGAAATATCTTTTGGGACAAAATTTTGAAAAATTTGTCCCAAAAGTTAATTACAGAAAGAGAATAAAACCCGAAAATGAAAGTTCTTCCACAGAAGTTTCTTTAGAAAAAATAAGAGAAGTTCAAGAGAATGATTTAGATTGGGAGTACATTTTTTACTATGACCAAGATAAAAAGAAATGTGAATTTGATGGAAAGAATAGTGAGAGATGGGAATCTAATTTAGGAAAAGAATGTACTACAAGTTGGCTTTCTGAGAAAGCCAAGCAGTGAAATAAAAGTAATCCTAACTCTAAAGTAGAGTTATTGATTAGGAGAAAGAAAGATTTTGTTTACAATCATGAACCTTCCCATAATGGGGAAGAAAATCCAAGACAATGAATTAATTATTATTTGGAGGAATTTAAGAGAGAAAAAATAAGTCTTGACTTTGATGATGCTTCTGATTGCAATGAAATTAATAAAAATATTGGAGATCAAGGATCTCAAAGTCAATGACAAGAATGAAGTTGTTATAAAGCTATCTCAAGAGAATCTAACTAACGAAAGAATTAGTTAGATAAAAAATGATCAGCCTTAAGACTTTTCTTTTGACGGGAGGAGGAATCCTAGCTACTGGAAGTACTGTCGGAGTTGGCCTTAGATTTTTAATGAATGAGAATTATTCTCCTTTAGTTCCGAAAATTAATCCAGTTAATTTTCGAGACAGAATTGGTAGAGCCCAAACCAAAGAATTTATTCCTGAAAAAACAATAACTTCTAAAGAACAAATAAAAGAAGTTACTGAAGATGATTTGGATTGGGAATACATTCTGTATTACCAAGACAATAAAAAGAAATGTGAGTTTAGTGGAAATAATAAAGAAAGATGAGAGAAGGGATTGGAAAAGAAGTGTGCAACAGAATGACTTAAAGAAAAAGAAAAGAATTGGAATAAAACAAATTCAAAATCTACTACTGAATTATTAATAAGAAGAAAAAAGGATTTTGTTTATGAACATGAAAAAACAGAAGATGAAAAAGAAAATCCCATTAGATGGATTGACTATTTCTTAGATGAATTTAAAAGAGAAGGAATTTCATTTGATTTTTCAGATGCCTCTGACTGCAATCCAATAAATCAAAAAGAAAAAGAGAATAGCAAATGAAATGAATGATCTTGCCATTTGCCTTTCGAGACAAATAGCCAATAATTAAGTTTTTAAATTTTTATTTCTAGGAAGAAGGAAAAATAATAAAAATATTTTTTATTTAGGGAGAATTAATCAAAAACTTGTTAATTCTTGAATTAAAAAATAGATAAATTATTGCAAAATAATAATTATTATCTAGATTCTTTATTAATTATTTTTTTCTAATAAAAAGATGGTCAGATTTTTAGGTAAATATATTAATTATTAAGTAAAGTTATTAAGAAATGCTAAGTTCAGCAGCAACTAAATTAATGTTGCTCTTAGGATCAGGAATTGTTTTGGGAGGAACAGCTGGAACTGGATTAGGAATATTAAAAAGTAAAGGTATTTTGGGTCAAGCCCAAAATACTGAACGGAATGAAGAAGATGATTACGAAATAAAAGATGTCAAAGAAGATGATATAGTTTGGGAATATTTCTTTAATGATGGAAAAGATAAACAAGAATGTAGGTTAAATGTAAGACCATCAGATGGGTCAGAAGGAGTTTCTGAAGATCAAGAAGTAAGTGAATGTTTAACAAATTGATCTAAAAAATTAAAAGAGCAAAGTAAGAAATATGAATTATGGTTAAGAGGGAGGAAAGACAAAATAAGTTCCACTGAAAATAATTCGATAGAAAATTGAGTTAAAGAATTTATTAGTGGAGAATCATCTTCTTTTCAATTGCAATTTGAGAATTGCAATAAGTGAGAAGATAATGAATTAGAAAAAAGTAAATGAGGAGTGTGACACTGCACTAAAACAGTAAGTTAAGAAATTAATATCTTTTTATAAGCAAATAAAAGATGTTATTTATATATAAAGTATTGCTGGGTACAGCAGGTACTTTGACTGCAGGTGGACTTATAGGTAGTGCCTATAAGTACAGTGTTGAACAATTCAATGATGATGAGCATGGTTTAAAAAAATGAGCTCATGAATTGGGGATAAAAGGACAAGGTGAACGAGGAGTTGATGGAGGAGGATTAATAACTCCTCCTAGTTTAGTTAAGGGAGATCAAGGAACAAAAGGTTTAGGTAGTGGAAATAGTGGTAGGGGAACTTTAAGTCCGAGTGCGGAAGAAGAATCAAATAGATTTAATGGTCAACTTCAAGGAACAGTTGAAAGTGCATTAAGTAGTGGAACTCAAACTAGAACATTCGGAAATTAAAACCATAAAATCTTTTATGGTTTTAATTAATAATTAATGGCTCTTAAACTAATTCACATTATCGCGGGGGGGGTCATTGCACTTAGCTCATTAGCTAGTGTTTCTTTAACTTACAAACTTGGAGCTGCCAGTGGCAGCTCAATTGTTCAATTAAGTGCAATAGATAAAGGAGCATTATTAAGTAAACAAGAAATTACAGATATTAATTCTCTTCCTCAGAGAATTAAGGAAACAGTTAGAGATAGTAGAAATAGAAATTTCCCTATAATGCTTTTCAAAGGAAATGAAAAGATGTCAATTAATAAGTTAACTATTGGAGATATTGCAAATTACTGAGATCATTATTTAAAGAAAGAAGCTAAATTAAAGGAAGAACACTTGAAATATAGAGTTTGAGCTTTATCTAGAACTTGTGAGTTCACGATAAATAATGGAGAAGGAGAATGATATTGTTGAGTAGGATAATTTTCTATAAATAATTAATTAGAAATTCTCTCCCAAGTGAGAGAGAAAAATTAATTATTTAAGGAAAAAAGAACATAAAAACTAAAGTTAACTAGTAATGTTATTTATCTATAAGTTGTTACTGGGAGCAATAGGTACAGTAACAACTGGTGGACTTTTAGGAGCGGACTATAAGTACAGTGTAGATCAATTTAATGATGATTCAGATTTAAGGGAAATGTCAAATGGATTAAGTTCTGGGAATGCAGATCTTTTAGAACCGTTCAAGAGAACTGAAAAAGATGGCAGCGGGGATGGATCTTTGGAAGCAACAGTTAAAGGTGAAAGTGGAACATTAAAACCTGATGTTGGTTTAGAAGCTAGAAATTTACAAGATCAATTACAAGGAGTTGTAGATGATGTAACTAACAGGGCAAGTACAATAAGACTTCCTAATAGATAAAAACATAGAAATTTTTATGTTTGTCATAAAATTTTCTATGTTTTAAATAGTTAGTTTTTAAGAATGGCTTTGAAGTTAATGCACTTAATGATTGCGGGGGGGGCATTCTTTTCTCTTCAGCACTTGGAACTTCTTTAGCTTATAGTCTTAGCGGAGGTGCTGGTAACAGCACTCCTAAATTATCAGAAAAAGAACAATCAATTAGAAAGGGACAAAAATTAAGTAAAAAAGTTTTATCTGAGAATGGAAATAATTCAATTTGTGACTCTAAAAATGGATTGTTTGACAAATCTTGTCCTGAACCAGTACAAGATTTATTGGTGTCCGGAAGAAATAAAAGATTCCCAATAGTTATGTTTGGAGGGAATCAAGAAATAAAAGCTGGATCATTGTCATCAAGAGATTTAGCTCATTATTGAGATAGTTATTTAAAGAATGATGCAAAATTGAGTGAAGAGCTAAAAGGTAAAGTTGACAAATCGACAAGAACTTGTCAATTTGCCTGAAATAGTCAAAAGAAAGTTGGGGAATGATATTGTTGAGTAGGTTAAAAGAAAAATAATTTCTTTTAATAAATAGTTAATAGAAGGAGATTCCCTTAAAATGGGGAATTTTCAATAAATTAAGAAAATTAGAAATTAATATCTGAGTAATGTTTTAAAAAAGTTTTTTAGAGAATGTTATTAATTTCTAAAGTACTACTAGGAATAGTGGGCACTTTGGCAACTGGTGGACTTTTAGGAGCAGCCTATAAGTATAGTTCAGATCAATTTAATGATGATTCTGAATCATCATCATGATTAAGAAGTTTACCTGAACATGGTCGAGGGAGAGATGGTTTTCTACCAGTTCCAGATTTAACTTTGAGAGCTCTTGATGAAAAATTTACAGAAGGAGGAAGCCCTAATGTTTCGGGAAGTTCTGGAGTTGAAGGGGAAGCTAATAGATTACAAAGACAATTGCAAGAACCTTTAAATAATGTAAATGGACAAATTCCTCAAATAAGAGTTCCGGGAAGGTAAATTTTTTCCAAAACAATTAGAAAAAGTCTCCCAAAAGGGAGCTTTTGAAAATTGTTAAAAATTTAATAAATTTTTATTTAGTATGCCTAAAAAAGAGGGGGAGTGAGAATGAGTTATTTTAGATAAATTGGGATTATTGGAAAGCGGAAAACCATTATCCATGAAAGTAGGAGATTCTGAAATTTTATTTAGAGGAGGAAATGTACCCTTAATAGATGGACAAGCAATTAGTGATTCTAAAAGTAATAGATATTTCAATCAACAAGGAGTTAATCAAAATAAATTGTTTCCTCCCCATACGGTTTGTTTTGTTAGATGCGGAAGTGTGGGCGATTGTTCTATCCTGAAAGAAAATGCCTGCTTAACGGAAAGCATTTATGCATTTTCTTTTTTTGAAGGAATTTCAGATCCAAAATTCATTAAATATTGCTTTGATTTCCCAAAAATAAAACAAAAAATTCTTCACCTCTCTAATACAACGACAAGGAATATATTGTCTTTTCAAAAATTACAACTTATTAAATTCCCTTGCCCCCCCCCGCAGGAGCAAAAGCTAATTGGAGATATTCTTTCAGCTTACGATGAACTTTTTGAAAACAACAAAAGACAAATTGAAATTCTTAATAGAGTTAGAACATTAATTTATAAGAAGTGATTCGGAGAATTTTATAGAGATAATGTCCCTCTTCCTGAGGGATGAAGATTTGAGAAACTTGAAAATTTAGTAACTATAAAAAAAGGTTCTAAGCCAGCTAGTCATGCCATAAAAGTTGAACCTGGCGGGGGGGGCATCAAATACAAACTTATCCCTTCTTTACTTGTTCAGTTGAAACTCAAAAATCCAAAACATTTTCTTATGACGATTTTTCAATTTTGGTTTTTTCTGGAGGTTTTTTTCATGCAAAAATTTACAGAGGAAAATTTGAAGCTTCAACTGATACATTTTTATTAATTTCTGAAAATCACAAATATTTATATTTGTTATTTTTCAGTTTGCAAAAGAAATTAATTTTCTGAAATTCAGAAATTACAGGAACAACTTTAAAACACCTTAAAAAAGGTATATTACAAGAACATTTAGTTCTTCTACCAGATCAAAAAACTCTAGAAAAATTTAATTCAATTTGTGAAGATATTCAATTAAAGATTGAAAAGTTAACTAAGAAAATTGAAAATTCCGAAAGAATAAGGGATAAGTTATTAGATAAATTGTTTAGTCAAAAAGTAAAGATTTCCTATTAATTCATTTTTTTGTAGGTATAGATAAAAAATGAATGAATTTGAAGGAAGAGAAGTAATAATTATTGACGGAAGCGCTATAGCTAGAAAGTGTTTTCATGCTGTCACTTCCGACAAAAAAGATCAAAAAATTTATGAAAATAATGACTTCTCTTATAAAAAATTTTTGAATTGTTTATTTTCTGGAATTAAAAAAATTATGAAAACAAAAAGATATTTCAGAAAAATAATAGTTTTTGATAGA
The DNA here is from genome assembly GCF_000179035.2 of Mycoplasma suis str. Illinois. Lineage (NCBI taxonomy): Bacteria > Bacillati > Mycoplasmatota > Mollicutes > Mycoplasmatales > Mycoplasmataceae > Mycoplasma > Mycoplasma suis. The sequence goes on from NC_015155.1 coordinate 216,922, forward strand.
AGAGGAGGAGATAACTTTAGGAAAAAAATATTTCCAGAATATAAAGCTAATAGAAAAAAAGTAGATGAAAGTTTTTATTATTGAATCGAAAAATCTAAAAGTCTATTGAAAAGATATTTAGGTTTAGAAATATATGTTTCAGAGAATGGATATGAAGGTGATGATCAGATTGGAACTATTGCTAAAAAATTTTCTGAAAAATTTTGTTATGTCGATATTTTCACTATTGATTCAGATTTTTTACAACTTGTAGATGAATTCATTTCTGTTCATTTGTTTAAAAAATCCTTTATCAAAATTTCCTACAATTTAGAAAATTTTTCTAAACTAACTGATGGGCTTTTGCCCCATCAATTCCCATTATTTAAAGCTTTGTCTGGGGATTCTTCAGATAATTATCCCGGAATTCCAAATATTGGTAAAAAAACAGCCATTAATTTAATAAAACAATTCGGGAGTGAAGATAATTTTTTAAAAAATTATCAGAATATAAAAGATTGAAGAATAAAAACTTCTATTTCAGAAAACATAGAAAAATTAAAGATTTATCTTGAAATAGCAAAAATTAAAACCAACTTATTTTTTCCTCTTTAAAGAAATAAATTAAAGAAAAGGCTCCTTGAGAGCCTTTTTAAAAATTACTAAATTTTGATTTAGTGTTTATGAATAAATAATTTTTATGACTCAAAAGTGAGAGTTAGTAACTTTGGATAAGTTGGGGAGAATTTCCAAAGGAATTCAAAAACATAAGCCAAATCACGACAAAAAATTGTTTTGTTTCGGAAAAGTTCCATTAATAGGATGCAAAGAAGTTAGTGACAGTAGATTGACAGTTTTGAAATCGAATAGAAACTACAACTTTTACGGTTTATTGCAAAGCAAATTGTTTCCAAAAAATACAGTTTGCGTGGTGGAAACAGGATCTTTAGTTACTGATTCAGCACTTCTAAAGTTTGAGGCTTGCTTATCTTCTGACTTATATGGATTCATACCTTTTTCAAAAATTTCTACTCCCACATTCATTAAATATTGTTTAGATGCCCCAAAAAATAAAAGAAAGTTAAAGAATTTGGCGAGCCTTTATATAACACAACCTCACCTAACACTATCTAAATTATTCCAAGTTAAGTTTCCTAAACCCCCCTTAGAAATTCAACAAAAAATAGGAGAAATTCTTTCCAGATATGACCTAATTCTGGATAACCACGAAAGACAAATTGAATTATTGAAGAATTTGAAGGCATCACTTTTTAAGGAATGGTTTATTAAGTTAAGGTTTCCCGATTATGAAAAATATTCTTCTGAAAATGGTATTCCCGAGGGTTGAAGAAAGATTAGGTTTGGAGATTTAACTGAGATTCAAATTGGAAAAAAACCAGCAAGTCATTCAGAATTACTTGATGGATTAGGGAAATATCCATTTTTTACTTGTTCCACAAAAACTAAAAATTCTTACACTTTTTCATATGACTTTCCGTCTCTTTTAGTTTCTGCGGGGGGGGCTATCACTGTAAGTTTTATGATGGGAAATTTGAAGCTAGCACCCACGTTCTTGTTTCGAAATTAAAATTTCGAAAATTTTCATATTTAATTCTTGAAGCTTTGAATTTAGTTCATCTCCCGAAGCTACAAAGATTCACTTTTTCTGTAGCCATTAAAAATCTTTCTCCCCAAAAACTCAAAGAAATAGAAATCCTAATCCCCGATCAAAAAATTCTTGAAAAGTTTAATAATTTTTGGAAAAACATTCATTCCAAGATTGAAAAATTAGAGCTAAAAATGCAAAAATATGAAGAAATTAAAAAGAAACTACTAGATTCTCTTTTCTCTCAAGAAATTCAAGTTTATTAGTGAATTTTTCTTAAATAAAATTTCTGTTTTGGAAGTAAAAAAGAAAATCTAATTATATGAGTGATTTAGCAAAAAGTCTTTGAAATTTTTGTAATGAGCTAAGAGTTTATTTTCACTTAAAGCAAAGTGAATATTACAAGCCCGCTTTAGGGGCTTTGTTCTTGAAATATATGGATGTTAATTATCAAAAGACTTTAAAAATACTTGAAAAAGAAATGCCAATAATTGAGGGAGTTAGAGTTTCTCCTAAAAAATATGATTTTGAAAAGAAAGGAGTAATTATGCTTCCAGAGGAAGCACAATTCTCCAAAATAATAAGTCTTCCAGAAGATGTAACTTTAGCAAAAATTAAGAATATAGATGGTGAAGAAATGAGCAGTCTAGGAGAAGTCCTAGACAATGCTATGAAATTAATAGAAAGAGAATCTGAATTATTTGAGGGAGCTTTATTTAAGGAATATAAAAAGATAAGAGATAATACCTTAAGAGATCTTCTTAAGGTATTTGATAGAGAAGATGTTTCTGATAATTCTGATAAATTAGGTGAAGTTTATGAATACTTTTTGGGACATTTCTCCCTAGAAGAAAAGGGAGATGAAGGTGTGTTTTTCACACCTAAATCTCTAGTAAATATGATTGTTAATATTTTGCAACCAAAAGGAGGAAAAGCGCTAGATCCATTCTGTGGTAGTGGAGGTATGTTTGTTGGAATAAAGAAATATATGGAAAGAGAAACTGATTCAACTTGCAATCAAGATTTTGTATTTAGAGGATATGAATTATTGCCAGCAAATGTAAACATTTGCAATATGAATTTGTTTATGCACAATATTCAGATAAACAGCGTAATAAAGCAATGCAATACTTTTGAGAATGACTTATTAGATTTGGAAGGTAAGTGTGATTATGTTCTCTCAAATCCTCCTTTCTGTGTGAAAGGAGTAAATATTGAAAGAGCTAAAAGAGCAGGCAGAATTCCTTTCGCTCTTCCTAGAGGAAATAATGAATCATTCACAAATGCTGACTATTTGTGTATTCAATATTTCTATTCATACTTAAATGACAGGGGTAAAGCTGGTTTTGTTATGGGACAAAACTCCCTAGCATCTACAGGAGATAAAGAAATTAGAAAGCAAATAATTGAGACTAAGCATGTAGACATAATTATTGGAGTTGCAGATAAATTTTTCCAAAGTGGATTCACTGGAGAAGTTTGTCTTTGATTCTTCAATAAACAAAAAATTGAAGAACAAAGAGACAAGATTTTGTTTATTGATGCTTCTAATTATTTTTCACAAGTGAAAGATAATCCAAAGCAAAATACTTGGAGTTACTGACAATCAAAGAATTTGATTGCAGTGGTTTGACTTTATAGAGGTCAAGTTGAAAAATATCAAAAACTATTAGAAGAATATAGGGAAGCTTTAGATAAGTATGCAAAAGAGTTCAATGTTCAAGTTCCTGAAAGTGGAAATTATTTAGATGCTTTCAAGGAAGTTGGAGAAAAGCTAATAGTAGAGGGAGAGGAAGAACTCTCCAAGGCAGATAAAAAAGATAAGAATAGGATGAAAGAGGAATTAGATAAGAAATGAGAAAGATTTGAAGAAGCTCTTTCAGTAGTTAAGGAATATGATTGAATTCGTTCCAAATTTAAGAAAGGGATTTACAGAGACGTTCCAGGTCTCTGCAAGGCAGCAGATATTAAAGAAGTTATGGAAATGGACTATTGTTTAGGTCCTAGAGTTTATGTCGGTTTCGAAGAAACTGAAGAAGATAGAGAAGACAGGCCAGCTTATATAAAAAGAATGAAAGACATGCATAAAGAGTTAGTTGAACTTGAGAAAGAATCTCAAGAACTAACTCGGCAAATAACTGAAAATCTTTCCTTGTGGGGCGAATAGAGTGAGCAATTTTTCTGAAAAGAATTTCGTACAACAAGCTTCTTTAAATGTTTTAGAAAAATTAGGTTGAAGGATCGCTGATCCTTCAGAAATTTATTGAAGCAAGAGTAGGAAAATTCCTATTTATAAAAAAGAACTTCGGAATTCAATCAAAAAATTAAATGAACATAAATTAAAGAAATTAAGTGAAAAGCAAGTTGAAAAAGTAATTATCGAATTAATAGAGTGTCTTGAAAAAGACACTTTAAGAGAATTTGACCTTCAGATTAATAAAGATAAATATGAATTAATTAAGGAAGGAAAAAGCATAACAGTAAGAGGGGAAGGTGGTGCCGAAGAAATAATTCACTTTAAATTTCTGGATTTTGAAAATCCAGAAAATAATTCTTTTGTTGCAGTCCAAGAACTAGTAATAGATGATTTAGAGGGAAAAAGTAATTGTAGACCTGATATTTTGGGATTCCTTAACGGAATCCCTCTTTTATTTATTGAATGTAAAGCGCATGGGGTTGATTTAGAGAAAGAGGCTTATGAGGGAAATTACAAAAAATATTTAAAAAATATTCCTCAACTTTTTGCTTATAATGCTTTCTGTGTTTTAACCTCAGGAGATCAATCTAAGATAGGGGCTGTTAAAAGCCCCTATGATTTTTTTAGTGATTGACACAGATTGAAAGAAGATGATGAAGGGGATACTTCAATAGAAGTTCTTATCCAGGGAGTTTGCGATAAGAAAAACTTCTTAGATTTATTCGAAAACTTTACTCTCTTTAAGAAAGAGGAAGGTGTTTTAGAAAAAATAATTGCTAGAAATCATCAATTTTTAGGAGTTAATAAAGCTTTTCAGAATTATCTGAAAAGAAGAGATCTTAATGGAAAATTAGGTACTGTTTGACATACACAGGGAAGTGGAAAAAGCTTATTTATAGTGTTTTTTGCAGAAAAAATAAAGAGAAAAAGTGGAAGTAATCAATCTTTCTTATTGCTTACAGACAGAATAGATTTGGAAGAACAATTAATTAGTACTTTTTCTAGTTGTGGTTTTTTAGGAAGTAATGATAATTGCAGTAGAGTTACAAAAAAAGAAGAACTTATTTCGAAACTAAAGAACAATAATACAAGATATTTGTTCTCTCTTATTCATAAATTTGATATCAAAAAGAGAGAACAAATATTAAAGGAAATGGTAATTATTGTTGATGAAGCTCACAGAACAAATTATGGAAAGCTAGCAGATTCAATGCTTGAAATATTATCTAATTCCCATAGAATAGCTTTTACTGGAACTCCTCTTAGAGAGGAAGAAAAGACAGCTCAAAAGTTTGGAGATTATGTTTCTAAATATGACTTTGAAAGAGCACTTAAGGATAAAGTGACAGTTCAACTCTACTATGAAGACAGAACAACTTTTTTAAAAGGAGTTTTCAATCCGGAAATAGATAATTATACTAACGAAGCTTTAGGGGATATTGAAGAAAGAGAAGAACAAGAGGAAAAAGTATTAACTTCAAAAAAATATGTGAAGATTAAGGAAGCATTAATGAATAAGAATAGATTGGAAAAAATATCTAAAGATTTTGTTTCCTACTATTCAGAAAGAATGGAATTGGGTAAAGCTCTTTTCGTTTGTATAGATAGATTAATTTGCATAGTTATGAAAAACTATGCTGAAAAATTCTGACAAGAAGAAATAGAGAGACTTAATAATCTTCTTACTTCTTGTTCTGATTCAGAAAAAGAAGGAATTAGGAAAAGAATAGAGAGAATGAAGGGAACTCAAATGGCATATGTAATTAGTAATCCAAGAAATCTAAAAGATGAAAAATTGAAATATTATGGAAATATTTCAAAAGAACAGAATTTTAGTGGTGAACAAGAAATAAAAGAGAAATTTAAAGAGAAGGGTTCTTCTCTGAAAATAGCCTTTGTGTGTCAGAAATGACTCACAGGATTCGATGTTAAGTGTTTATCCTTCTTGTTTTTGGATAGACCTATCCAAAAACATTCATTAATGCAAGCAATAGCTAGACCAAATAGAAGAGATGTCGGAAAAGATAGAGGATTAATTATTGACTATATAAAGAATGCAAAAAACTTAATTAAATCTATAAAAGATTATTCTGGAGAAAATGCTCTTAAAACAATAGAGGAATTAAGACAAGAAATAATTTCTTGTCTTGAGCGAATAGAAAATTTCTTCTCAGAAAGAAATATTCCTTTTGAAGAATTATTGAGTGAAAAAGATACTCACAGAAAAAGAAATATATTGAATGAAATTAAAGAGAGAATGTGTTCTCTTCAAAATAGTGAGAAATCATCATTTAGGAAACAATTTTTAAATTTGCATAAATATTTCAGTTTTTTAGACAAAAAGCAATGTCAAGAATTTAAAGATAAATTTGAAGCAATTAAAGAAATTAGTAGATTGTTATCTCTACAGGCGGGAGAAAAAGACAATTATTTCGAGGAAATGTACCCAGAGAATCAGGGAATAATAAATAAATATGTTGAATCTGAAGATGTTAGAAAACATCTTTCAGTGGAAAATATTTTAGATTTACCAAAAATATCGGGAAATGAAAAACAAGATGAAAAGAGCAAACTCATTGAAAAAATCAATAAAGATAAGAAATTAGCTTATGAAGAAATAGAAGAAAACTTTGAGAGAAAGATGAATTCAGAGAAGAGAGAAAATTTTCAATGAAGAATTAATAAGCTCATTGAAAGTTGAAATAATCTCGTTGAGTTAGAGATTCAAGAATTAAAGGAGTTATATGAAAAATTAAAAGTTGAGAGACAAAAAATAAAGGAAGATAATGAAAGTCACTTAAAGAGCGGACTTACCATTTCTGGTAATGCAATTTTTGAAAAAGTTAAAAATTGCGATGAATTAAAGGAAATAGAAGATGAAAAACTTAAAGATGGATGTGTTTATCTTGATGAAGAGATGATGAAGACTTTTGAAGAATATAAAGATTCACAATTTAATCCTTTTAATGACAATGTAAGTACAAGTTCCGATATTAAAAGTAAAATCCGATTATCCTTGATAAAAGGAACTAATTCTTTGAAATTTGAATCAATCAAAGAAGAAAATTTTGAATTTATTTATAACTATTACGAAAAATTGTTTTCAAAAAAACCTGTTTGATGTGATCAACAATTACAGCAAATTTCTATTTAGTTAGTTTTTTCTAACTATCTAATTCCCCCCCCCTTTGAGGGTGGAAGAAAAAACTAAAACATTACAAAATGGTGGAGACTATGGGGTTCGAACCCACGACCTTCTGAGTGCAAATCAGATGCTCTACCAACTGAGCTAAATCCCCGCATGGTGGAGGTAGATGGGATCGCACCATCGACCTCTCCCTTATCAGGGGAGTGTTCTAACTACTGAACTATACCTCCGAGATTACTCCCAAATTTAATGTTATTTACTTATTAATAATCATCTAATAAGAAAGAATCATTAAATTCCAATTTCAAAAGAAATTGGTAATTATATTGATACTTTAAATCAGTCTCTCTGACTGTTTTAGCCACATTCTTTTTGAAATCTTCTAGAGAAGTTCAATTGAACTTCTCTGGATTTAAAAATATCTTAATAATATGACCTCCAGCAAGGAATTCTACTCTAGAAATTCCATCTATTCCAGTTAAAAGAGAATGCATTTTCTCTTTTCTTTCTTTTGTTTTTTCCAGCTGGAAAGGTCTGGCACCTAGTCTTCCAGCTGATAATTTATCCATTGACCTAACAATGGATAAATAAGGATTATTTATATTAGTGTCATAGTTGTGATGAAACTGGATAGTTTCAATTATGTAACTATCCAGTTTGAATTGACTAGCTAGTTTTACTCCTTCAATAACGTGATCTGAATATTGTCCAACTACTTTTCCAATATCGTGGAAGAAAGCTGCTCGCTTCGCTTCCACAGTATTTAGATTTAGTTGGTAAGCAAAGTTAGCGCTAAAGATGCTAACTTCTAGTAAGTGTTCTAGTAAGTTTTGGTGATATGAGAAGAAAAATTTAGATTTACCAACTAGATAAGTTAATTCTTCATCTATTTGATCTTCCTTGTAATCAAGGAAGTCAATAAGTATTTTTTTACCTAGTTCTCTAGTCTTTTCTTTTCGCTCTTCAATTATTTGATTGAAGAACTCTTTTAAGCTTTCACTAGTTATTTCTTGGAGAGAAATATCAGAATCATTTATAAGTTGTTGGAAAAAATAGGAAGAAAATTCCATTTTTTCATAGTCAAACTTAAGTTTTGACTGTTCTTCAGAAGTTTGTGCAGACTCTATATAAACTGGGAAAATTGTTCTTTTTTCATAGTCTTTAGTTGCACAAACTTTGAAACCAGTAATCTCTCGGGAGAGATTACTTATTTGACTCTTAGGATCTAATAATTCCTTTATTTTTTCTTTTTTGGCTTCAGAAGAAGTTGAGTAATTTAACTGAAACTTCTTCTTTATTGGAATGAAGTGGGAAGAATAATCAGAAGGAATTTTTAAGTTGTAAATAGTTTTTAGTATTAATTTCTCAAATAGACATTGGTCTATTGAGAATTCTTTAAGTTGACTCTTTTCTTCCAGAAGTACTTTAAAAAACTATTGAGTTTTAGAAACTAATCTAAAGATTTCCCCTTCTTGATATATTTTTAGCCTATATAAAGAAGGCTTGTCTTCTTTATTAGGCAATCAATAAAAAGTAATACTCAAACTGGATAAATCCAATTGAGTATCTTCTTTATATTTTTCTTGAAGTAAATTATTGAGCTTGTTAGTTCATTCTTCTTGTAGAGAAGATTGTTCTTCCCTACTACTAGCTTCATTAAAAATGAATCAGAAGTGAAGACCAGAAGAAAGAATATAGAAATTAGATATTCTTTCTTCTTTCTTTTGTTCTTCTAGGAAAAACTGAAAGTTTTCTTTTAGATTTATTGCCTTAGTTTCTGAAGGAATGAAGTGAATTTGTGTAAGTATTCTATTTATAAGAGAAACTAAGGCAATATAAGGAGAAGAAAAAGATAATAGAGAATCATGATGTGTTTTTATTATTTCTTTTATTTCCGGATCTTGAATATCCGGAATATATTGAAATACTTTTTCGGAAGCATGTTCATAATAGGGAAGGAATAGCTTCCCTATATCGTGATAAAAAGCTAGTTTTTTAGTTCTTTTTGATTCCATATTTAGTTGAAGGGCAGCTTGTTCAGAAGCTTCAGCCATTTGAAGAGAGTGTTCTAATAATGTTTGACTATTAGAGTATTGTTCGCTGCCCATTCGACCAATAATTTGAAATAAATATGGACTATCTATTTCAGAATCAATATTTTCTAGAGTTGATCTTCCGAGAACTTCTTCTTCGGAAGTAATTTGTTTTTCTACTTCCTTAAAGTTCTTGTGAATAGAGCTAGAAGATCAACTTTTAGAGATTTTGAATTTTTGAGTTAGCATACTCGCTAACTTAATGTCTCTAACGTTATATTTAGAGAGAATTAGGATAGGATCTTCTCCTGAATATTCTAGATGGGGTTTAACTCCAGTCAGGAGAAAGAATTCATCTTTTCTTTCTCCTGATTTACCTAGAAGTTGTCCTACTGTTTTGTCGCTAAAGAACTTTCCCTCGGAAAGTTGAAATTCGTTATAGCAACCAGTAAATAACTTAGGAGATTTATATTTTGTCAGTAAATGAATCATCTTTTTGGAAAATTTAGATAAGTATTCTTTATTGTTAGAACCATTATTACTAGATGATTCATTTACTTCTTGAGTAATGTTTTTTTCTGAAGACAAGGAAATTAAAGCTTTATATACTTTTTATTTAAAGCTTTAATTTAATTAAAAAATCCCTTTTAAGTTAGTGAGTTTTAAAAAGATATTAGAAACTAAACATTATTTAATAGTAGATAAAGATTCTGGTATATTAGTCCACAAGGACAAATATACTAGGGGAAAAGATACATTAATAGATATTCTTAAGGAAGAATATGGAGAAGATATTTATCTAGTAAATAGACTAGATAAAAATACTAGTGGTCTTCTATTAATAGCTAAGGGTAAATTATCTCTTTTAACTTTAAAGGCATTATTTGAGGAACAAAAAATAGATAAGAAATACTTAGCTATTCTTTCTTCTCCTTTACCACACCCAAAGATAAAGATTACTTTTTCTTTGGGAAGAGATAAAGGAAAGAAATTGAGATTTACTGCAACTAACTCTAAGAAGTACAAGACAGCTTTAACTTATGCTGAGACTATTAACTCTCAATTAGTTCTTCTAAGTCTGAAGACTGGAAGAACTCATCAGTTGAGAGCTCATCTTTTTACTCTTTCTTGTCCTGTCCTGAATGACTCAGTCTATGGAGTTCCATTAGAAAATGATTCATTCGGACAGTATTTACATTCATATAGTCTCAGCTTTGTAGATCCTTGAGAGAAGAAACCTGTTAATGTGTGAACTCTACCTCCGTTAGAGTTCACTAATAAACTTATAGAGTTAAATATAGATACTTCTTCCTTGTCTTCTTTTAGTCCAGAACAAGTCTGGACTGAATAATTAATTTTTGCAGGAGGTCTCTCTTTACTTAACTCTCGAAGAAGAAGATCTCCTCTTTTCCCTTTTCGAGAGAAATAAAGTTGAATTTATTTCTCATCAAAGCATTCCTAAATTAAAAATAGTTCCTGATTTAGTTAGTCTACTAAAGCAGGAACTACTAAAGATAAATCTAAAGTTTTCTGATCTTCACTCAATTTATTGAGATGAAAAAGAATCAAGTTGAAATAGTAATAGATTAATTAGTATATTTCTGAAGACTTTGGGATTCTCTATCCCAAAGTTATCAATATATATAAGAAACTACAACAAAGATGATTTAGTTTCTTTTTCAACTATTAAAGATGAGAAAGAATTGTTTCTTTCTCATTTAGGAAAATTTAAATTAAATAGTTGAAGAGAAATAAAAGCACTTTATAACTCATGTCAGATTACAAATACATAGTAATTTCAGATTTGGATGGTACCTTGTGTACCACCCAAGGAGATATTTCTAAGGAAACAGTAGATTATTTAAAAATGTTTCAGGAAAAGAGACCCGATGTTCTCTTTACGTTCTCTACTGGTAGAGCTTGAAATGACTCTAAACCGATATATGACCAATTAGGACTTAAGTCCTATATTTCTTGTCTAAATGGGGGTTATATTTATAACCCCAAAACTAATCACTTAGTTTCTTCTTGTCTTAGCGAGAAGTTTTTAAAGTATTTACTATTCTCTCCTTTTGTCCTTTCTTGTCTTCAGTCAGGAGATATCCTGACTAATACAATGAGAATACCTTTAGATTCTGAATATCCTAATAAGTGTTTTGATGCTTTTAAAACATCAAATTCTGTATTAGTTGGAGTAAAGCTATTCTATAAAGAAAGTGATAAGGAAAAAGTAAGGGAAATAATACGGAATATAAAGAAATTTGATCCTGAACCTAAAGTAAGTATTTTCTACTATCCAGGATTAATTAATTTGGAAATACAAAGTAAACAAGAAGACAAGTTTAGCTTTGTGGAGTTTGCTGCAAACTTCTTTGGAGTACCTTACTCCAATATATTGACATTTGGAGATAATCACAATGATATTCCAATGACAAGGGGAGGAGTAAGGAGTTGTGCATTGGCTAACTCACTATTTTTACTAGGTCAGGAAGCTTCTTATATATCTAAGTATTCCAATGATGAAGATGGACTGATAAAAGAATTAGATCTTTTCTTTGGGCCTCTTTAGAAGCTTCCTGAAAAAGACTCAAATTTTAAAATTGAAGAAAGGTATTAAATATTTTTTTTAGTTAGTTAAGGTGTTTTTTAGAAAGAAAAGAGTTTTTGATCAAGTAATAACTCAAAAGGCTAAGGAAAGAGATTTCTTTCTAAAAAACTTTCAACATTATGTAAGAAGATTTACAAAGATTGTTATCTTCATCCATGAAAGACCGGATGGAGACTGTCTTGGTGGTGGATTGGGGATGAAGGAAGTATTGAGAAGTCAATTCCTTGATAAGGAAATATATTTAGTAGGAAGTTCTCAAGGGGTTTTTCCTTGACTAAATATGGAATTTGATGAACTTCCACATGACTTTGACTTCTCAAGTGCAATGGCACTAGTAGTTGATGTAACAATTGGAGAAAGAACTCAAAAATTTGTTGAATACTTTAAGAGCTTGGGAACTGAAAAATGAGGAGCAGTTATTAGAGTAGACCATCATGATGTACATACTGATTTCTATACAGATTTGTCTTGAGTAGATGGAAGTTATGCAGCAGCTTCTTGTCAATTGTTCCAAATTTGCGATTACTATCAATGACCAATAAACAAGAAAGCTGCTACATATTTCTATTTGGGAATACTAACTGATAGCGGATCATTTAGTAATTCAGAAGTTTCTCCAAGAACTCTAGTTTTGGCTGCTAAGGCTTTGAGAGCTGGAGCAGATAGAGAGTTCTTGATAAATAACTTAAGAAGATTAACTGTTAAAGAACTTAAATTGAGAGGACATATTCTCTCAAACTATCATCAAGATGAAAAGTTTGCGTGATATCTAATAGAAAAAGAAGTAGTGGATCAATATACTCCATATGCTACAAGTAGTGGATTAGTATCCACTATTGGACATATTGAGGACAATGTTCTTTGAATGTTGTTTGCTCAAGAACAGGAAAATGTAATAGTTACAAGTTTCAGATCACTTGGAAATTTTGATGTTAGAGTATTAGCTGAAGAATTTGGAGGAGGAGGACATATGAATGCAGCTGGAACTACATTAGATAGTGTAGAGAAAGTAAGTATGGTAGTTGAAAGAGCTAGAGAATTAGTTAAAGAATTTATTGAGAATGGAGGAATGTTGAGTAAAGATGAGGAAAGAAATAATTCCAAGGAAGAATTTGAAGAAGAAGCTTATCCTCCTTATCAATTAGGTTTGGATGAGGAACAAAAGGAAACATTGGAAGATTCTCAAGAAGTAGTTGAACAAATTAAAGAAGAGCTTGCTTCAGAAGATCAATTGGAAGAAGTATTTAGTCCAGAAGAAGAAAAGAATAGTTCAATTGAAGAATTAGAAGATTCTATTTCTGAAGAAATTCCAATGGAAGAAATTTCTGATTTTGAGGATCCAGAAATAGAAGTGGAAGAAAGCGAAGATGAAGAAGAAAGTTCAGAAGATGAAAATGTTAAAATAGAAGAGTAATATGAAATTCGAAGAAAATAGTATGAATAGCGAAATTTTGGGAGAATCATTTATGAGTATGAGTGAGTTTGAAATGATGGGAGACGACGACAAAAAGATTCATTCAGCTGAAGCTCAAGCAATGGAGGGTGGAGAAAAAATTGAAGATACTTCACTAGATAGTGTAGTTGAAGAACTTAAGAAGGAAGATGCAAAGGAATCTAAGGCTAAGAAAGGAAAACAATCTAAAGATGACAAATCTGAAATAAAAGCAGCTAAGGCGGCTAAGATGCAAGATCCTGCTGAAGGTCCTGAAGCTTCGGGAGAAAAACCTAAACCACTTAAGAAAAATGAATTTGCTGCTGCTACAGCTCAAAAGATGCAAGATGATGAAGAGCAAGGAGATGATGACATTGTTGGAATGGAAGATGAAGAGGAAGAAGAAGGTGAATGTTGTGGAGAATGTTCTTCAAGTTTTGCTTGCAAATTAAAAGAAATTTCAAAGAAAATTGTTCCTGCAATTAATTCAATTAAGGAAAAAGTAATGAAGTTGTTTGCTGGAAGCAAAAAAGAAAAAGAAGAAGGAAAAGACAACTCAAAAGCTTAAATAGCTTTTAAAAGTCCTTCCGAAAGGAAGGATTAAAACTCTCAGCAGTTATGACAGGGGAGGATATAGTTTTATCTATTGATTTGGGATCTACAGCCCTTAAATTAATTCTTTTTTCTTCAACTAGAAAACAAATACTTTGTGAAGAACATCCATTTGGAACTTATTTTCCCAAAGAAGGTTGAGTAGAACATGATGGAGAAGAAATATGAGGAGTTCTAGAAAAAAGTCTTTCTAAACTACTAGATTCTCTAAAGAAGGAGGATTATCCCTCCTTTTTATCCATTTCTACTCAGAGAGAAAGTGTTCTACTCTGAACAATTGGTGAGGGAAAATCACTTAGTCCAATTATTTCATGACAAGACAATAGAACTGAAAAGTTCATAAATGACCTAGATAATAGGGAAAGAGATTTTATTAGGGAGAGAACAGGTCTCTGAATAACAACTTATAGTTCAGCCACAAAACTGAACTATTTAGTTAAAGAAATATGTGAAAAAATGAAGGGACAAGACTATCTAATGGGAACATTAGAAAGTTGACTAATTTATAAGTTGACTAAAGGTCAACATTTTGTATCTGATTATTCATCAGCTTCAAGAACAGCACTTCTAAATCTAAAAACTCTGGAATGAGATCTAGAGTTATGTGATTTCTTTGATGTTCCTATCGATAAATTACCTAAATTAATCGAAAATGATAGGGAAATAACTGGAGTTAAAGTTGGAAATCACAACTTGAGTATTAAAGGGGTAGTAGGAGATCAGCAAGGAGCTCTTTACTTCGCAAAGAAAGTTAGTGAAGTAAATTCTTCGCTAGTTTATGGAACTGGAGCTTTCTTACTGAACTTAACTTCAGAAGAATTGGATTTCCAAGACTTATTGGATTCTTTTAAGGGAGAAAATAGTCCTCTAATTACATTAGCTTGAAAGAAAGTTAATGAACTTCCAAGATTTGCACTTGAGTGAAGTTTTTCTAATTGTGGGCAATCTTTGGAATGATTGCGCAAGCACATAAATTATAAAGACTTAAGTGCACTAAATAACTTAAATTTAGAGCAATTTAATCTCTTAAATTGCCCTTTATGTTTGCCATTCTTTTCGGGAAAGTGATTGCTTTCATCTAGAGAGAGTTGGAATTCATCTTTCTATTCAATTAGTAGTCAGTCAAAGTCTGAAGATTGAATTATTTCATACTTTGAGGGATTAGCTTTTTCAATACGAGCAGTATTGGAAGAAGCTGGAATAAAAGAAAGTGAAAACATATTAGTAGGGGGAGGATTGACTAGAAATAACTTATTTAGTGCAATCCAATCTAATGGATTGGGAAGATCGCTAATAATTTCTCAGTGAATTCAATTAAGTGGAATAGGAGTAGCTTTATTTGCACTTCAAAACATACCTAAATGTGACACTAAAGAGGTATCTATTGACCAAAATAAAAGTCCATTATTTAAGTTCAGGTACAAGCAGTGGAGCAAGCTTTCCTGACAAAATGAGAAGTTCAGAAACTCTAATAATTTATGAGAAAAAATAATTTTGAAAAATGACTATTGTTAAAATGTTTTTTGGAACAAATTAAAAGATATGTCAAAAGTTAAATTTAGTAGAGAAAAGGAACACATTAATGTGGGTACCATTGGTCACATTGACCACGGTAAAACCACCTTAACAGCTGCGATTTGTACTTACTGCTCAAAGCAAGGTAGAGGTGAAGCTAGAGACTATGCTTCTATTGACAGAGCTCCAGAAGAAAGAGAAAGAGGAATTACTATTAACACTACTCACGTAGAATACGAAACAGAAACAAGACACTATGCACACGTTGACTGCCCAGGCCACTCTGACTATATTAAGAACATGATTGTTGGTGCTGCTCAAGTAGATGGAGCAATCCTTGTTGTTTCAGCTACTGACGGACCAATGCCTCAAACAAGAGAACACATTCTTCTCGCAAAGCAAGTTGGTGTTCAAAAGATTGTTGTATTCCTTAACAAGTGTGATACTGTTACAGATGCTGAAATGCTTGACCTTGTTGAAATGGAAATTAAGGAACTTCTAACTTCTTACGATTTTGATGGTGACAACACACCAGTTATTAGAGGTTCAGCACTAAGAGCTCTTGAAGGAGACCCAGCAGCTGAAAAGTCAATTCAAGATCTTCTAGATCAACTTGACACATACATTCCTCTCCCAATAAGAGACATTGAAAAGCCATTCCTTTTATCTATCGAAGATGTTTTGACAATTACTGGTAGAGGTACAGTTGTAACTGGTAGATGCGAAAGAGGTGAATTGAAAGTTGGTGAAGAAGTTGAAATTGTTGGTTTCGGAGAAAC
This sequence comes from Mycoplasma suis str. Illinois, assembly GCF_000179035.2. Lineage (NCBI taxonomy): Bacteria > Bacillati > Mycoplasmatota > Mollicutes > Mycoplasmatales > Mycoplasmataceae > Mycoplasma > Mycoplasma suis. The sequence continues at coordinate 232,831 of NC_015155.1, forward strand.
TAGAAAAGCAATTGTAACTGGAATTGAAATGTTTAGAAAGCCGCTAGAAAAAGTAATTCCAGGTGACAATGCTGGTATTCTTCTAAGAGGTATTGACAAGAATGAAGTAACAAGAGGTCAAGTTCTTTCAAAGCCTAAGTCAATTACTCCTCACTCAAGCTTTAAAGCTGAGGTTTATGCTCTGAAAAAGGAGGAAGGTGGAAGACACAGTGCATTTGGTAGTGGTTACAAGCCTCAATTCTACTTCAGAACAACTGACGTAACTGGGGAAATTACTCTACCTGATGGTGTGGAAATGGTTATGCCTGGTGATCACTCTCCGATCATCGTTAAATTGATTAGCTCTGTAGCTGTTGAACAAGGATTCAAGTTCTCAATCAGAGAAGGAGGTAAGACCATTGGAGCTGGAACCGTTACAGAAATACTAGAATAAGAAGTTAGAGCTTCTTAATTTCTTCTCCTTAAAAAGGAGAAGAGGTTAAAGTAGAAAATGGTTAAATTTATTGTGTTTGTAATTTAATGAGTAAAGAAAAAGGTCATGCAATTGGAGTTGTAGGACTCCAATTTGGAGACGAAGGTAAAGGTAAGATAGTTGATTTACTTTCTTCTGAATACGATTATGTAGTTAGATATCAAGGAGGTGACAATGCTGGTCACACTCTCTATCACAATGGAAAAAAGTGTGTTCTTAGAAGTATTCCTTCCGGAATATTCAATACCGCAGGAATAATAGCTCCTGGAGTTGTAGTTAATCCAGCTCTTTTACTAGAAGAAATATCTAGTATTGAAAACCTAAAAGGAGAAAGCTTGAAGGGAAAATTATTTATTTCTACTCAGGCTAATGTGATTTTTGATTTTCACATAGAGTGAGACAAACTATGTGAAAAATTGAGAGAAAAATCTAAAATAGGTAGCACCTTGAGAGGAATTGGTCCTGCTTACGCAGACAAGAATGCTCGAATAGGAATGAAATTAATTGATTTATTTGATGTAGAAAAACTAAATAGAAGATTGAAAGTTAATCTTCAATTAAAAAATCCAATATTTGAAAAATATGGATTTTCTCCATTTGTTCCAGAACAGTTATCTGAGAAATACAATAAGTTAATTCATCAACTAAAACCCTATTTAGTTGACTATTATTCATTCATAACTGAAAAAATGAAGGAAGGATCTTCTTTCCTTCTTGAAGGTAGTCAAGGTCTTTTGCTAGACATTGACTTAGGAACTTATCCTTTCGTTACTTCATCCAATATAGCTAGTGCTATCCTACACGGAGGATATATGCCAGCTAAATCAATTAAAAAACTTATAGGAGTAGTTAAGGCCTACACAACAAGGGTTGGCGAAGGCCCCCTAATAACAGAATTAGGAGAGAGTGAAAAAGAAATAGAAGAAACAGTTAGAGAAAGAGGTCATGAATATGGCTCTAACACAGCTAGAGCTAGAAGAATAGGGTGACTAGACTTAAAAGCTTTAAGTTATTCAATTCAAGTGGTTGGAATTGATGAAATAGTACTTACTTTAGTTGATGTTTTTAATGGTTTCGAAACCATTAAAGTATGTACAGATTATGAAGATCTTTCTGGGAGAAAACTACTATTCCCAGAGGCTACTCACTTATTTGAGCAAAATAAAGTGAAACCAATTTATAAAGTCTTCAAAGCTTGGAATGAAAACTATTCCAATATATCTAAATATGAAGACTTTTCACCTGAATTCAAAGAGTTTGTTTCATTTATAGAAGACTACCTAAAACTAAAGGTAAGTGCTGTCTCTTTCGGAAGACATAAAGAAGAAAGTGTATTTAAGATAAACTAATATTTAGTTTTAGATAGATATATTCTCTTTTAAGTAATGGAAAACAATAATCAAGAAGGAAATAAGCCAGTAGTAAATTGCGGTGATAGTGTTTTCCAATTAAGAATAATTTGAAAAAGAATTCAAAATCTTCAAAAGCACTTAAAAGTGCATAAAAAAGATTATTATTGCAAAACTTCTCTATTTAAGTTACTTTCTCAACGAAAGAAACTTCTTAAATATTTAAAGAGAAAGTTTCCTGAAAAATATCAATTAATTATTAATGAACAAAAATAGATAATGGCTTCGAAGAAAGGGGTAGGATCTACTAAAAACGGTAGAGATTCAGCTCCTAAGTATTTAGGAGCTAAATTAAGTGATGGTCAAATAGCTAATGCTGGATCAATTATTTATAGACAAAGAGGAAAAAAAGTTCATCCTGGAGAAAATGTTGGAATGGGAAAAGATCACACTTTATATGCTCAAGTAACTGGAATAGTTAGATATTTCCCTTATAAGAAGAACAAAACAAAAGTTAGAGTAGAAGAAATAAAGAGTTAATTCTAAATGTTTTTTAAAACAAGAAATAGAATAGCTAAATTAGAGTTAGTTGGGGGACAAGCTAAGCCTGGTCCAGCTTTAGCCAGCCTTGGAATTAATATGGTTCAATTTTCTAAGGAATTTAACGAAAAAACTGATGATAGAAAGGGAGAAAGAGTTCCAGTAGAAATAGAAATATTACCTTCTAAAGCTTTTAAGTTTAAGGTAAAAACTACTCCTACAGCTGTTCTTTTAAAGAAAGCTGCACAAATAGAAAAAGGAGCTTCTAATCCAGGAAAAGAAGTAGTAAAAACCCTCACTTTAGCTCAAGTAGAAGAAATAGCTAAATATAAATTAGTTGATTCCAATGCTACTTCTATAGAAAGTATGGTTGCAATGATTGAAGGAACTGCTAAGCAGATGGGAATAAAAATTTCTAGAGAATAGTAGAAATGGAACTAAAAGATATCCTAAATGAAATAAAAAACAATAAGAAAGACACATTTACTGAAAGTATTGATGTTGTCTTTCACTTATCAATTCATTCAAAAAAGAATGATCAAAACATTAAGTTAAATTATTTACTTCCTCACCCAGTAATTAAAAGACCTCTAAAGCTCCTAGTTTTTGATGACAAACTAGGAGAAGCTGATAGACAAAAGCACAATATTGACTATCTAGGAAATGAAGAAATAATTGACAAAATTAGAGCTGGATGATTAGATTTTGACTTAATTATTTCAGCTCAAAGTTGTATGCCTAAACTTTTGGTATTAGGTAAGATTCTAGGACCTAAAGGATTACTTCCTTCAGTTAAGGAAGGAACTGTAGTTCAAGATACTATTGCTACAGTTGAAAAATTTAGAGCTGGTCAAAAAGTACTTAGAAATGATTCAGGAGGAAATGTTCACTTAAGTATTGGATTAGTTACTTTTGAGAATGAAAAACTTATTGAAAACTTTGAATATCTTCTGAAGCTAATAAAGAGTAAGAAACCAGCATCTATTAAGAAAAACTATATTAAGAAAATAAGTTTTTCTTCAACTATGGGTAAGTCTTTTAAGTTGGATACTAAGGGACTTGTTTAATTCCTATCATCCAATTAAGTGAATATCGAATTAATTAAGAAAATACTTAGAAGAAATAGTAAGAAGAAAAAAGGAGAGTTCGAAGAAAGAGAAATGCTAGAAAAATTTATGTCACTAATTGAAGAAAATTTATCTGACAGTAAGAAAGAACAAAAGTCAAGATTTTTTAGAAATAATAAGAAAAATTAGTTTTTAGAAAAAAGTAGGAGCCCGTAAAGGGCTTCTTTCTCTAAAAAAACTAAGTAAAGGAGTAAATTATCTTTCTTTTCATTGTCGTAACACTTCATAAATAAGAATTCCATTAGCTACGGAAACATTTAAAGATTCAACTCCATTATTCATAGGAATTTTTATTCTGTAATCAACACTATTTTCTAGTCTAGGAGAAATACCTTCTCCTTCATTTCCAAGAACTATTATTGTTCTATTTTCGTACTTAACTGAAAAATAGTTCTTGGAAGGACTCTTAAGTGAAGCTGCATAACTAAGGAAGTTAAATTTCTTAAGCTCTGCAAGAGCTTTAGAAAGATCCTTAACTTGAATTAATTGCATTTTTAATGCATATCCTTGAGAGGTTTTTAAGACAACATTATTAAGTTTTGTGTTATTAGATGAGGAGTAAATAATGTAATTTACTCCTGCAGCGACACAAGTTCTAATGATAGCTCCAAAATTGTAAGGATCTTGTATTTTTTCTACCATAACAATGAGGTAGGAAGTATTCTTTTGATCTTTTCAAAGCACTTGTTTGAAATCTTCAAAAGATAATTGTTGTCTGGAATTAAGTACTGCAAAAACATTTGAATATTTAGCATCAAATTCTCTTTGAAGGGATTTCAATCAAGCTGAGTTTTGAAGTGAATATGGAATTTCTAAAGTTTTGCAAGCAGAAATCAAACTTGTTTGTGATTCCGTTAAATAAACATGATGTATGAGCTTTCTAAGCTCAACATCTTTTAGTATTTCTAGAACACTTTTTTTTCCATTTAATATAAGTTGTTTCTTAATGTCAATCAAACCTTTATTGACTAGGGAAGAATTCCTTTTTCTGTAAGTCTTAGTCGTAATTTATCAGCTTCTTCATAATTTTTTTGACTAAGAAGATCGAATCATCTTTCAGCTTCATCAATATTTTCTCTAGAAAGTCGTTCTAGGGTGAATCCTAGAACTTCTAAACTTGTCAATAATTTTTTCCAGTAGAAAAGAATATTGTCATAATCACTTTTCTTTATAGAGTTAAGAAGTGTTTTCTTTAAATCTTCCAGTCAAGAAAGTAATTCTGGAAGATTTAAATCATTTTCTAAGTGTTTAACAATAGTTTCGTCAGGTTTTTCTATTTTTCTTAACTCTTTTTCTGGACAAAAGAAAATATGTTTTGCATTCAAAAGAGTTATTTCAGCATAATTAAGTGCTGTTAAATAACTCTTTCACTCTGATCAATAACTTGATAAAGCTTCTTTATTTATCATGAAAGGTTTGTTATATCTAACTTTCATGAATATATATCTAAGAAAGTTTCAAGAATATTGTTCAGCACATTCCTCTACAGCTAGGCTGTAGTTGCTAGATTTAGAAAGCTTACCAGCTTCATTTAGTACTTGTCCTACATGAACTCACACTTTAGCTAAATCATGATTGTGCCAGAATCTGCACAATAAGTTTTCATTTTCATGGTGGGGGAATTTGAGATCAACTCCTCCACCATGAATTGTTATTGGAAGAGAAAAGTTATCTTCTATCATCGCAAAACACTCTAGATGTCATCCTGGAATTCCAGGGAATCAGGGAGATTCCCAAGAGTAAGAAGTATGATTATTTTCTTTTCAGAGAGCAAAGCAGCTGTCTTCTTCATCTACTTCATTACCGGAAAAGTAATTTAGTCCCTTTTCTTTTCCGGTGTTTAGAAATCTAATTGTCTGAGTTTTTTTGTCTCAGACAGCTTTTCCCTGTTTTAAGAGGGAATCAATGTGAAACTGTATGTTTTTTATGTGAGTACTTACTGTAGGTAATTGATCTGGTCAAACTATATTTAGGTTTTTCAGTATGTTGAAAAAAGATTCAGCATACTGATCAACTATTTCTTTAACAGTTTTGTTTTCATGCTTAGCTTTTAAGATGATCTTTTCATCTATATCTGTTAAGTTCTGAACATATTTATAAGGTTGGTTAATAATTTTGAAATACCTTATAAGGAAATCAAAGACAACTATTGGTCTTAGATTTCCTAAGTGAAGGTAGTTATAAAGTGTGGGACCACATAAATATATAGTGATAACTGGTTCTTCTGAGATACTCTTTTTTGAGCGGGAAAGAGTATCGAATAATCAGAGATTCATTGTGTTAGGATTTATAAAATTAATTTAAACAAGTAAATTTATGCCTGTGAAGATAGCTGTAATCGGTTGTGGAGCAGTTGGTTCTTCCTTCCTTTATTCTGCTATTCACCAAAATCTAGCTAGTGAATATGGAATACTAGATTACAGTTATGAAGTAGCTCTAGGACAAGCTCTTGACCTAGAAGATAGCACTCCTTATTTAGCTTCTAATTCAAGAGTTAGAGCTCTTAAAGATTATTCAGAACTTAAGGATTATGATTTTGTGGTTATTACTGCTGGAAGACCACAAAAACCAGAAGAAACAAGACTTGAAATGGTTAAAGATAATGCAAAGATTATTTCTGGAATAGCTAGAAGTATTAATGATTCAGGATTTTCAGGAATAGTAATTATTTGCTCTAATCCAGTTGATGTATTAACACACAAATTTAAGGAAATTTCAAATCTTCCTGCTGAAAGAATTATTGGTTCAGGAACAGTTCTTGACACTTCAAGACTAAGAATTGAAATTTCAAAAGCTCTTAATGTATCTCCAAATTCAATTGAAGGATCATTCATTCTAGGTGAACATGGAGACAGTTCACTTGTAACTTTCTCACAAACTAAAGTTGCGGGAAGAACTATTAATAGATGTGAAGATATTCACTTTGAATCCTCACCATTCTGTTGTTCAGATTACGAAGAAAAACTAGAAAAAACTGTTAGAAGAAAGGCTTATGAAATTATTCAACGAAAAAGAGCTACTCACTATGGAATTGGAGCTGCTCTTTCAAAAATTATTAGTGCAATTATTTTTGATACACATGAAGTTCTTCCAGTTGGTGTAACTCCAACTAAGGGTGAATATGGTCTTTCTTCAAATGTAACTTTGGCTCTTCCTACAATTGTCGGAGGAAAAGGAATAATTAGAATAGTGGATACTTTGCCATTAAATGACAAAGAACAAAAGAAACTATTAGAATCAGCTAAGGTAATTTCAGACAATATTGAATCAATTAGAGACTTGGTTTAAAGCCTTCTTTTTAGGTTCCCATCTTCCCGAATGGGGAAGAAGGGACGAAGTTGAAGTAACCAAGCTTACACTATGAACAACAAGACTTCTAAGTATTTCTTGATATCTTTCTTGTGTAACTCTTTTTATTTGAATAGTTGGTCTTTCAAGCATTCATTTGGCACAACACATGAATTCTGCTACAATAATAGATAAGATTTTTTACTATGCGAGTCCCACTGTGTGGGACAAATATTTTTTAGTTAATGGAGGAGGAATTTTTGATAGTTTTAGAAGATCTACTGGATTCGGAGAAAAAATATTTATAGGTTGTGGAGTAATGGTAGTTCTAGCTTCTTTAGCGACACTAATATTTGCATTAGCAAATATCAGTATCTCTACTAAAGAGGGACTTAAAGAATTAAAAGCTGTTTCTTTCGCTCTTTGTGTTCCAGTATTTGGAGCTATAGCTGCAGCTTTTGTTCTTTTCCATTTCCTAGTTACAAAGAATTACAATAACACACAAGATTCTCTGAGGAGAATCCCATTCGTTAATAATCTTTTAAATTCTTATCTTCAAATATTTATTAAGAGAGAAGAAAAGAATTTAAAGAAAGCTAACTTCGTTGACAGTTCTTTTTTGGATTCCCCAAAAAAGTTAAAAGAAAACTTCTAGTGTAAGTTTTTAATTCAGAAATCCCATTTTTTGGGATTCTGATTAAGTTCAAAAGTATTTTTACCCAAGCTAAGCGCTTCAACTAATTGTTCATCAAAAATTAGTTTGTATGAAAATAGGGCAATAGCCTCTGAACTTAAAAATAGTTTTTTTCACTTAATATCAACTTCTCTAACTTTCTTTTTTAAATCTCTATTGAAGTATTTTCTATCCCCAACTATTGGATATCCAAGATGAGATAGTTGAGCTCTAATTTGATTCTTTCGGCCAGTAACTAGTTTTATTTCTACTATAGAATAGTTAGGGAATTTTTTAATTCCCCTAACTATTGAGATAGAGTATTTAGTTCCGTGATTTTCTTGATCCAAAACTTTTACTTTAGATTGCTTATCTAGTATTCAGTTTTCTAGTTGCTTTTCCCTGTATGGAAAGCAACCTAAAACAATAGCTTTATAGAATTTTTGAATTTTTCTATCTTTTATGGCTTGAGAAAGGACTGAATGAGCTTGAGCATTTTTAGCCCCAATAATTAGTCCTTCAACTGGTTTATCAAGTCTGTGAATGAATTTAGGCTTATAAGTACTATCAGGATCTTTTTTCTTTAAATAGGATTGCAGTAATTCTTCTAGAGAGTAATTACTACTAGAAGAATCTGGTTGAACTATTTGAGTAGCTTTTTTATTAATAATGATTACATCATTATTCTCAAAAACTATTTGAAACTTAATAGTTTCAGCTTTAAATTCCTCTCTATCAAGTAACTTAGCTCTATTTACTCTTTTTTTTCCTATTTCTGATAAATCAGGAAGAAGAAAAATCTTTATAGTATCTCCAAATTTCAACTTATATTGGAAATAAGTTGATTCATCATTGAGAAGGATATGCTTTAGTCTAAGTTCCTTAATAATAAGTAACTTAGTGTAATAAGGGAAGTGTAATTTTATGTATTTTCAAAGCGTATATCCTTCTCATCTGATATCAGTAATTTTTAACTCATGTGCTAATTTCATTACTAGAAGATTTTTACAAATAAAAAGCTTCTAGAGGAATATCATTTGTCAAATTAGTTAGTATTTTTATATCTCTATTATCTGGCCTAAAACACTCTAATTCTGTTAAGAATTTAGATACTTTAGGGAAACTCTTAAGATCTTTTCCCTTGAGAGCTAAATTCTTAGTTGGCAAATCACTAACTAATCAGAGTTCTTTTTTAGCTCTTGTCATACCTACAAAAAGAACTCTTCTTTCTTCCTCTAAGTCTTGCTGAGTTTGAGCATAATGTTTTGGGAATTTATTCTCAATTAGATTAAGTATGAATACATAATCGAACTCACAACCTTTTGCACCGTGAACGGTGGAAAAGTTAAGATAACTACTTTCTGTTACGTGACTCACAAAGTGCTTCACATAAACTAATAGAGTTTCAACTATTTCCTGTAACTTAAATACATTTGAGTTACTATAGAAGGACATAACTTTATAGAATTGGGAGATATTGTCTATACATACTCACTTCTTTTGCTGTATCTCTTTTTGAAGAGGACTATTAATGTGTTCTTTTATTCACTCTTTTAATTCATCTTGACTATTAATAATCTTTTCAAAATGATTATTTACATAGTCAACTTCTTCATTTCTTCCCTGTTGTTTATTTTTTCTTAACTCTTCTTTAATTAATCTCCAAAGTTTTCTAATTTTGGCGATACTTCCCTTGTCTTCTGGGGAAGTTCACTTATTTTCAAAATTAGAACTTGTTAGATCATTTAGAGCTTTTTCTACATCAGGAGAATAATCTTCTATTTGCTGTAGGAAATACTCTGGTATTTCCCACTTTTTGAAATAGAATTCCAAAATGAATTTGATTGCGAAAGAACTTCCAGAGAATCTAAGAGATATTAGGCAAATTAAGAAATAACTTTCATAATTTCAAAAAATATATTTAGAAAAGTTAAAGTCTAGGAACTTTAATCCTTTTTTCATAAATCATCGTCGCAAATATTTAGTTTCCATATGAGTTCTTGAAATGATTGCAATTTGATTTAAGTCAACTCCATCAGCTTCTAGATTTTTAATAATCGAGTAAACTCGATTCATTAAACCTCCTCTCTTACTGTTAACTAGTAAGTTAACTTTTTTACCACTTTCATTTTCAGTAAACATTTGATTAAATATCCCTTTTTGATCATTCTTAGTTATTAATTTGTGAGAAAAGTCCAAAATATTTTTTGTAGATCTGTAATTTTGAGATAAGTTAAAGAATATAGTTGTTAAGTCTATATTTGTCTTAAAGTAATTAAAGATTTCAGGATATGCTCCTTGGAAACCATATATCGCTTGATTAGGATCTCCAACAAATAATATATTTTTCTTATTATTGGATATTTCTGCAATGATAAGAAGTTGAAGAAAGTTCATGTCTTGAAATTCATCAACTAGTATCTTTTCAAACTTTGAGGAAATAATTTCCTTCTTAATTGGATTCCTACTTACTAAGTAGTGAAAATAAATTATTAGATCGTCGAAGTCAAATAATTTCTTTTCATCTAACTTCTTTTGATAGTTATTGAAAACATTTTTCAATACCTTTTGAATTTTTTCTATAGGAAATGAAAATCGCTTGATTTTCATAAGAAGTCTTGGAGAGAATCACTGATACTCTTCAGTTTTTAGCTTGAAACCGCTATTTAAATAGTTTTCAATCTTATTTCTTGAGAGAGCATTTTCTGTCTCTTCAAGAACAATTTCGAAGATTTCTGCAGCAATATCTCTTGAAATTTTGACTGATTGGTCACTTTCTTCTTCTCCTTGCCCCAGAAAGATTTCATTGATTTGTTTTGGTATTTCTTCCCTCAGGAAAAAATATTTGTCTTCCATGCTCTGAATAATTAATTTATTGAACTTTCAGTTAAGAAGTTCTGAAAGTTCAAATTTGAACTCTCTTTCTAGAAATTTCTTACAAATAGAGTGAAGAGTTCCAGCATACTCGAACTCTCGCTTAGCTTTTACAAACTTATTAATTCTCTGCTTAATTTCTATGATTCCTCTATTCGTGTAGGTTACTAGTAAAATTTTTCGGGGCTCTATTTTGTTAGAAAGATAGAACCTAATTTTTTCTATTATTACAAAAGTTTTACCGGACCCTGGTCCGGCAATAATACCTACATTTCTATTCTCATTAAAGTTAATTATTTCTAATTGTTGCCTGTTGGGTTCCTGTAATTTTTTTCGGTTGTTTTCTCTTAGTTCTTCTAGATTCAATCTATTTTCTAGTTAAATAGATTGTTTTACTTAAATGAAAAAAATATAAAGGAACATACAACAGTCAACTTCTTAAAAACTGAGAAGTTTCTAAATTCAATTAGGCCTAAACTAGTAGGCCTAATTAAAAAGAAATATGTTAATAAAGGAAATATTTCTATAAATATTTTTGCTGAGAAGCAAAAAATTACAAAGTCACTAGATGAAAAGTTAACGAAGGATTCACTTCAAAAAATTAATAAAAACTGTAGTTATTTGGGTAAATGAAGTGAATTCTTCATTGACAACCTTCTTAATTTTTATAAGTCTAACCAATTGGATTATGGTAATCCAATTGATTTAAAAGAACATTGATTCTTAGTAAGGGACACTACTGAAGAAAGTAAGAATTATTTCAAAACTAAAACTACTAGACAAACAGCTTTTTGATTCCTAGAGTTAGATAACTTAGGAAGCAATAAATATTCTTTCTTTCTTGAGCAACAAGAATTCAAGAATCATGATCACCAATTAATATTCCTGACAATAATGAATCATTTTCAGGAATTCTTGAGTTATTGTCAAAACTTTATGAATTGAGATAAATTCACAAAGTTACATCCACTAAAAACTAGTGATGATCACAGCATTGAGTGTGAAGTTACTGGATGAGAATTTGATTTCTTTGATTTAAGTGAGGACTATATAGTTGACTTAAAGTTTCAGAGAAAAAATTGAGTAATTAATTGGATTTGACAGCAATTACTCTATGTTTATCTTCTTGACTTTTACTATGGTAAGAGAGCTAAAGGTATTTCAGTATTAAATACCTTTACAGGTGAGGTGTGAAAAATAAGTCTTAAGGACTTATTTATTGAAGGGCAGGAAGAAAAGTTTTTTGAAATTTTGAAATTAGAAATACAGGATTATGAAAAAATTCGACTAATGAATAGAATTTTGTCCTGCTTTAAAGAGTGAGATCAAGTTTCTAGCTTAAAAGAAATTATTGAAATTAATTTCTTTATAAGATCTTCAGATCAAAAAGTTGTTTCTAACTATGAGAAATTTATATTGCAACTAAATTCTGAGAGAGGAAATAAAGATTTCCTCTCTAATATTCACTCTCCTAAGTGAGTATGGAGTGAGTGAAATAAATTTCTAGAAGAAAATCCTCTAGAAACTTAAGAACTAGTTAAGTCAAAACCACTAGAGAATTTTGCATTTTTAGATTTATTTTTGTGATTCTCATAAAGCTCATTAAATTTTTCTCTAGAGAAATTTATTTCTTTTTCCACTAATATTTTTTCTATTAGCGCGAAGGGAGCCCCCTCCCTTTCCACTAATGTAAATAATCTCTCTTCTAAGTTGTTTTCTGGATTTTCAATTTCTTTGAAAATCTTTTTATAGAAATTATTCAGAACTTTTTCAAAAGATTGGTATTCAGCCATTACAATTTCCTTTATATTTTTTTGTTGTTCCGATAAGAAAGAATGAAGAGGGGAAAGAAGCTCTACAGAAATATCCAAAAGTGAGGAAAGAGCTTCTAAACAATTTGATACTCCCAAAATGTTTAGAGAAGTAGCGACCCTTCTTAGGAGTTTTTTAACTACATAACCCCTACCTTTGTTGGAGGGAAGAATTCCCTCTCCAACAATTAGAGTCAGTGTTCTAATGTGATCGGAAATTATTTGGAAGTGAGCTTTCAGAGGAGAATCCTCTGAAGCCAAATAGTAACTTTTACCTGATAGTTTTTCTACTTCTTTTATTAGGGGAGAAAAACAGGAGCTGTGAAATATATTTTCAGCTTCCTCAATAATAGTAATAACTCTTTCGAGTCCAGCTCCTGTATCAATATTTTTTCTTTTTAATTCTTCATATTCTCCGTTTTTAGCCCAGAATTGGCTAAAAACAATATTCCATATTTCTATATATCTGTCATTATTTATTCCCTGCTTAATTAGCTCTACTCCCAAATTATTTTTGTCATATTTTTCTCCCCTGTCATAGTAGATTTCTGTACAAGGTCCACAAGGACCTTCTCCTATTTCTCAAAAATTAGCTTTTCCTAACTTAAGAATAGGAGTATTTTCGCCCAATAATTCTTTTCAAATAGACTCACTTTCTGAGTCTTTTTCATAAATAGTTATTACTAATCTGTTCTTATCTATCTTTAGAAGAGATAGTAAGAACTCTACAGCATATCCAATAGCTTCTCTTTTGAAGTAACCTCCAATAGAAAAGTTGCCCATCATTTCAAAATAGGTACTATGTCATGAATCTTCTTCTATGCTAGTAATATCTACTGTTCTAACTACTTTTTGAATACTTGTGAACATTTGTGGTTTATCGCTGGACTCTATAAATAATTTCTTTATAGCTCCAAGGCCAGCGTTAACAAATAGAGTAGATTTATCGTATTCCGGAGGAATTAGAGAATGAGGTGGAATCACCTCATGACCATTAGAACTAAAGTAGTTTATTCAAGTTTCTTTTAGTTTTGCTGGACTTAACTTAACCACTTCTTACCTATTTATTTCCCTATCTTTAAATTTAAAAATTTAGGAGGTTTTAAATATTCCAGATCCTAAACATATTTTTTTATCTAGAGAGTAAAAAACAATATATTGTCCCGGAGAGGTAGAGAAGCAACTTTCGTGAGATATCTCTACCTCTTTGCTATTTATTTTTTTTATAGTTCCAGAAATAAATCTTGGAGTATGCTTGAACTTTAAGAGTATTTTTCTCCCTATTTCTGGGGGAGTTCCTATTCAGTGAATATTGTCTGCGACACAATAATTTTTCTTTAAATATTTATCTCTATTACTTTCTCCGCAGACAAAAAGAGTTGAATTATTTTCATCTCTTCCACAAACATAATATTTTTCTTTTTGTCCAGAGACAAGTTGCCCTTTTCTCTGGTTCATAGAGTAGTAGCAGAGTCCCTGATGTTGACCTAAATACTTTTGATTCTCAATATCTACTATTGACCCTTTTTTAGAGTCAACATATTTAGAAATAAAGGAATAAAAATTCCTTTTTCCGATGAAGCAAATTCCTCTGCTACTTCTTTTATTTCAATTCGGGAAATTATTTTCTTTAGCTATTTCTCTCACTTTTTGCTTGGAATCAATTTCTGAAAGGGGAAAAATAATTTCCCTTAATTGAAATTGAGTTAATTTAGAAAGAAAATAAGTTTGATCTTTTTGCTCGTTACTGCAAGTACCGAGCAATACATTATTTTCAATAGAAATTACCTTAGCATAGTGACCAGTAGCTAGAAGCACATCTGGACCAAAAACTCTCTTAACTTTAGATAAGAGAGTTCCAAATTTAATAGCTGAATTGCAGAGTATATCTGGATTTCCTATTAAATTCTTGTTTAATAGTGAAATAAAAGGTTTAAATACATAATTTCAATATTCAAAAGTGAAATTGTATACATAAAAGGGTATTTCTAATTGTTGGGCAATTAGCTCAGCATATTCCCTATCTTTAGAGAGGGATTCACATTCTTTATCCATTTCTAATTCATTAAGTTGTGAATCTCAGTTAATCATGTGAATCCCAAAAACTTTATAACCTTCTTTTTTTAGAAGTAGCGCTGCCACTGAGGAGTCAACCCCTCCCGAAAGGGCTATAACTACTTTTTTTTCTACTAAAGAGCCCAAACTTAATAAATTATTAATATGTCGGACAAAAAAATAGAAAAGTTAAAAAAAGAACTTCAAAGGGAAGAGGAAAAGTACTATAAGGGAGTACCTGACCTACCTGATGATGTATATGACTTTAAGTTAAAAAAACTCAGAGCCCTTGGGGGCGATATAGAACAAACTCAGGTAGGTCATGTTTATTCTGAGTCTAAAAAATTTAAGAAAGAGCATTTAGAGCCAATGCTCTCTCTGAATAATGCTTTTAATCAAGAAGAGCTTTGTCTTTTTTTCGATAGTATCGAAAAAACATTAAAGCAAAACAATAGACCTTATAAAAATAATGAATTTTTTGTTGAGCCCAAAATAGATGGAATGAGCATTAGCTTGCAGTACAAAAAAGGAGAGCTAATAGAAGCACTAAGCAGAGGGGACGGAATTAAAGGAGAAGACTTATTTGAGCCTATTTTGAGAATAAATAGCATTCCTAAAAAGATTAAACTTCCGGAAAGTTTTCCGGAAGAAATACTTGTTAGGGGAGAAATATTTATCTTGAAATCAGATTTCAAGAAGATTCAGGAAGAATCTTCTGAAAAAAGAATCAAAACTTTTAGTAATGCTAGAAATTTTGTAGCCGGAACACTGAGACTAAAAGATTTTGAACAAATATCAGATAAAAAACTAAGCTTTATAGCTTACAGAATTATTCCTGTATCTAAAGAACAGGAATTTCCCGTAAAGACACAGGAACAAATGATTAGAACATTGGAGGAGTTGGGATTCACAACTCCTCCGAAAGAATACAGCAAAACAATAATAGGAAATAGAGCCAATTTAGATATATTCCTTGACTTCATAGGTCAATTTGGAGAAGTCAAGGATGAAATTGATATTCCAAATGATGGTTTAGTAATAAAGCTAAATTCACTAGAAGATCATGAAATTATAGGAAGTACAGCTAAGTTTCCTAAGTGAGCTATAGCTTATAAGTATCCTAGTTTAGTTAAGAAAACTAAACTACTGAAAATTGAACTTAAAGTAGGTAGAAGTGGAAGAATTACATATATTGGTAAGTTAGAACCAATAGAACTTAAAGGAAGTCAAATTGAGTGTGTTTCTTTGCACAACTTTGACAATATAAAAAAACTAGATTTAAGAGAAGGAAGTATTGTAGAAGTATGTAAATCTGGGGAAGTGATTCCCCAGATTATATTTGCAGAAAGTAATTCAGAATTACCTCCTTATGAGTTGCCTACTGAATGTCCTTCTTGTTCCTCAACATTAGTTTTTGGGGGAGGAGATAAATTGCAATATTGTAGAAATAAAGATTGTTGAGAACAAAAAATTAGCAAAATTGTTTACTTTTGCTCTCAACAAGCAGTAAATATTGAAGGACTTTCAAGAGGGATAATAGAAAAATTAGTTAATAAAGGTTTTCTAACTAATATATTGGATATTTATTCCCTAAAAGAAAAAGAACAAGAAATTTATTCTTCAAAAGATTTGAAGATTAAAGAGAAATTATTCAAGAAGTTAGTAACTTCCATTGAAGAAAGTAAAAAAGCTTCCCCCCAAAAGATACTAATTGGTCTAGGAATAGATCATATAGGAGGGGAAGCTGCAAAACTACTTTTAAAGAAGTTTTCCTCTCTGGAAGAATTATTTAATTCTGATTTAGAAAGTAAATTGAATGTACCTAAAGTTGGGCCAAAGAGCGGTTATGCCCTAGAAAATTGATTGAAAGATGAAGATAATAAGAAATTAGTTGAAGGATTAAAGAATTTAGGATTTAATTTTTCTTCTGGAGAATAAGTAAAAGATAAGAAAGCTTTTCCCCCTTTTAGGGGATTAAGCTTCTTTACTAAAAAGTTTTGTTAAATTCTTGAGATTGTCTTTCTTTCAAGAAAGTTCTTTTGGATGGATAGTATTTTTCTAGTTGACTTTTGTAGGAAATTGTTTGACCTTCAGTCCCCCTAATTAAGTCAAACTTAGGAGATTTTTTATTTCCAGAAAGATTCAAACTATAAGACCTTATAGGTTGAACTCCTCCTAAGTCACCACCTCAATTAAAGGAATATAGACCCAATAAATTTCCATCTTCATCTACAACCATAGAACCAGATCCTCCAGCACCAATATTAGCCTGATTTATTCAGTAAAGGAATCCATTTAGTTTTTGATTAGATGTATTTCCATCTCACTTCAACTTGAAAGAAGTATCTCCTAATCCTCTTAAAGATTTCTTCCCTTCATTAACTCTTTGAAGGTCATAGTTTAGTGTTGATTGGTGCAAAGTGGAAGCTTTTGAATTTCTTCTATGGTTGAATGTCATACTTTCCCCACTTTGCATAGGGAATCCTCCAACATAGTAAGCAGTGTTATAAGTTTTTTCTTTTTCAAAATTTTCTTCATTTTCTGTAATTCCATTATTGAAGAAATTTAGAGGTGTTTTTTTATTTTTTCCATATTTTCCGTGGAAATCATCTGTAGCATCTTTAGCTTCTCATTGGTCAACAAAAGTTACTTCCAAAACTATAAAGTCATGGAAGTAATCTCCTGTTTCTTTTTGAACTTTTTCTCCTAGGTGATTTCTAGCAGCGAAGAATAGTTTTGCTTCTTTAACACTAACTTTTTCCAATTTCTTTTGTTGATTCACTCCTTCTTTTTCTTTTCAAACCGCTAATTGAAAAGATGATCTGTAAGAACCTTTGCAAGGTTGAGAAACTTTTTGTCCAAAATTATCCCCTTTAGCGAAGTCAAATTTTTCAAATACATGAGCATTTGTCGCGATAAATCATTTTGTAGGATATTTAGTTTCATCTTCAGGTCATTCATAATCAAGAATTCAACCAGTACCTATAGAACAGTTGTGTCTTAAGCCTACTGTGTAATCTCTTATTTTTTCTTCCATTTCTTTATTTTTTGTTTGATCCCAATCTTTCACTGTGAAATTATGTGATTGGTAGAACTTTCTTTTAGCTTCATTAGTTTTTTCAATTTCCTCTAATTGTTGAGTTAATGTCCCAATCTCTTCTTGAGAGATTTGTTTTATATTTTCTGGAGAAGGGCCATCAAGGCCCTTAGCTACTCTACTTCTTACAGAGTTGCTTCCGAGATTAGAGTTGTGAGAATAGGTTTCACCTCTAAACCCACTAACGCTTAAAGAATTATCAACTGCCCCCCCCCAGCGAAGGACTTTGCCCTATACGGGCTGAAGAAGAATTTACAGTCTTTAACTTTCCTAAAAAATTACTATTCTGGAGATATTTAGTCGTTAAGAAACTACCTCCTCCAACCCCTGTAAGAGTTAGAAATGCTGCAATTAACTTAGACAAAATAACTACTTAGTATATATCTACCTAATTTAAATATTTATTAAAAATTTTTTATTTTTTTATCTATATATTTCTATTACTTTTATGACGAAAGAAATAATTAAAGGATGAAAAACTTTTAATTACTTAAAAATAAAGAATTAAAAACTATTATTTAATAGTTAAGTATTAATCTATTTAAGTAATTAAAAAAGGAAATCTTTGAAGAAGTAATGAATAGAAATTCAATCTCTATTAATGAGCTACTAGCTCAATCCTCGATTGAGCGAGGAAAAGAATACTGTATTCAGGGATGAGTAAAGACTATTCAAACATTTTCTTCAGTTGAATTCCTGAAAGTAGTTGATGGAACTTCTTTATCAGGAATTCAAGCAGTTTTAGATGGTAAAAACTTAAGCAGTAAAGATATTTCTCTTGGAGATGCAATAGAAGTTAAGGGTGTTTTGACTCCCTCCAAAGGAGGAAAACAATCTTTTGAATTAAAAGCTACTGGAATTAAGTCTCTAAGTAAAACTACTGACTTTCCTTTAATACCCAAAGAATTAACACTAGATTATTTAAGAAGTCAACAATTAGTTCGTCACCGAACTGATTTATTTAGTGCTGTATATCAAATAAGAAGAGAAGTTGTTAAGGCTATGAATGATTTCTTCTATGAAAATCATTTCTATCCTTCTTTTGCGCCTGTGTTGACCTCTAATTCTTGCGAGGGGGGTGCAGAACTATTTAAGTTGGATAAGGAATACAATGATTTCTTCAAAAAAGAACAAGTTCTTTTAAGTGTTAGTGGTCAGTTTTATTGTGAAGTTATTTCCGCAGGATTAGGTAAAAGCTTTTCTTTTGGACCTACTTTTAGATCTGAAAAATCTAATAGTCATGCACATTTAGCTGAATTTTGAATGATTGAAGTTGAAGAATCATTCTCCAACTTAGAGAAGATAATTCAAACAACTTACAATCTCTTTAACTACATGCTAGGTAAAGTTCTTGACAATTGTCAAGAAGCTTTACAGTTAATTTCTAAGATTTCTCAAGATAAGGATTTGATAGAAAGATTATTGAAAATTAGAGAAGCTAAATATAAGTTAGCTAGTTATAGAGATTGTCTAGAGCTTTTGAAAAAATCTTGAGGAGATGAGCTTAATAAAGAAGATGAACAAAGTCTTTGCAAACTTTTAGGTACAAAAATATTATTCATTACTAACTTCCCTTCAGAACAAAAACCTTTCTATATGGCTAGAAGTGAAGATAAGAAAACAACTTTTTCTTTCGACATGATAGTAGAGGGAGTTGGAGAGCTAGCTGGAGGTTCTGAGAGGGAAGGAAAAATAGATAAGTTGAACTCATCTATTAGTGAAATGAATCTAGATGTTAAAGAATTAGAGTGATATCTACAACTGAGAAAATATGGTTATTTCTCTTCAGCAGGTTTTGGAATGGGATTTGAAAGATTATTAATGTTCTTGACTGGACTTAAGAACATCAAAGATTTATCTGTGTTCCCCCGTTCTTACGGAGGATTTCAGCTTTAAAAAAAGCTTTTTAGAAAATAATTTTTAAGCTTGACACATCAAACATTCATTAGGTTGTAGGTTTTTAGTTCTCACGTAGTAAAGGGATTTAAGCCCTTTATGGTGAGCATAAAGGTACAACTTAACTAAGTCTCTAGTTGTGGAGTTATTAGTTACATAAAGTATTGTTGAAATACCTTGGTCTATATGTTTCTGAATGGTTGCAGAAACATCTATTAACTTACGTTGATCTATTTGATAAGCAGACTTATATAGATGTTCATTTTCCTTTGTAAGAAATGGCATCGGGAAATAAGTCATTGAGTTTCCATACAATCTTGTTTCTATAGAGGAAATAATAGGTTGTATGGAAGCAGTAGCGCTTTGAAGGTAACTAATGCTTTGAGTTGGAGCTATAGCTAATCTGTAAGCATTGTAAAGTCCATCTCGTTGAACTTTTTCTTTTAGTTTTGCTCAGTCTTCGGGAGAAGGAACTTTTATATTCTTAAGCAATTCTTTTACTTTTTCAGATTTAGGCTCGAAAGAATTATTTAAGTATTGATCAAAATAACTACCATTAGCATAGTCTGATAATTCGAAGTTATGGAACTTCTTATTTTTCTCTTTAGCTATATTAGAGCTAGCTAATAGAGAATAATAGTTAATCGCAGAGAACAAAGAATCTGCAAATTCCAGAACTTCTGGATCATCATAAGCTAGATTATTTTTAAGTAGAACTCCAGTAAAGTTTAGGACTCCTAGTCCTACTGATCTGAAGGACTCATTAGCTTTTCTAATGCTTGGAGCATTCTTAATTGAAGTAAGATCACTAACTGCCGTTAGCGCTCTCATAGAAATATCTATTACTTTCTCTAAATCTTTTTCTTCTAGTAAATTAACTAGATTTAGAGAAGCTAAATTACAAGAGACATCATATCTAATTTGGTCTTCATCTCCATAGTCCCCGATAGTGGAACTCTCTTGTAATTGGAAAATCTCTGTGCAAAGATTACTCATTTTGATGGTTCCAAGACCTCTTAGGGGATGCTGTTTGTTAGCGTTGTCTATATATATTACATAGGGATAACCAGATTCAAATTGAATCTGAGCTATTCTAGTTAGAACATTTCTTGCAGACAATTCTTTTTTAAGAATGTCCTTGTCTGCAGCTAGCTTGTCATATCATTCATTCATATTTAGGTCTGAAAGAAGAACTTTATATTTTTGGTAAATAGTGTTAGGTTCGAAAATAAAGAAATTTTTATTTTCTGTAGCTAGTTGAAGGAACTTATCAGGAATAATAAGTCCTATAGATAGTGTTTGAATTCTTGACTTTTCGTCTGCATTAATTTTTTTGCAGTCGATAAAGTCAATTAAGTCAAAGTGGAATATATTCAGGTAAGCTACTCCACTTCCTCTTCGCATACCCAGTTGGTCTGCATAATCAAATACATTTTCAAGTATTTTTAGTACTGGAAGTACTCCAGAAGCAGTACTGTCTATTTTCTTGATTGAGGCTCCTCTACCTCTCAATTTAGAAAGATTTACTGCAACTCCTCCACCAATTTTGGAGAGTTGCATTGAAGTGGCAATAATATAGTTAATTGAATTTATAGAGTCTTCTGTTTCCAAAAGGAAGCAAGAAACTAATTCTCCTGATCTCTTTTTTCCTGAATTAGAGAAAGTAGGAGTGGCAGGTTGATAAACCTGTCTAGTTATTAAGTCAGCTATTTCATTGGCTAATTTGAAGTTTCCATCTCCTAGGAAGAGAGAAACTACTATTACCCTATCTTCATAACTTTCTAGTATGAAGTTTCCGCAATTACTTTTAAGTGCGAAACTCTCAAAGAATTTAGAAATGGAAATATAACTCTTTCAAGTATGAGAGTATGAATATACTTTTTCAGCTAATTGATTAATTTGTTCTTCAGTGTATTTTTCAAGAAGACTAGGGAAGTAATAGTCTTCTTGAACTAATCACTTAATTCTTTCATAACCTATTTTTTTGGAAGAATATTTTTGATTCTCAGAAATATACTTCTCATATTCTTTGATAGCAAGTAAGTCTTTTTCAAGGGAAAAGAAACCATCTTTTCCCTTTAAAGTAACTTGATTATTGTAGATTAAAGAGTCGTAGTAGGCTTTACTTAGAGTTTTTCTTTTTTTGCTTATGATAGTCGGTTAAGTGTTTCTAAAAAATCTAACTTAGATTTAGTTCAGTTAAAACAGTTTTTAACTGTTCAATAGCTGTTCTGTTTCCCCCAAGATCAAATTTCATAAGTATGGGGACATTATATTTTTCATTTATTATATGTACGGACTTACAGAAGTTTTTTCCGAAGTTTTTATTTCCACTTCCAATAACTCCCCTTAACAAATGGTGATTAAGTTCCAGAAAAGTTGTTACAACTTTTGGAACTTCTCCTTCACCATCTGTGTAAGTAAATAGAATATATTCTTCTGTTGCAACTTCCTTTCCATTAAAAATTCTAAAAACATTTTTGAGCTGTAATTTTGAAACAATTGTTTCAACTTTTCCAGTTCTACTTGCGAATCAAAGTTGCATATTTTTATTGGATTTTTAGGATATCAAAAACTAATATAATTCATTGTCTAAGGGGAAAATTGGAGGTTAGACAAACTAAATTTTATGAATTGAAAACTACTTAATTTTCTACCCATTTCTATGTAAAATTATCCTCGTATGTACTTGTTTAAGAGCAACTCAAAAGACCTTTGAGAGGGGGTAAATTGAAATGAAGTTAATGTGGAATTTACTAAGACATTTTGAGATCAAAATGTAAGACAATTTTGAGTTGATGAAGAAATTCCTTTAAGTGGGGATAAGTTAGTTTGACAAGCTAGATTAACTGAAAAAGAAAAAGATGTTTATGTGAAAGTTTTGGTATCCTTAACACTTCTTGATACTCATCAGGGAGCTATAGGTATGAATAGGATTTGTCTGGCTGTGCCAGACCTTCCAACTAAAGCTGTTTTGCAATTCATGGCAATGATGGAACAAATGCACGCAAAAAGTTATTCTTCCATTTTTTGTACTTTGCTAAGCACAGAACAAATAAATGAATTATTTGAGTGAATAAAGAAAGAACCTAGTCTACAAAAGAAAGTAGACATAGTTGTCTCTTACTATGAGAATATAAAGGATCAAGAATCCCTTTATATGGCAATGGTTGCCTCTGTATTTCTAGAATCCTTCTTGTTCTATTCAGGATTCTTCTATATGCTTTATCTTTCTTCACAGGGATTAATGATTAATAGTGGAGAAATCATTAATTTAATAATTCGTGATGAAGCTATTCACGGACTTTATATAGGAAATTTAGCTTCTAAGTTGTTTTCTACTTTTGATTCGGAAAAACAAGAAAAATTGAAGAAACAAGTTTACAGTCTTCTTGAAGAATTAATGGAAAACGAAATAGAATACACAGAAAAGGTTTATTCTCCAATTAATTTAGTTGGAGAAGTAATTCAATTTTTGAAGTACAATGCCAATAAGGCTTTGCAAAATCTGGATTTAGAAGAAAAATATGATGTAACTGAAAATGACATTAATCCAATGATCTTTAATGGATTAAATACCTCAACTAAGAATCATGACTTTTTCTCAACTAAAGGGAATGGTTACATTAAGACTACTCACGTAGAAACAATTCAAGACGAAGACTTTATTTTTTAGTTAGGTAAGCCCTAACTCAGGAAATCTCCCTTTTCGGGAGAGATCCCAAAATTAAGAATTTTTTATCTTAAGTTAAGTAAAAGATTTCTCAATCTGTAAGATTGAATTCTTTCCTTGAAGGGACTATCGGCTATGACTCAAAAAATTAGGAAAGAAACAATTGTTGTGATACCAACAATTACAAATGAAAAGAAAGCTAATTGAAAGTTGTAAACAATATGTTGACTTTCTGCTATTCCATTTAATCCCTTTAGTTTTTCAATAGGTCTCTTTCAGTTTCAATTTGTTACTGCTCCATAAGGTAGAGTATTGTAATTATCAAAAGAGAAATAAATATTCAAAAGTATATTTATTAGTCAGAAAATACCAAAACCATGTAGAGCTTTCTTTCTATCAATTCTTAGACAAGAAGATCTTTCTCTGAATCTAACTAATAGTAAATTAACAAAAGCTACTGGAGTGACTGAGTGATTCCAGAAGTTTCAGAAAACATTAATGGGTAGTGGTAGCGAAATTGAAGAGTAATAAAGTAAGTTAGAACTTAGATAAACTGGTAACAACAGGAAAAAGAAAATAGTTCCTGATGTAACTAGTAAAGATCCAATTATTATGAAGATAGTATCTGTCTTAAAGATAGAAAGATTTGGCTTAAGGATATAAGTTAAAGCGACAATAAAAGCAAAGAAATTGGACTGTCATGTAATTTGTCGAATCGTTACGACAAAGTTGTTGAGAGTGAATTCATAACACAACGTAACTATTGATCCTATGAGGAATACAGCTCCAGCAAAAAGAACTAAGAAATAAGGATTTAGTTTAGTTGGGGTGGCCCAAAAGCCCTTTTTTATTTCTACTGTTGGGTAGGGAGTGTAGATGCTAATTGTCGGGTTTAATTTAGTTAGTTTTGCCCAAAAAGCATAAAAAAAGAATAACTCGCTAAAAGCGAGAAATTCTTAAATTTAGAGGTTAAACAGTGTAATTTAAGCGAAGAAGGCAAATATGAAAAGAAGCACTAGAACCAAAGAAGAGAAAAAAGTTGTTCAAATTAACTTAAGGTTTTTTAAGCCTTGTTTATCGAAAATACTCCTGTCAGTGAAGGAATTAACGTTATGTTTTGAGAAGAGAAAGAAAACTTTCTCTAGGTTAATTTTTTGTTGTTACTCCTTTTTTTCTGGTTGTTGGATAATTCTCTTATTTCTGTAATAACCGCATGCACAAACCATATGAAGTTTTGTAATTTTAGCACATTTAGGACATTGTTGTAATGGATGAAAACTCTTTATTCCAGAATGAGAATTTCTCATTCTTTTTTTTGTTTTGGAAACTCGTCTTGGTGATACTGCCATTTTTTAAATTATGCGAATAACTTTAACTTCTTAGATAGTAACATTCCAATTCCCCCTACTAACCCTCCTCCAGTAACCACCCCAGCAATTACTGAAGCTAGAACTGAACCACTCTTTCAGAATGAAGATGACTCACTAGAACCAGCATTTTCGCTAGTTGAGAAATAGAAAAGTGAATCAGAATTTTCTGGGAATATCATATAAGAATTTCTCTTATTAAGTTTAAATTTAGTTTTCCCAGTAATATTAACTTTTTGAGAATTATCCACTAATTGACCGGGAGATAGATTTTTAAGAGAATTTCCCTTATATTCAATGGAGACTTCTATATAGTCTCCAGCTTCTCCAACTTTTTTGAATTCAAAGTCTGAAAGAGCTAAATTAATTTTTTGACTTCTTCTTTCGTGATTAATTCTGAATAAATCTTTGAAATTATTAGTTTTGATTATTTCTTCTAAGTTCAAAACTTGAGACTTAGGGACTAGATATTTATCAAAACTATTTTTAAGAGTTACTGGGGAATTTTTATAGTGAGTAAATCAGTCATTAAATATGCTTTGCTCTTCTGGCTTAATGTTTTTGGATGTTAGTTGATATTTTTCAGTACCTTCTAGAATATCTTTTTCAGATAACTTAAGGTCCACGTGGTCCCAGAAGTACTTACCTATTCTCTGACTAGTTTGTGCTGTAATGATTTCTTCAGTACTTGAGAATTTGTCTTTTCTGATATATCCTTTGTCAGAAAAATTAGGTAAGAATTGAAGGTCAGAGTATTCAATCTTTTTATTTTTGTCAGACAAGAAATCGTAGTATTCTATTGATACTGCAGGACTAAAGTCACTTCCTGTAATTTTTATATTTAGGAGATCTAGCCACTCCTTGGTGAGTGGCACAAATTTATTCTTATTGTTTTCTGGATTTGTAGATACAGAGTAGAAAAGTTTTTCCAACTTTTCTTGATTTTTTAGTTCTGAATAGTAATAGTTTTTCAATTCATCTTGGTCAAGAAGTATTGAGTGAAACAGGTTAAATCTTTGCTTGATAATAGATAGATTCAATTTGTATTTGAAAGATTCCTTATTTGGAGAAACCATTTTTATTTTTGAGTTATTTGAATTAACTAGTAACTCAAAGTTAGAGAAGGAGTAATTAGAGAATTTATTGTCTGAGTTCTCCAATTTGTAACTCTTTCCTTCTAGAACATCTTTTAGTTGGAAATCTATTTTGTGTTCTTTTCCATCTAACTTGAATTTCATTTGATAATTCAGATGAGGGCTAATCTTTCAGAAAGCATCAAGTTCTTTGATTTTGTCGTAATTTAGATAGATTGATAGTTGAAGAACTTGATTGCTTGATTTAGGAGCCAAAGGCTTTTTCTTTGGGGCAGAAATTTTGCTATCAATTACTTTTATTTCCGGAATAAATACATTGTCAAAGTCAATGTATCATATTTTGTCGTTATTGTCTTGAGCCTCGTTTACTTGATATTGCACAGGTCTATTTAGCATTCACTCTCCTAGTGAATAGTAGAAGTATTGTGTTGTTCAACTGTTCGGCACTTTGTATTTGTATCCAACATATCCAGAAGAGTAAATATTTTTATCTCTGTTGTATCAGAAGAATGATCAGAAGTCCATTACATTTATTTGGTGACATTTAGAGTCGAATCCTTCAGAAATGAAGGATCTGTGTTCCTTTAAATCTTTATCTTGTTTTGTTTCTAAGTTTTGGCAAGTAACTTTTTCTCCTTGAAAGTTGTGATAAATATCACTTCATCTTTTGGGATGAAGTTTTAGATTTCCATATTCTACTTCGGAAATAACATTATTTTCTTTATTTAGTTGGCCATTTTTTCAGTATCCAGAGAATATTTCAATTGCCTTATTAACTGGGAAGGCATGATTTAATTGCACAATTTTCTTGTGCATTTCAAAAGGTTTTTCAATTTTTTCAGGAAGACTTAAAGAGAGAATATTTTTTAATTGATGACCAGAACCTTTTCCATCAATTCAATTGATATTTAGATTGTCATCTCTATACGGGAATTGACCCATATTAGTTTTGTAGTACTTGTAATCTTTCATATGTCTTATTTCATTTAGTCATACTTTTTTGTATGCACTTTGATATGACTCGCTGGAGTCATATTGTTTTTTGTCGAAAACTAGAACATTGTCTTCAAATGTATATTTATCTCAGTATTTTCATTCTGAGTATCTGTTGTAGTAATTGTCATAAATCATGACATTAACGGGAAGAAGTAGATTTGAGTCATGTTTTTGAGAATTAAAGGATTCAAGATTTTGCTTGAATTCTTCTTGTAGAAGAACTTCTTTATTCTTCAAAACATTTTGTTGAATAATTCTGTCTAGGTCAATTTGACTTGTTTCAGTTATTAAACTACTGGTTAGTAGTGTGGCCGGTAGGCCATATAATAGTTTCACACTCATCTTATTCTCTCAGCTCTTTTCACTCCCTTAATGTCTTTTTCGGCAAAAAAGGCATAAAAATTACTGAATTTCAAAAATAATTTAGGGAAAATTTCCCTCAATTAGCCTATTTTTCTTTATCCAAGAAAGATAAAAAATTTAAATATAATAAGGTTTTCTAGCATACATTGGTAGCTCTCAAACTACTTGGCATCTTCGCTACTTCTGCAGGAATTGGTTTTCCAATAGTTTCTTCTTTTAGGGAAAATTCTTTCCCTAAAGCTTCAGAAATGACTGAACAAGCTAAGTCTGCCCTAAAAGTTAAGTGAATGGGAGGGGAAGCTGAAGAAAAACTTGAAACTCTTTTGAGGGGATTAGGAAAAGTTGTCGATAATAAAGAAGGTAAAAAAGAGGAAATTTTGGGTTTAGAAATTAAATCTTGAGGAACTTTTGAAGATGATATTTGCCAAAAATTAGGATTTTCCGGAACTAATTCCCTAACATCTGGAATTAGTTGCGAAAAGAGTAATAAACAATAATGGCATTAGGAAACCTTTTATTCCCCATTGTCTTGGTTGGAGGACTGTCTGCGGGGGGGGCAGCTTCTTTTCTTATGAAAAGAGAATATGAAGGTAATGCAAACACACTAACACTATTTAAGAGAAAGGGATCAGGTAATTTAGGTTTAGGGATTCCCGAGAATCCCGACCTATCTAATAATCCTTCTTCTTTCCTATCTTTTGATAAGGAAGGCTGAAAACACAATACAAATAATCAGAATGGAGATTCATTCAGATTAACTACAGGAGTTCAAACTAGAAATTTATCTAGACAAGGAGGCTGAGAAGCTGTCCTGAAGAAAGAAGATGATCCTGAAATTAATAGAAATGAAAGTAATCGACAAAGTGTAAATACTTCTTCACAAGAAGTGAAAGTTGACAACAACTTTCACGGAGATCTAACTATTTATTTCGGAGGAGCTACTTGTCAAGAAATAGATCAAAAACTTGCAGACTTAAAACATAAAGATTGAAAAGAAGATGAAGGATTTTTGTCTTTCTTAGAAGCTAACGCTGCTAATTTTTTATTAACAAAAGATGGTTTCTTTAAGTGAAAGTGCCAAAACAAAGAAGATCCAAATTTCAATTCCGAACTTAAATTGGAAGATTAAAAAATCCATCTTTTAGAGAAGACAAAAATAATTAATGGTCGCTCTTAAATTATTGGGAATTTTGGCCGCTTCAGCCGGAGTTGGATTTCCTTTAGTTTCTTCTTTGAAGGAAACTAGTTTTCCTTCTGCAAAAGAAGTAACTAATAAGGCTAAATCAGCCATAAAAGTTAAGTGAGTGGGAAAAGGTTCTGAAGAAGAGTTAGGACTTTTCCTAAATGGATTAGGAAAAGTTATTGATAGCCCAAATATTGACGGAAATAAAGGAAAAGAAAAAATTCTGGGATTGGAACTTCAATCTTGAGGAATAGTTGATAAAGATATTTGCAAAAATCTTGGATTATCTGGAAGCGGAGCTATATTATCTGGAGTTAGTTGTGAAAAAAGTGTTAAGTAAAAATGGCTTTAGGTAATTTTTTATTACCTTTTGTTTTAGTAGGAGGTCTTGCTTCTGGAGGCGCAGCCTCCTTTCTGATTAAAAAAGAACATGAAGGAGATGCTAATACAATAACTATCTTCAAGAGAACTGAAGATAGTTATTTAGGTTTAGGAAATCCTGAAAATCAAGATCTTTCTAAAGAATCTTCAACTATTATTTCTTTAGATAAAGATGGTTGAAAACACAATACAAACAATCAAAATGGAAATTCCTTTAGATTAACTACAGGAAATCAAATTAGAACATTATCTAATAATGAGAAAATGGGATGAAGAAATGTTTTGCAAGAAAGTGAAATAGAAGATGATGGAGAAACTAATAAATCTAAAAAAGATAAAAGAGATTCTGAAGATCGAAGTGGAAATCAATTCCACGGAGATTTAACAATTTATTTGGGAGGAGCTACTTGTCAAGATATAAGTCAAAAATTTTCAGACTTAAGTTATCAACACCAAAAAAATGGGGGAAAAGAAGATACTTTTCTACCATTTTTTTCTAAAAGTGTTGATATGGCTAGATTTGATGAAAAGAATTTAAGTCTTATTATGTGAGAATGTCACAATTCAGAAGATAAAAAAGAATATGGGGAATTCTTGAAAGAGTTAAAGGAAGTTTTCCCTCAATGGGGAGGAACTTTCAATAATTTGAATTTCTTATTGCAATAATTTTTCAGGTATTTTTAATGGGTAAGTTTTCTGAAAATTATGCAAAATACAATAAATTTCTCTATATATAGTTAATGGTTGCTCTTAAGTTATTGGGAATCCTAGCTGCTTCGGCAGGAGTAGGATTCCCTTTAGTATCTTCTTTAAGAGAAAATCAATTTCCTTCTGCCGAAGAAGTAACTAGCAAAGCTAAATCAGCAATAAAAGTTAAGTGATTAGGGGAAGGTTCTGAGCGAAACTTAGGACTTTTCCTAAGTGGATTGGGAAAAGTAATTGATAGTAAGGAAGGCAAAAAGAATGAAGAAATATTGGGATTAGAAATTAAGTCTTGAGGAATGTTTGAGAAAGATGTATGTAAAAAACTTGGTTTAACTGGAGGAAATGCTTTGTTATCAGGTATTAGTTGTGAATTAAGCGCTAAAGAGTAATGGCTTTAGGACACTTTTTATTTCCTGCAGTTTTGGTAGGGGGATTGTCTGCGGGGGGGGCAGCAACCTTCTTGTTTAAGAAAGAACATGAAGGGGATGCAAATACATTAACTATTTATAAAAGAACTGGCGGAAGTCATTTAAGTTTAGGAGGTCCTGAAACTCAGGAACTTCCTCTGAGTTCAACTTCTATATTTTCAATAGATAAAGAAGGTTGACAACATAATATTGACAACCAAAATGGAAGTTCTTTTAAGTTAACTACAGGACATTACATAAGACATTTAGAGGGAAAAGGAAGTTGAGGGAAAGTATTGAAAGATGACTCAAGAGATGAAGATGTTGTTTCCGGAAGTAATGGAATTACTAGACCTTCTACTAGAAAAAGTAATGACAAATTTAATGGAGAACTAGTAGTTTATGTTGGAGGAGCAACTTGTGGCGACATAATTAAAAAATCTTCAGAACTTAAGTACAAGCTTAAAGAGCAAACAAAAGTGTTTGGTCAAAACAAAGATATTGTGACTGATTCAAAAACATCTAGTCTTTTAATGTGGGATTGTATGGATACAGCAGAACAAAAGAAATATGAAACATTTATGAAAGAATTTAGAGAAACATTCCCAGAATTTAATGGAGATTTAGAAAAGTTCTCTAAATCTCCTTCTGCATAACTTTTAAATAATGTTTGCTCTTAAGTTATTGGGAATCTTGGCTGCTTCAGCTGGAATTGGATTCCCTGTAGTCGCTTCTTTAAGGGAAACACAATTTCCTTCAGCTTCAGAAGTGACTAATCAAGCAAAATCAGTCATAAAAGTTAAGTGATTGGGAGAAGGATCTGAGCAAAACTTAGGACTTTTCCTAAGTGGTTTAGGGAAAGTAATTGATAGTCCTAATCCAAGTGGAGGGGGAAAGAAAGAAGAAGTTTTAGGTCTGGAACTTAAATCTTGGGGAATGTTCGAGAAGGATACTTGCAGTAAGTTAGGACTTACTGGAGGTAATGCTTTATTAGCTGGAATTAGTTGTGAATTAAGCGCTAAAGAATAATGGCTTTAGGTCACTTTTTACTTCCTTTGGTTTTAGTGGGAGGAGTTGCTTCTGGAGGTGCAGCAACTTTCCTATTTAAAAAAGAATATGATGGAGACGCAAACACCATCACAATTTATAAGAGAACTGGAGGAGGCCATTTAAAGTTGGGAGGCCCAGAAAAAGAGGAACTTCCATTAAGTTCAACTTCTTTTTTAGTAATAGATAAAGATGGCTGAAGGCACAATATAGATAACCAAAATGGAAGTTCATTCAGATTAACTACAGGTAATTACACTAGAGATGTTTCAGAACAAAAAGATTGAGCCAATGTTTTGAGAGAAGAAGAATTTGGGGATGATGGAAGAGAAAGTAAACATAGAAATCCTGTTGTACCTAAAGAGAAGAAAGGAAATAATAAATTTCACGGAGATTTAACAATTTATGTGGGAGGAGCTACTTGTGCAGACATAAATAGAAAGTTTTCAGATTTAAAACATAAATCTCTACAAGAAGGCCAAGAAAATTTTTTACCTTTCTTTGAGAAAAACTCAAATACTGAGAGAATTGATGAAAATCATTTAAGTCTTGTTATGTGAGAATGTCAAAATGCAGAAAATAAAAATTCAGATAAAGAATTTTTGAAAGATTTGAAAGAAGCTTTACCTAATTCACCAAGTAGTGTTGGAGAAAATCACTTATACTTTGTTCTTTAATTAGGAAGAAAATAAACTCCCCGAATAAAGGGGAGAATATTTTTTTAAGCTTTCTTTAAAGAGGAAAAATAACTGTTTATTTTGAAAAAAGCCATTTGCAAAGAAAAATTTTGAAATGCAGAGGAAATAATACAAGGATCAAATATAAAAATATTGTCTTCTGAGGAGTATGAATTTTTTAATGAGAAAATGCAAAAATACACAAAAGAATAAAAAGAATTATTTTTCCCCTAGATGGGGAAAAAATTTAGTTATCTTTTGATGTAATTTATTGGATTTTGAATCTCTTTTTCGTTTAGGGAAATAAATTTTTCAATAATAGAAAAGAAATTCTTCTCTAATGAAGATATTTGTTTTTCCTCTTCTGGAGAAAACTTATCCATAACAAAATCTTTAATTATTAGATTTTTCCCGCTTTGAGGTCTAATACCTACTTTTATTTTCAGAATACTATCAAGAGGAAAGAAATTTTCTAAATCTCTCACTCCATTGTGAGAAATTTTCTTTTCTTTCCTCTTAGTTAGTGTGTAACTCCCCAAAGGAACATCTAGCTCGTCATAAATTAATAGGACATTATTTATGTCTAATTTCAGAAAGTGAAATAACTTTATGAATGTTTTTCCTGAATTATTCATAAATTCATAAGGTTTGCAAAGAATAAATTTATTTCCATTCAGAAAATTACCTTTTGATATTTGAGAGCCTAAAAAGTTCTCAAATGGAGAGCAATTATGTAGTGAATGGAATTTATCTAGAATATGAAAACCAACATTATGCCTTGTGTTTTCATATTCTTTTCCTGGATTTCCTAAAGCTATTATTACCTTCATAGACACGAGAAATTATTTAAATTAAATTTTCGTAAAATTTAGTGCTTAAAAGTAAGAGTTAGTGGTGTTTTCTAATAGATTATTTTTATCTCTTTTGTTACCAGTTGGAGGAGTTTTGGGAGGAACAACAGCAATGTTGATTCCTCAGTTAAAAGAGGAAAAAAATAATCCAAATATTGTCACCCTATACAAGAGTAAAGATTCAGGAAAGTTGAGTTTAGGAGATGAAGAATTTAGCGCTAATAGAGAAGGGAAAGAAAAGAAAACTTTCTTTTTAAGATTTGGTGGTCAAACTTGAGAGTATGATAATTTGAAAGATTCAGGAGTAAATTCTGAAAGACCTCAAAGTTTTCACCTATCAGGTGAAAAAATGAAAGAACCAGAAACTAGGGAAAAATTTGAGTTCACTCCTCAAGAAGCTGAGGAAAAGATTAAAGAAGTAAAGAGAGAAGTTTCAGAGCTCCCACAAGAAAGTAATAGTCCACAAACAAATTCTTCTTCATGGCAAAAAATGAATCAGGAAACATTAAAGGTAGAAGAAAGGAATGGTGGAAATAGAGGAGTTCAAGATACTTTAGTAGATAACAGTCAAGAACATAATGGATCAGCTGAGATTTATTTGAAAGGAGTAAATTGTGATGGATTAAATAAAACTTTTGAAAATTCAAAAGTTAGAGAAAGAAATATGTTTGATCACAATACTTTTTCTATGAGAACTTATGAGGGAGGTAAGGTGTTAATTTGAAGTTGTATACAGAGAGAAAACTAAACTAAATAGGAGATGTTATTAAAAGCTTTAAGTATTTTGGGTATTGGAGCTGGAATGGGAGTTCCAATGGCATCTACATTAAAGGGAATGATTGTAAATAATGTAGATTCCATATTAGGATCAGCTGATTCTGTAGTAAAGATTGAGTGAATGGGAGAAAATATGAAGGATAAAGTTGGGGAAGTAATTAATGGATTAGGAGAAATTATTCATAAAGGTGAGAGGCAAGAACGATCTCAAAATGCTGCTGAGGTTATAGGACTTAGACTAACAACTTGAGGAACTTTTGATGATGATGTATGTAAAAATTTGGGATTCCCAGAAGATCCTGAAAAAGAGAAACAAAGTGGTTTGGGTTGCCATCAGGGAGTAAGAGTATAGATTTATGTTAGGTAAGTTTTTCTGGCCAGTAATTGTTTCTGCTGGAGCTTTCACGGGGGGGCGTAGCTTTTCTAGTTCCGGAGGCTCAGCCCTCTAAGGAACCAAATGTTTTAACTCTTTATAAGAAAAATTCTGATGGTCAACTAATTCTAGGTAAGAATCCTTTTGCTGATGCAAAAGGAAGACAAGAACAAGGGGTTGGAATAGCAACAATTGCTTTGCGAAAAGATTCTTGAAAATACAAAAAAGGTGATCAGGGAAATTCTCAATTAAATCTTTTGGGAGAATTTGCTCAAGAAGTCGAAGAAAGTAATAAAAATAGCTCCGAATGAAAACAATTAGTTAAGGATATGAAGCCTGAAAATCAAGAAGAAGGTCAAAATTCTGAACCTTCAAACCCATTAGATGGACTTAGTGGAACTGCAACTTTTTATATAGACAAGATAGATTGCAAAAATATTGGATTTAACTTTTCATTTTTGGATGAAGAAACTCAAAAGGTATTTAAGTTGACTGACGATAAGATTCCAG
Source organism: Mycoplasma suis str. Illinois (assembly GCF_000179035.2). Classification (NCBI taxonomy): domain Bacteria; kingdom Bacillati; phylum Mycoplasmatota; class Mollicutes; order Mycoplasmatales; family Mycoplasmataceae; genus Mycoplasma; species Mycoplasma suis. The sequence continues at coordinate 266,417 of NC_015155.1, forward strand.
CAAAAATGTTCCCTAGCCAACAAGGAGGATTAGCTTATTGAAGTTGTCACGAGAGTTTAGAAACTCTCGAATAGATTTATGTTGATAAAAACTTTAGCTGTGTTAATTGCTAGCGCTGGAGCTGCTGTTCCAGCGGCAACAGCAATTAAGGATTCTGTATTTCCAAGTTCTCATTCAACATTGAAAAACTCTAAATCAATAGTTAGAGTTTCTTGAGTTGGTAAAGGAGTTCAACAAGAAGTAGGTAATTTAATTAATGGTTTCGGGAAAATGATTCACAATGAAAATTCAGATATACAAGTTAAAGGGGAAGTTATAGGATTGCAACTTGAAACTTCAGGAACATTTAATGAAAACATTTGCAAAGATTTAGGATTTGACTCTGAAGATAAAAAATCTGGATTAGCTTGTGAGCAATCCAGAAAAGGTTAAGTCCTTTTTCTAAAATAAACTAGCATATGCTAAGCAGTAAGCTATTGTTACCTATTTTGATTTCTGCAGGAACTATCGCGGGGGGGGAGTAACATTTTTAGTTCCGGAGAGAAAACCCTCCGAAGAACCTAATGCAGTTGTTATTTATAAGAAAAATTCTTCTGGATCCTTAGATGTAGGAATTAATCCTTTTGCTAATGCAGAAGGAAAGCCAGAGGAAGGGAGCAAAATAGGAGCTGTAACTTTACAGAAAGATTCTTGAAAATATAAATCTAAAGATCAAGATACTTCTTCTTTCACCTTGATAGGTGAAAAAGAATCACAAAAATTTTTGAAAAATGCTGAATGAAAAGGAATGGTTCAAAATACTGGAGAAGAAGAGCAAAAAGGATCTGAAAAGACTTCTTATTTAGAGAGATTAGGGGGTAAAGCTACTTTCTATGTAAAAGGTTTAGATTGCCGAGAAATTAATAGAAATTTCATAGTAGAGCCTGAAGAATCTCTTAAAGATAATTTCAACTTCAGAAAAGAAGAGCAACAAAAGAATAATGAAAGTCCCATTAAGTTCCTTTCTAATGGGAGTGGAATATCTTTCTGAAGTTGTCATCAAGATTTAAGTACTCTTCATAAATCTAGATAAGTTTTATGCTAGTTAAGTCTTTAATTGCTCTAATTGCTAGTGCGGGAGTCGCTGTTCCTGTTTCTTCAGCAATTAAAGACTCTTTCCATTCTAAATCTCATTCAGTTTTGAAAAATTCTGAATCCATAGTTACTTTGGAATGAACTTCTGGAGGGCTACAAGAAGAAGTTGGGCAGCTAATTAATGGTATAGGAAAAGTAATAAGAGGAGGAAATGTAAATCAATCTATGGGAGAAATAATAGGTTTAGAGTTACAAACTTCTGGAGCTTTTAATAAGGAGATTTGTAAAGATTTAGGCTTTACAAAAGAAAATGAAGAAAGCTCTTCTTTAGGTTGTGAGCAAATCAAGAAAGACTAAAATAACAATTTTTTAATTTAGTAACTTGGCAGGTAAATTTTTATTACCACTTTTAGCTTCTGTTGGGGCAGTAGCAGGAGGCGGATCAACTGTTTTATTTTTTCCCAAAAAGGATTCAAATGTTATTACTTTTTATAAGAAAAATTCTCAAGGACACTTAGATATAACTAACAAAAATCCTTTTGTTGATCCTAAAAAAGGATTAGAGGAAAAAGGAAATCAAATTGGTTTTGTAACTCTACAAAAAGATTCTTGGAAATATAAAGAAGGAAGTAAAAGTAATTTTTACCTAAATCTTTTTGGAGATACTGATCAAGAAGATCCTGAGCAAACAAAGAATTTAGTTTCAACTTCTAATTTGCAAAGAATGGTTAAAGATATTGATGCTGAAGGACAAGAATTTGAAAATTCTGAATCCTACTTAGATGGATTGAGCGGAAAAACAGTTCTTTATGTTAAGGGGATGAAATGTGACGAAATAGAAAGAAATTTCAATACAGAAAATAATTCAATTAGAAAATTATTTAATTTTCAAGAAGGAGAAAGAAATAGTGAAAATAAAGATCCAATAAAAATGATTCCAAATGAATCAGGAACAGGATTTGCTCTTTGAAGTTGCCATAAAAATATAAAAACGGTTAAGTAATTTTTAAATGTTTATAAAAGCATTAGCAGTTTTAATTGCTGGAGCGGGAGTTGCAGTTCCAGTTTCTTCAGCAATTAAAGATACTATAAGCCCAAATCATTATTCAGCTTTGGAAGAAGCTGAATCAATAGTTAGACTTGAATGAGTTGGAAAAGATATTCACAAGGAAGCGGGAAAGTTAATTAATGGTTTAGGAGAAGTTATAAGGGGAGATAAAGATGGGCAATCCAGAGGAGATTTAATTGGAGTGGAAATTCACACATCAGGAACTTTTAAAGAAGATATGTGTGAAAAATTAGGTTTTGATTCTTCCAATGTCAAAGCTGGATTGGCTTGCGAGCAAAGTAGCACTAACTAAAAATTCCAAAATAACTTTCATATGTTAGGTAGTAAGTTTTTAATTCCTTTGTTTGTTTCTGCAGGAACTATCGCGGGGGGGGGCGTAACATTTTTAATTCCAGAGGCAAAAGCCTCTGGATACTCAAATACTTTAACTCTTTTTAAAGAAAATTCTTCAGGCTCACTAGAAATAGGGGAAAGTACTTCTGCGCAAGCAGAAGGAAAAAGTGGAGGTCAAATAACTTTAAAAATAGATTCCTGAAATTTCAGTAATGATGGAAAAAATAATTCCTCATTTTCACTAAAAGGAGAAAAATGGGGACATCAAGAAGATACTAGTGATCCAAAATGAACTCCGATGATCCAAAATATTCAATCAGAAGATGAAAGAAAAAATGAAAGAATTCCATATTTGAGTAGCTTAGGGGGTGAAGTAACTTTTTATGTTAGTGGGTTAGATTGCAAGGGAATAAACAAAAACTTTTCTATAGAAAAAGATGAACAATTAAAGAAAGTTTTTGATTACAGAAATGAAGAGAAATTGAAGAATAATCAAGAGTCAATTAAGTTATTGGCCAATGGTGAAGGATTGGCAATTTTAAGTTGCCACCAAAACTAAGAAGTATTAAATTATGCTACTTAAAGCTTTAATTGCCCTAGCTACAGGAGCAGGAATAGCTGTTCCTGTTTCTTCGGCAATTAAAGATTCTATTTATCCTAGAGTAAGTTCTGTTCTGAAAAGATCTGATTCTGCAGTCAAACTAGTTTGGACTGCAGGAGGATTTCATGAAGAAGTTGGAGACATGATTAATGGATTAGGGAAAGTAATAAAAGGAGAAAAAGAGGGACAAACTAAAGGGGAAGTTATTGGATTGGAATTAAAAACTTCTGGCATATTTACTAAAGATATTTGTAAAACATTAGGTTTTAAGGAAAAAAATACTTCTGGATTAGCTTGTGAGCAAAGAATAGAGGGAAATGAAGAAGAAATTAAATCTCTAAGCCTTTAATTATTTTTTGACCCTTTGTGGGGGGGTCAAAAATTGTTTTAAAAATTTAAACTTTTAAATCAAAGGCTAGAGGGTTCTAAGTGTTACAAAAGTTAGTAATTCCTATAGCTCTTTTCTCTGGAGCTTTAGGGGGAGGAACAATTACTTTTTTCTCTAAAAATGTGAATGAACAAAACAAAAATTCAAATAATTTAGTTATTTATAAGGATGTGGAGGGAGGAAGTGTTGGAGGAAAAATAGTAATTGGTAATAGTTTGTCAGACAAACTAAAGACTAAAAAAGATCAAATAAATATTGTTGGCTTTTCAGGAGAGAAATGAAAAAGAGTAGATAGTGGTACTTCTTCCAATAAGAAAAATAAAAACACTTTAGTGTTACTAGGGAAAGAATCGGGAGGAGGGTTCTTTGATTCAGCTTTAGAATCAGTATCCTGATTATGAGGGGGAAGAAGTAATAATTTGGGAATTAATGCAAATTGAAAAGATATGACTAATGGAAATTCTCCTTCTGAACAAACACAGAAAAAGAAAAATTCTTCAACAGTTTATGTAAAAGGTCTTACTTGCGATTCCATAAAAAATGGAAAAAAAATTAAACAATACTTCCAAAATGGTGGTAGAGAAAATAACAATATTTCTGTAAGTTGTCAAAAAAGAAATCCAATTTCTTCAATTTTTGGTTAAAAATAATTTCCCCCCCCCTAATTTAGGGGAAAGTAAGTTAAACCTTTGAATAAATTATTGTTACCAATAGCTTTATTGTCTAGTGGAGCGCTGGGGGGGGGGGCACTTTCACTTTTCTGCAAAAAGATCAAAATAGACACAAAAACTCGAACAATTTAACAATTTATAACTGGGGAGGAAACAAAGGAGAGATACTTATAGGCAACGGACTTCAAGAGGAAGTAAAGCAAGTTGGAGGAATTTTAAAAATGGTAGGAAATATAGATGGTAAGTGAAAATCTGTTCAAGCTAAAGATAAAAGAGGGTTTAGTGAAAGATTGTTATTTTGATGATTAGGTAAAAGTCCAGAAACTCAATGATGGAATTTCTTCATTGAAAGAAATTCCGGATGATCTATAGAAAAAAATAAGAGACAAGAATTTGGTAAGGGTGGAGAGTGGAGTGAAATTATTAAGTCTGATAATACTGGAACTCAAAGTTCTACTGAAGGATCTACAAAAAGAGAGATATCAGAAATTTATTTAATGGGAGTTAGTTGCGAAGAATTCACTAAAGAGATAGAAAGTAAAGAAAAAATTAAAGAATATTTAAATGCGGAAATAAATTCAAAAAATATATCGATAAGTTGTAAAAATAAGAAACTTCAAATTTAGTTAATAAGAGGAATTTCTTCTAGAAGAAGGGGAGAAGAAATTTAATAAATAAAAGTTTTAAGTGTTAAAAACTCTTTTAGCTCCTGCACTTTTATTAACTACTGGGGCCGCTGGAAGCGGCACCATAACTTATTTATCTAAGGATCAAAACAGAAATAAAAATTCAAATAATTTCATAATTTATAGTTTCGGAGAAAAAGGAGAAATACTTATAGGAAATGAAATGCAAGAAGAAGTGAAACTAAAGAGAGGAAATTTAAAGATGATTGGAAATATAGATAGAGAGTGAAAATCTGTCCAAGCCAAAGATGAAAAAGATAGTAGTCAGAGATTTTTATTTTGATTATTGGGAGAAGATCAGAGGGAAGAATGATGAAATTTCTTTATAGCCAAAGAATCTGGTTGAACTCTAGAAAAACAAAAAAGACAACAGTTAGCAGGTTCTTCAAAGTGAAGTGAAATAACTAAAACTGAGGAAAAGAGTAAGAAAAATAAATCCTCAGAGATTTATCTTGCGGGAATTACTTGCGAAAAATTAGTTGAATTAATTAAAAAAGGGAAAAAGATTGAGAAATATTGAGAGCAAAAAATAAATTCTGAAGGAATAACAATTAATTGCAAAAATAAAAGTCCACAAATTTAGATGGAAATGAAACCACTTAAGTGTTAAAAACTCTCTTAGCTCCTTTACTTCTGATCTCTACGGGAGCAGTCGGAAGTTGAACTATAACTTTCTTTTCTAAAGATCAAAATAGGAACAAAAATTCAAACAATTTAACAATTTATAAAGAGCTTGAAAGTGGAGAAATTCTTGTCGGAAATCACCTACAAGAAACAGTAAAAACTAAAAATGGAAATTTAAAAATGATCGGAAATATAGACAATAATTGAAAGTTTGTCGAAGCTAAAGATAAAAAGGTTTCAAACAATAATTTTTTGTTTTGACTGTTAGGGAAAGATCAGGCAGATCATTGGTGAAATTTCTTTATTGAACAAAATTCTGATTGATTTTTAGAAGGTCAAGATAGACAAAAAATAGGAGGTAGAGAAAGATGAGGAGAAATAACTAAAAAAGAAGGAGTTGTTGGTCAAGAAATTTCTAAAGGAAATAGATCTTTAGAAATTTATTTAGAAGATGTTAAATGTCAAGATCTCATTGAAGAAATTAAGAAAAAAGACAAAACAAAAGAATATTTAGAAAATGAAAAAAATTCCAAAGGTTTAACAATAAAGTGCGTCGACAGAAAACCACAAATTTAATTAGTTAGTAGTTTTTTTCTCGCTCCCCAAAAGGGAGCGAGAAAAAATAAAAGATTAAAAATCTAACTAAAATTTAAGGAATTTCAGATGCTAAAAAGTCTTTTAGTTCCTGTACTTTTATTAACTACTGGAGCCGCTGGAAGCGGCACCATAACTTATTTATCCAAAGATCAAAATAGGAATAAGAATTCCAATAATTTAACTTTTTACAAGCAAGGAAAAGATGAAAACCCTGAATGATGAAATTTTTTGATTGCCCAAAACTCTAAATGATATTTAGATAGTAGTAAGAGACAACAGTTGGGAGGGAATTCATCTTCAGGAAAATGAAGTGAAATGCTCCAATCTACTGGTTCAAGTAATTTATTAGATAAATCTAAAGAAAGTAAATCTTTAGAAATTTTTCTGGAAGATTATAGGTGTGATCAACTTATTAAAAAAATTCAAGAAAAAGAGAATATAAAGAGTTACTTAGAAGAAAAAGTAAATTCTGAAAAATTATTAATAAATTGTGAAGATAAAAAACCACAAATTTAATTAGACTTAACTAAAAGCCCTCTGTTAGAGGGATTGAAGAGACAAAAAAGTCTAAAAAAACCTAAAATTTGAACTAAAATCACTAACTTCTAAATGCTAAAAAATCTATTATCATCTGTTTTTTTACTGACAACTGGAGCTGCCAGTAGCGGAACAATTTCTTTCTTCTCCAAAGATCGGAGAAGAAATAGAAATTCAAATAATATATCTATTTTTAAACAAAAAGAAGATGGAAAAATATTTGTCGGCAATGGAGAAAGAGAAGACATAAAGAGAGAAAGAGGAAATTTAAAAATGGTAGGAACTAAAGAAAATAAATGACAATACATAAATGCTGAAGATAAGGATTTAAAAAATCAAACCCTTTTTTGACTTTTAGGAAAGGTAGAAGATCCTATATGATGAAATTTCTTTATCTCTCAAGAATCCTTTTGAATTCTGGAGAGCAATAATCGAAATAGATTAGCGAACAATACTTGAGGGAATATGTTGAAGTCAAACTCAAATAGTTATTTTGAAGATAAAAAGCAAACTTCAGAAATTTTTTTGGAAGGAATTCAATGCAAAGAGCTGCAGGATGCAATTAATAAGAGTAAAGAGAAATTAAAGTGACAACTTCAAGGAGAAAAAAATAATTTTCCCATTATCTTTTCTGGGACAGAAAAATCTACTATATCTTTAAGTTGCGAAGATAAATCTTCAGTGTTAATCTAGTTATTTTTAAGATTTCCCTTAACAAGGGAAATCCTTTCGTAGAGCATAAAATTCTAACTGGCAAATAAATAAAACCTTATGCTCCAAAAGCTAGTACTACCTATAGCTCTCTTTTCTGGAGCTATAGGTGGAGGAACAATAACTTTTTTCTCTTCCAATGAGGAGAAGAAAAATGAAAATTCTAATAATTTAGTTATTTTTAAACAGGGCGAAAATGGAGAAATAGTTATTGGAAGTGGATTAAAAGAAGATTTAAATAACAAATCAGGTAATTTAAAAATTGTTAGAGGTCAAGGATCAAATTGAAAAGGTGCTGAAGCTAAATCAAAAACAGAAAGTAATAAAGAATTGTTTTGATATATGGGAAAAGAAGACAGTGTAAATTGACTGTCTTCTTTTGTTTCTTCAATTTCTTGATTATGAGGGGGTAGAGAAAGAACTCAGTTAAATGAGAGTAGCTGAAAAAATATAGTTAAATCAAATTCTCAGGAAAGACAAATATTGCCAGACAATGGGAAGCAAGAGGCTTCAACCTTTTATCTAAAAGGAATTACATGTAAAAATCTATTAACAAAACTCAAAGAAAAGAAGAATAATTTACAAGGAGAGTTAAAAGAAGGAAATCAAGCTTTGATTTTCAATTTAAGCGGAAATGATCAAAAACCCATTTCAGTTAAATGCGTCAATCAAACTTTCTTAAATAAATTAATGAAAAAGCAAGCAACTGTTTAGTTAGGTAACTCTCTTCCCCCCCCAAATAGGGGGGGAAAGGAGAAAGCCTAATTAAGAAGAGTTGTGGGGGTTGTTGGTTTTCCTAGCAAGAAATCAGAGATTTCAAATTTGTAATCTAAGTCAGTCTTTATTCTAGATATTTTTAGGAACAACTTTATTTGTTCCTCATTTTCTAGAATACTTTGTCTTAATTTTTCTTCTTGTATTTCTTCTAAAGAAGACAGAAAAATATTTTCTGTCTTAAATTGTTGTATTAGTTTGGTTGCTGTTTTAGGGCCAATTTTTGGAATTCCAGAATAATTATCGGAAGCATCTCCCGATAAAGCTTTTAGTAATGGAATTTGCGAAGGCAATAATCCCTCATTTAATTGGGAGAAATTTAAGTGATTATTGACTTCAATTTGGAAAGATTTCCCAACTCTATAGACAGAGATTAAATGATCAACTAGTTGAAAAAAATCTCTGTCAGTAGTGAAGATATCTACTTTAAAGTCGTATTCGGATAAAGATTTAGAAATAGTTCCAGCTAAATCATCTGCCTCATAACCCTTGGGAGCATATACGACTTTAAGTCCTGTTTCTGATACTGCAGAAACAGCTTCAGGAAGTCAACTAAGTAATTCTGGAGGCATTGGATCCCTATTAGCTTTATATTCTGGAAGTAATTCAGTTCTGAAGCTTTTTCTGTCAATATCAAAAATCATTACTCCGTGAGAGTAATTATTTAAAGTAGTTCACTTACGAACTTGTAAAAGTAGTAAGTTCATAAATTTCTTTTTCATTTCGGGAGTATCTCTCTTTTTTTCTGCATCTAAAGAAAAAAACATTTATATATGAGAGAGCTTCCGTCAATTAGGATAGCTCTCTTGGGCGCGCTTACCATTTATTTAATTTTCTCCAATTAAATAATCCAACTTAAAGTTGAGATTTTTAATTTGCTTATCTCTAAAGTCTTCTTTTTCTTGCTCAGAAAATTCTCTAATTTCTTTTTTATTTGTCCCAAAAATTAGCTTTTTATAAAGAGAATCTCATTCAAAAGATAAATATAAGGGATTTTCTTCACCAGAAAATATTGGATTAAATCAACCAAGATAATTTAATTTCTCTATATCTTCTCTAGTTATTCCGTTAGAGAGGAGGAGAGAAATTAAATTACTTAAATTTGAGGAATTATTTTTTATTTCAGATTCAATCTTTTTAACTAATTGAAATAGTTGAGAAGATCCATATTTAATTCCATTAAGTCCTATATAAAACTCTTTTTTTTCTGAGTCAAAAAATCCTGTGTGACTTACCTTATTTAAGAAATTAATTACCTTAATTTTGTAGCCCATAGACTTAATTTCTTCCAAACAACTTTCACTTAATCCCTCTCTTTTAATTGCTGAAATAAAAAATTTTTCACAATAATTAGCTTTTAGATATGCTGCTTGAAATGAAAGCGCAGCATAAGCTACAGCATGAGATTTATTAAAGCTGTACTTTCCAAAAGTATTTATGAAATTTCAAATTTGATTAATTTCGAAATTATTTCTCTTTTTTTCTCTAGCTAAAGAGAAAAATTCTCTTTTTAAGGAAGATAATTCTTCTATTTTGTTTTTTTGAAGAATTATCCTGTACTTGTCAGAACTAGAAAGTGACATTCCTGTCACTTTAGAAACTATATTCATTATTTGTTCCTGAAAGAGAATTATTCCTCTAGTTTCTAGTAATAATTCTCTTATTAGGGGAGGACAATTGGAATCTTTTGGAGATTTATAGTTCAGGAATTTAGAGATATGTTTATTTATTCCTGGACGAATAATAGCTAGTAATTGAGCTAAGTCTGAAATAGACTTGAGCTCAAACATAGGAATAATACTTTTTATATAACTACTATCTAAGTGAAAGAGATAGTAAGTTAGTCCTCTATTTAGAAGATTTCAAGTATTTTTATCTTCAAAATTTATCTCAAATAATTGTTGGCTCGAAAAGCCAATATCTTTTATTATTTCTGAGATAAATTCCAGATATTGAGAGGATAGGAGGTCAAATTTTTGTAAGTGGATATAAGAAGTTGAGCTGTATTCCAGTGGAGTCACTGGAAATACAGAATTATCATCTTTATATGTACTTTCTAGGAAAGTACTAAATATAGGAATAATTGAGGAAGGGTGCGGTTGTATTAGAAAAGGTAAATCAATTAATTTACCTATCAATTGACTATCCTTTTCTTCTTCAGAAAAAACTTTTTGAAGAGCTGCAAATATTGAATTAATATTTTTTATTCTCTTCAAAATTGAAGGAATAATAAAACTTTCTTCTCCAAATGTACTTTGGAGAAATTTCAAAATTTCTAGTCTTCTAGATCCCTCAATATCAATATCTAAGTCTGGCATTCTCTCAGAAGTTTCATTCAAGAATCTATCTAAAAGTAACCCATATTTAAAAGGATCAATTTGATTCACTCCCATAAGGAAAATGAGAAGACTTCCGCAGGAAGATCCTCTTCCAGGACTTATCAATATATTTGACTTTTGAATATACTGAGTTAATTCTCAAACAATTGAGAAATAATCTCAGTATCCTTTCAAGTCGAATAAATTAATTTCTCTCTTGTATCTTTTTTGATATTCCAATTGTTTTTCTTTTGGAAATTCAAGAATATATTTTTCCAATCTACTAGAACAATGCTCTAGTATTTCTCCCCTTTTATTTTTTTTAAAGAGAGAAAGTTGAGATTTCTCCCTTAGGGAATAAAAGTTACATTCTTTCAGAAGTTTTATTAGATTTTTTATTCGCTGAACATTATTGTTTTCTGAGTAATTATTTAATAAATAAGAATTTTTGAGATGGGAATTAAGCTCTAGCTCTCTTGAAAAACTACTTTTATTTTTGAGGGAAGAGACTAAGGCGAAAAGATCGTAGTCTTCTTCTTTTAAAAATAAATTTTCTCTAACTGAGATTCCCTGAGGGCAATCAGAATTGGCGATATAAAAATCCTGATCATCTTTTCAAGGTATAGATTTTTCATCTCCTGAGATGAAAATCTTGATAATTTGAGATCATTCATTATCTTCTAGTAATTCATTTTTATTAGTGAATCTAGAAAGGGCTTCATAGCCCTCATAATTTTTAGGTATTAAAAGTCATTCAGAAGAATTCTCTCATATATAGTGGAGAGATAATAAGGGAATCAATCCCTTATTTTTAGCTTTTAAGTGAAAAGTGGGAAAATGTTTTATTCACTGACTTTCAGTGAAAAAAACATGTTTATGTTTATTTTTAAGACTAAATTCAATAAGTTGATCCATTGATATAGTGGATTCAAATATTGAATGATTAGTCTTAACAAATAATTGAGGAAGAACTAACTTGTTATTTTTCATTTTTTAAAAAAGGAGAGCTTACTCTCCTTTTAATTTCTTTAATTACCCCTTTAGGTGGGGGAAAGCAATAATTTCTTTAATAGATTGTCTATTTAGGAGGAACATAATGAGCCTATCTAGCCCTATTCCTACACCTCCTGTCGGCGGAAGACCATATTCCAGGCAAGAAATATAGTCATAATCTACTCCCCCTTGTGAGGTTTCTCTGGAAGCTTGTAACTTAAATTGATTTAGTTGTTCTTCTGGATCATTTTGCTCCGAGAATCCATTAGCTAATTCAACTCCATCCATATATAGTTCAAAACGTCTAGCAAATCTTTCATTACTGAAATCCTTTTTAGCCAATGGAGAAAGCTCAGAACTAAAACCATACACAAATGTAGGGTTTTTTAGTTCTGGAGAAATTAAGTCTTCAAATAGTTTTTCATAAATACTTGATCAATTCTTTTCATGTTCTTCTAAGTGAATATTTCACTTAGAGGCTAGTTTAAGCATTTCTTCCAAAGAAGGAGGATTATTTAGGAAATCAACATTTAATTTTTCTTGCAAAAGTTCTCAAATAGCTTTTCTTTCGAAAGTTAGAGAAGAAATCCCTCTCTGCCTTTCTTCTCCGGCAGTTCTTTCCGATATCAACTTATTTAGATGTAGAATAATGTTTTCTGTTAAGTCCATTGTTAACTCCATATCTAAATAAGTTGTATATATTTCTATAGAAGTAAATTCTGGATTGTGAGTACTATCTATTCCTTCATTTCTAAAGGATTTACCAATTTCAAATACTTTGGTAAATCCTGAAACAATTAGTCTTTTTAGGTGAAGTTCAGTAGCTATTCTTAGGAATAGTTCCTCTTTTAGGGAATTGTGAAAAGTTTTGAATGGCTTAGCAACAGCTCCTCCAGCTATTTTGTGAAGTATTGGAGTTTCAAACTCTAAGTATCCAAGACTATTTAGATAATTCCGAAGCTCAAAAATAATTTTTGATCTTCATCCTAAGTCTTCTAGTAGATCATTATTTACTAGAAGAGCTCCCACTCTATTTCTCATCATTAATTCAGGGTTGGTAATTCCAACCCTTTTTTCTGGTAAAGGTTTTAGAGATTTAGAAATAATTTGCAGAGAGGAAACATTAACAGTAAGTTCTCCTGTTTTAGTGGTAAACAAATTACCACTAATACTTAAATAGTCTCCTATGTCTACAAATTCATCAAAATATTTAAATAGTTCTTTGCCCTGATCTTCTTTTATATTTATATATGCTTGTAGTCTTTTCCCGTTTTCTGACAGGACAAAGAAAGTTCTTCTTATAAGTAGAACTCTTCCCGCACAACAGAAGGATTGAGTTATCTCTAGACCTCTAGAGATAACATCAGAAAGAGAGAAGGTTACATCAACTTTTTCTACTTTATAAGGTGATTTTCCTAGTTCAATGAGCTTATTTAACTTCTCTCTTCTAACTATTTCTTGATCATTTAGTTTTTTAAAATCCATAGTTTTTTAATTTATTCCTATTATTTATTAAATAATTTAAAAAGAAAAAACTAAATGCTTTCTCTTTTTACATTAAAAAAAGCACTCTTTACTGCAGTAGTAGGGACAGGAGTTTTAGCTCCTGTAGTTGCTACTTCTCCTATAGTTAGAGAGATACAGCATTGAAATAATGATGTATCTCCTCTAAAAGAAGGACTTAAAGACTTAACAAATATCAATATATATGACCAAGTAAGTGCTTCTAAATTTCTTCAAAAATCACTTATAAATTCTGAAGCTCAAGAAGGATTACTAGAATCCTTCGTTCAAGAATTATCTAAGAGATGATATCTTTCTCAGTCTTCCGACTGAACTTATAAGCAATTAAAAGAGTGGGAAGTTCAACATGAAGAACAATTCCAAAATGCGTGAGAAAAACTAAAACCTAAAAATCCCCAAAGGGACTTTTGGGATAACTATTGAGGATCAAAACAAAGTATGAATTCTTTTGGACTTCGTTTCAAAAGTTATGAACTTGTCAAAAAGTTCCTAACTTTTGTAAACAGATTTGATTTCAAGATTAATTCTCAACAGCAGTGAAAACATGATTCTGACAATAATACAGATATATGTAAATATTTCTTAAGTAAGGGAGATTTTGTTTATCCTTCAAAAATTGAAAACAAATCTAATTGGGATAAAACAGGGTTTTATCCGACAAGACAACATTCTCAAACTGAGGGATCAGAAAGAATGATTTGAGGAAAATATGATTTCCTCAATTGAAGTTACAGAAAATGATTCGAAGAAACTCTTCCAGTTTACTTCTGGTTAATTAGTTGGAACTATAACCAGAATGCTACAGAAGCAGAATTAAGAGAAAAATATGATTTCTCTTATTTAGGAAATAATGCTCCTGCTAGAGCAAGTTATTCTTTCCCAATATTTTCTAAGGAAACTATTGAGAAATTCAAATCTTTCTTATCAAAAATAAGTAAGAATGGGAATGGAACCCATAGTTCCGGAGATCAATTAAATCTAGAAAAACAATATGTCCCAATTTGAATGGGAGACCAACCTCAAAATGGGACTTTAATAAATATCTTTAATTCTTTCGAAAAGAATTCAATAGGTTCAGCTTTAGTATCTAGTTACTTAGTAAGTAAAAAAATTAATGGGAATGACTCCCACCAAAGAGGTGGTAGTGTTAGTTCAGAAATAAACAAATTAACTCTAAAGGGAAATAGCTCTCAAAATAACTTCAATGATCCAATTTCAATATTTTTGGAAAATAAATCCAATTTAACTCTGAATAAAACCCTTTGGTTTGATTCTTCAATTGTTAAGAAAAATGATAAAAGTGCGAATCATATTTATGATGTCAGAGAAACTGATACTAAGTGAACTTTCTTTAGAGATCAAAGAGGAGTTCATGCAATAAAGCTAGATGGAGAAGAAACTTGAGGAAGTAGTAATGGAAAACATCTTGAAGAATTATTCAAGTGATTTAATTTCAGAAATTTACAAAATATCTGAAATAAAAAATCTTCTATTTCTCTCGAAAAAGTTATTTCCACTTCAGAAGACTGAGTGGAAAAATTCTCAAGTTATTTGGACAGTAACTTTAATAGATTATTTGCGGAATTCTTTATTACAAAAAGTGATAAATCACCTCTATTTGATTCCTTAAGGGATAAAGAATATTTCAAGAAGTATTCTGATTCTCTCAGAAAACTTCTTGAATTACAAACTGAACAGAAAAATTATTCCAAAATTATTCAACTTAGAAGAAGAATAATAGAAGCTTATGGGGAAAAAGATTGAGAACTTAAAACTTCTTGACTTTTAAGTAGTTATGCGCAAAGCCATTTAAGAGAAGGATTAACTTCTCCTTTCGCCTACAATATATCTTCTTCTGGGGAAGAAAGATTCCCAGATCAGGAGAAAGTTTTCAAAATTTCTTTCGAAAAGAATTCGGATGTTGCTGCACAACAAGTTTCAGTGGATGATTCTCAATCCAGCAAAAACAATAAATATTTAGAAAAACTTTCTGCTTACTATGAATCTGTAAAAACATTACTTCAAGATCCTCAAATTGATTTGAGAGTCAGAAGTAATGGTTTCAATATCCAAGATAGTCAAAGAGTCTTTTTGAGAGATCCTATCTTTGACTTCTTGCTAGATAAATTGTTTTCTCAAAAAGACTTCATTAACTACATAGTTAAAGAAGATAAGTTGCTAGGAGATACTAATTTTTTTGGAAGCAATAAGTTATTTGTAAAGAAAGGTCAAGAACAACCTTCCACAAAAACAAGTTGAGATGATATTTTGAAATTCAATAAAAATATCCCTCAACTTGATTTGGTTAAGACTTCTGGAAGTGAAGCTAAACCAAGTAATGGACAACCTTGTCAATTAACTGATTATTGAACAAAAAGCAATATAGAGAGGGCTGAAAAATCTTTTGAGTCAATAATGAAAAAATATCTTTTCAGAAATTATTTGCGAAAAATAGGAGATAATTACTTTAATTTCTGAATAGAGTTTCCTGAATTTAGGGATAAAAATTATGTTTCAGGAACAGAACAAAAATCACTCAGTGATTTTCAATTGTTCTATATTTGGCAAAAAAACAATCTAATAAACATTAAGGAAAAAAACTCTTTGTTAGATTTCCTAATATCTTTGGATTACATAACCAAAGATAAATTTAGAAATCTTCAAAATACACTAAAAAATCAACTCAGTGATAAAAGTAAGTACCATTACTTACTTTTTGAACTAGATAAAAGTAAAGACAGTACAACCAACAGGATAGCCAGTCCTTTCTTGCAAGTAAGTGAGAATTATTGAGGTGGCTTTTCTGATTCTAAAAAAGATTTGAAAATGTCAATTAGAAGTCAATGAAAGAGGGGGGCAGAAGTAAATGAAGATGGAAGTAGCTTGTCAGATACTTCATCTTCAGGAAAGAGAAAAGTATCTGTAATTCTAAAAACAGTGAAAAAGAATCAGGATATAAATCCTGATGGGAAAGAAAATCTATTTAATTTTGAGAAACTAGATGATCTAATAAGTTACATAAAAGGAATAAATAGTTTCAGTAGATTAGAAGATCTAATAAATAGGCTATATCAAATAGATAGCAAGATATGACCTTCCTTCTATAGAGCTGAATCTATTTATTGATCAGATAATGGTCAAAGTGGTGGTACCACTACTGAAAGAAAACTTTATTTGGAAGATAAGAAGAATGCTCTTATCTACCAACTAAAAAATATGAACCAATCACTTTATGCTTCCAAAATCTTTAGTAAAGAAGAAATAGGAAAAATATTTGGAGATAAGAGTTTAACTCAGACTCAACCAGTAGCTCAAGCTGCACAAGTTTCTTCTTCAAGTGGATCTAGTGATTCCAATTCTGGAGGAGGTTCTAGCGGTTCAAATAGTGGAGGAAGTTCTGGGGGAAATTCAGGAGGCTCAAGTTCCGCTCCTTCAAATGGAACAAATAGTGAAAGCCAAAACCCTTTAAGTCAAGAATTCTTTAAGAGAAAACAAGGATATGCTAATGGTGGATACTATATTCAAATTTCTGATTCCGATTTTTCTTCAGAAGAAAAACTATGTTCTTTATTTGGAATGCTTCCTGAAGAAGTTCTGACAGAACTTCTAATTCAGGAAACAGAAGAAATAATTAATAAAGAGGGAGCAGAAAAGAATTTCTTCTCCAATACATATAAGCTAAAACCTCATGATGTTAAGTTCAAAAATCATATAGATAGTAGACACTTGAATTAGTTAAAAAATATGCTATTTTTTAGAAAACTAATACTCCTCGCTATATTGGGGGGAGGGGCCGGAATCCCTATAGCTAAAGCTGTTGGGACTCCAGAAGAAAAAATAGAAATGACAGAATATGAATCAACGCTTAAGCGTTGAAGAAATATTTTGGCTTCTGTTCCTGGAGATAATGAAACGGAAAAAGTTTCACTTCTATTCTCTAGAAACTTAACTACATTCTCGGAAAACACAATTTCGAATGTAGTTAAGCAATTACTTATGGAGTGAATTATCAAAATTTGGCAGAATCCCGAGGGATTCCACCCAATATCTCAAAAACTAAATAAGTTTTTCTTTTACTACCACTTTCATTATTGGAAAACTAAGAATGATTTAGATGATTTTTCCTGAAATCTAGTAAAGAATTTCTTTACTGATTTCTTCTTCGGGGAAAAAGGTTGATTCTTGTTATCCCAATTTGGAGATTTCAGAGAATTTGTGTTTCAAGAATGACTGAAAAAGGAAAAACCTTTTTCAGTTTATGAGTGAAATATTAAATATTCTTCGGATGGACAAGGTGAAAAAACCTTTTCTTCCGAAAATTACAGAAGTATTAGTAAGAGTACCAATAAAGATTATTTGTGACCTAAATTTGGAGAAAACTCCAAATATAGGGAATTTATGACGAATCTTAAAAATAGTAAGCCTATGGAATTTAATAAGCAATTCCGAAAGAAATTGCTTACTATCTCAGAACTTCAAAAAATATCAGATGGAAGAAAGTTAGCAACTTATCTCCATCTTTTGAATTTGAGTTCTAATGGATTCTCAAAAGACATTATTGACGAATTTGACTTAACTAAGTCAAATTCTCAAGATGTTCTTCAAAACCCACTACTTTTGTTCTTGGAAAAATTACCTAAAAATAATCAATCATCTCAAACACAAGAGCAAAACAAGCATTGTTTGCTAGTTGAAAAATCAGTCTTTGATGATAATTTTTGGAAGAAAATCCCAGTTAAGAATGGAGGAAGTAATGGGGCAGATCAAGCATGCCTTTATGGAATAAGAGAAATTAAGACAGGATTCATATCCGGAGTTAATAAGATCTTTGCCTCAAGAGAGGCAGATGGAATTAATTTCTATTACATTCCTAGAAATAATAAATTAAATTCTCAATATTTATCCATTGACTCAATGGATAAAGAAATTAAAGATCAAGTTATTGATTTCCTAAGCAATAACTTTGAAAAAACATTCTTCAAATATCTTCTATCTAAGAGTTCTTCAAATTCAAGTTTTTCTTTCAAACTAACTCTCAATAATGGAACTAAAACTGAAGAATGAAGTTTCAAGGAATACTTTGAAAAACACAAAGAAATATTTAAGTTAATTAATGAATACTTAGACCAACTTTACTGAGTTGGAAATATAAAGAAATTCTCAACTAACCTTTCATCAATTTATAAGGAAGTTCCAACTTCCTTTAAAGTTCACTCACCACAAACTGATTCAGATAGTAGCGATAGCAGTGATAGTTCACAGGAAAATGAAAAGATGATTCTTTTGAAACCTACAGATGGACTATTTAGTCCTCACCCATTTAAGAGAAAAATTGATACTTCCGAAGAATCTTCGGAAGAAGAAATTAAGTTTGAATCTCTAAGAAGAAAGAGAAGAAGTTCAGAATCTCAAAAAGAAAATAATGGATCATCAGAAAGAAAAAATGATGGTTTTTATGTAAATCTATTTAGTCCTTTTATGAAGGAAACAGATATATATAGTTTGGAGGAAAAAGCTAATGACTTAAAAGAAAAACTTAAGGGAGAAAGTAAATCTGAACTTCTAAAAATCTCTTCACTAGAAGAGACTTTCAAGAATGAGCCACTTCAAAGAGCTCAATTAGAAAAATTATCAGAGAATAAGTCTCTAATAATGAATACCTTATTCCTAGAAAAAATAAGAGAATTGTTTAGCAAGCAAAATAATGAAAATCCTGAAGAAAGTAGTATTTCAGAATTAATTTCAAGTTTTTCCAAATTCTTGGAAGAAAACTTGAAAAATAATGAAGAATCAGAAGAAAGTGAGGAATCTGACCAAGACAATAATGGAGATAAATGAAGCAAAATAATTAATCACACTTTCTTCCTAAATAGTTGGCTAAATTTGCCAACTGAAGAAAGATCTATATTTGGGAGCTACAAAAAATCTAATGAAGACTCTGAAGAAGAAGGGCAAGAGGAAGGATCTGAAAATGAAAAAAATTTAAATCCTTTAATTACTAAATCTAAGAACTCCTGAGTTCTTAGAAATTATTACTTAAGTGATGGAGCTTATGAAAGTAACTCCAAAAGCAATCAAGAGTTACTTTCTTATCTTTACTCTATTTATTGACTAACTAAAGATAAGAACAAAAACCTATCTAAATTAATCAATCATATATTTAGTCAAAGTTCAAACAAGAATGCTTATCTTGTTTGATTGAAAGAAATTGACCAAAAGAAAATAGAAGAATTAACAAAAGAAGAGGAAGGGGATTACTCCCAAAAAATAAAGATTTTACCTTCTTCTTTTGTTAGTGAATTACCAACAGATTTGCAAAACCCATTGTTATTGGGCGAAATGCAATTGTCTAAAGATAAGGAGGAAAAAAATCAAGAAAAAAGTTTTCACTCCAATAAAACAATCTTTACAGCTAAAGCTGCAAAAAAGAATGTTTCTGAAGAAAAGGAAAGAGAAGGTGATATGAAATTAAGTGGATTCTTAGGCCTTATAGGGCCTAAGTTTTCAACTAGAGAAATTCCAGAAGAATTAAGACAAGCAATTTTTGATAAATTCTGGAATTCAAACAGCTATAAGAATACTAATTTTTCATCAGAAAAATCTGATGAAGAAGGAGAATCATCTCAGCAAAATAGTCAAATTCTAGAAGGTCTTTTCTTCGAAGACAATTGAAAAACTAAGTTAGAAAATAATTCTGATTTGAAAGAGCTCCTAGGAGCTCTTCACTTAAAGAGAAAACTTAAAAAATATCTAAATATAGAAGATCCAATTAGACCTACTTCAACATTGCTACAAGCTCTTCATTCCTATCATGAACAACATAAAAGTAATGAAGAGTTTGATGTTGATTATTGAACAATTGAGGAATTAAAGAAAAAGATTTCAGAAGTTTTGGAACAAGATAATAATCAACAAGTTCAAGTTGCAGAAGGTCAACGACAAGAGGGACAGCAATCCCCTCTTGATACTAAAAATCTATATAGAATGTGAAATAGATTTTCTGGATTCCTGCAAACAGGAGTCCAAAACAAATCACCTTATATATTCACAAT
The DNA here is from genome assembly GCF_000179035.2 of Mycoplasma suis str. Illinois. Classification (NCBI taxonomy): domain Bacteria; kingdom Bacillati; phylum Mycoplasmatota; class Mollicutes; order Mycoplasmatales; family Mycoplasmataceae; genus Mycoplasma; species Mycoplasma suis. Next base: position 286,369 of record NC_015155.1, read on the forward strand.
TGATAAAGGAGGTCAAAAGAAAAACTATTTGACTTTCCTTTATCAAGTAAATCAATTTGACTTTGAAGAAGAAAATATTGGAAAACTAAAAGAAAATTTGTCAGAAGAAACAGTTGACCTTTTGATTTCACTTCTAGCTTCCAGCAAGGAAGCTAGAGAGTGAATCTACAACAACGAACTAGTAAGACAACTTAATACTTAGTTAATTTTTTTAATTAACTAAGTAAAAAAACTAAAAACTTAAGAGTTAATTAGAAGAATCTAAAGGAGAAACGTAATCGTAAAGAATAGTTTTAGCTAACTTAGTAGCTTCTTCTCTTCCGCAGAACAGTTCAACTACTAAGAAAGCTAGTTGTGTAGCGCAACTAGCTGCTTGAGCAGTTATAAATTTTCTTTCATGATCAATAACTATTGGCTTATCAATTCAAAGCTTGGAGTAATCTCCAATTAGTTTTGGCTCGTTATAGCAAGTAAATTTAGTGTCTGGGTGCAGCTCTCTTTCCAAGATAGAAAGCATAGAAATAGGAGCTGCACATATAGAAACTAATCATTTATCTGGGTTTTTATAAAACTTTTTAATTGTTGTGTGTAGCTTTGATTCACTCAAGTCTTTAGCTGTCGCTGGAGGCGACAAATAAGCTCTAAAAGCTGGACCACCAGGGAAGAACAATACATCATATTGTTCTAAATTAGTCAGCTTTAATTTGAAGTTTGTAGTAATCTTCATATTTGAATAATGCAAAGTTGCATTATTCTTAACTTCACAAGAAATTGTTTCTACTACAAACTTAGCTCTTCTTCAGATATCAAATGGAATAATGAATTCCATATCCTCAATGCCATTTGCGGCTAAGATTCCGATTCTAACTATCTTAGACATATAAGATATTTAATCCCTTATATAAAAACTTTATAAAAATGGTGGAAGCAATGGGTCATTCTCCCATCTCCGATAAAAGTTCCTATTTTACTTCCCCCTTAGAGTGCGACTAAGACCCCTTCCTAAAAGTTAATTAAAAACTTTTAAACAGTTAGAAAGTAACTACTTGCTAGACTGCCTAGACCGCTTCCGACTAAATTAAGTACGTTTGTTGGATTTAATTTAACAGTTTAAGGTACTGCTAGACCTGCCACAGGAGAAGTCGAACTTTTACGTCAATTGTAAAAATACTCCCATAAATAAGGATAAGGTTTTAAATTAATTGGGGGTGAAAGGAAGCATCAGAAAAATTATTTCGAGTTATTTTTTTGATGCTCAGGAATTATCATCCTCATACTCTGAGGATATTGTTACTATGCAATTCTTTCAAAGAAAGGATGGAGTCATCCTTTCTGGAATAAAAGAAGTTCTAGAACTACTAGAAGAAGAAATTAGTTCTAAAAACATAATTGTTAGATATCTAGAGGAGGGAACTCAAGTAGATAATTTAGAAGTAGTTCTAGAACTAGAAGGAAAGTACAAGTATATTGCCATCTATGAGGGACTAATAGATGGAATACTTTCAAGATCTTCTTCTTTAGCCACAAATGCAAAGCAATGCATTGAATCAGCTCAAGGCATTGAAGTTATTTGTATGGCAGATAGATCTGACCATCACAGAAACATAAATAATGACTGTTGATCTTATTATGTAGGAGGTATTAGAGCTTTTTTCAGCTCCTAATCTTAGGAGCTTTCCATACTATAAGGATTTACCTACATTTATTAGGGAAAAAATAAAGGTTTATCACTCTCTCCCTCACGGAGCTATCCAAATATTTGAGGGAGATATAGTGAAAGCAATGAAATGCTATCACAAGACTCACCCAACTCTTCCAATAATTGCTTTAGTGGACTTCAATAACAACGTAATTGAAGACTCACTAAAGGTATTAAAAGCATTCGGAAGAAAGTTGAAGGGAGTGAGAGTAGATACTCACCCCACAATTAAGGATCAGTCACTAAGTGACTTACCCGATAATGAAGAATATAGAGGAGTAAATACTACTCTAGTTAATAGACTTAGATCAGCTTTAGATGCTTCCGGAGGGAAGCATGTAAAGATTTATATTTCTTCAGGATTAACTCCTGAAAGAATAAAGAAATTTATTAGAGAGAGAATAGAAGTTGATGGATTTGGAGTTGGACAATTCTTAACAAGTGTTAATGTATTCTTTACTGGCGACCTAGTTAAGTTAGGAGATAAAAAAATATCTAAATTTGGTAGAACTTGAAGAGAAAATAAGAGACTAATAGAAGCTCGCTAAAGAGAGCTAAATAATTAAGTGGGACTTTGCGGCGGCCCCTTTAGCACTAATTTTCACTAGAAAAATAATTAGTGTACATAAATTGTGGAGCGAATGCAATGTTATGCTAGTTCAAATATTTCTGAAATATTTATAAGTTAGAGCAAAAAACATTCCCCCAACAAAGTAAACAGTTAAGTGAAATATAGTTTCTTGAGTCACACTCATGTGTGATATAGCGAAAAGAAGAGAGCTTGTAACAACAGCTATATTTGAGAATTTAGCTGTTTTTAGAAGAGCTCTTCTATAAATTAATTCCTCCACAACTGGAGCAATCATAACAGTGTTAAAAGCTGCAAACAAAATGTTTTCAGTTTTTGACATTTTATTTTCTATTTCTTCTTGATTTCTAGTTCCCTCAACACTAGGAAAAATTAATTTCATTACGTGATAAATAGATATAGCAACAATTATTTCTATAAGTAGTAAACCAAAAATTCTTCCTAAAAAGTATCTAAGTCTAGAGGAGTCAAAATTACCATATTTATCCTTGTAAAGAGAAAAGAGTTGACCTTTTAGGGGAACTCAAGAAGATCTCATATACATAAATGTGTTGTAAAAAACTCCAACTGTTGTCATCAACATAAAAACACTCTTAATTTCTTCTCTATTCCCATTCTGAGCCCAACTTTGGGCTAAATGAGAGAAGATATCAATTCCAGGTCTAATTGTTGCGTGAAATAACCAGAATTTACATTCTGGTAGATATTTATCGCAAAACTGTTCTAGTTGGAAATTATCTTTTCTTTTTATGTATATGAAAAGGAAAATAGATCCAATGGCAACTAAATAGAACAGTTTTGTTCAATTTAGAAAAAGATTTCAAAAAGAGAATTCAAGGCCATTGGAGGCCTTCTTTCCATTTAAGAAGGAGTTATATAGAAAAGATGAAACAACTTGAGAAGTTGAAAGACTAGTTTGCGAACTTAATTGTTGCGAAGGAAGTATCATTCCATTCGCAAAAAAAGTAATAGTAGAGAGAAATAATAAAAGAAAATCTAAAAAAAAGGGTAGAAGGAAAAATAATTGAATTCAAAGGTCTAATCTAAGATTTTCTTTTTTTTATTCAATAAAAATTATTAATCTAAAATTAATTAGTTATTCAAAACACTAAAAAGTAAACCCTATAAAAATAGGTTAGTAATGTCTTTTTAGGATTTTGCTAGCTTCTTTTAGGTTTAGGGAGACTCTCCCGTTTTGGCCTCCAGAGAGAACAAATAATAAATATAAGCTAAATCTTAATTTAGATTTAAAGGCCTTCTATCCGAAGGCCTTTAATATGTGAATTTCACTATTTTTTGCCTACTGTATGTTCTGTACAAACTGGCTAATTTTCTCTAAGATGACTGGGGATTCTTCAAAATCCACTGGTTGGGCAGTAACTTTTCCTGAAATTTCGAAAGGAGTAGCTTCAGAAGCTGTTAATTACTCAATTACCATTGCTAGAGGGATTTTCACAATCCCAGCTTCTTATATATTGCTTAAGTTAGGATTCCGAAAAGCCTGTTTGATGGCTTGCGGATTAGTGACAGTTTCACTTCCTTTAATTTTTAGCCCTCATTGAACAGTTTTGATTTTGGGAAGACTAGTTATGGCGGCTGGAGGAACTCTAACAATTATTTACATATCTCCTCTTTTATCTAAATTAGTTCTTCCAGAAAAAAGGAAGAAATTAGCGGCTTGAAACGGATTTACTTTCGCCCTTTCAGGGCTATTAGTAAACCTTTTGTTCATGATTTCTCCAGTATCTACTTTCTTAACCAAACATTGACAGTGAACTTCTTCAATTACTGCTCTATTTTCTTTTATTCCCTTAATTGTTTTCTACCTAAACGGTAAGGATTTTGAAATAGTTTCTCTTAAGGAGAAACTGACTGTAAGTAAGCCAGAAAACTATTTCACTCTCCTGAGAGAAAAAGAAGCATGAATGTGAATTCTTGCTTATAGTTGTCTTCTGGTTGTTTCAGTTCTCTTTTCTTCTTTTGTTCCTGGAAAGTTGAAAGATATGATTTCCGCTTTAGGAAATGGAGGGACAGAAAAAAATTCTCAAACTTCATCAGTTGTTGATTGAAAATCATTATTCACTGTAGTTTTCTTTTCTGGAACATGTTTCGGCCTTTATTTCCTAGGAAAGTTGAACTTAACACAAATTCAGAGAACATCAATTGTAAAGTGTTCTCTGAATTTGATGTTGGTTACTTGAGTATTTATGGCAGGAGCAGCAACTCTTATGCACTTCTTCGGAGGAACTAGTGATTACATTTTTTGATTAACAAATGTAATTATTTTTGTTGGAGCTTTCTTCCTGTCCTTTTCAGGACTAGGAATTCAGTCAGTACTTCTATTTATTCCGCTGGAATATAAAAACTATAGTACTCAAAAGACAGCTATTTTCTTTAGCTGTCTGTGAGGAATAGGATATATTATCCTGACAGGATATTACATACTAGCATCTATTTTGGCCAGTTATACTGGCCCTCTTTCTTCTCTGTGCTTCCTTACAGCACTTATTACTTGCTTCTACTTAGCTGCTTGCAAGCTAAGAGAATCAAGACCAGAATATGTAGATCTAACTGAATACTTTAGATTAAGAAGAAATAGAAGCTTCGCTACTCAAGCTTCTATGAATGTTCAAGAATTAAGAGAAGTTAAAGGATTAGAAGAAAAATCCTTTAAGAGATTGATGTACCTATTGCTTCTTCACAATAAGACTCCAATTAAGTATGTAGGTACAACTTCTTAGACTTAATATATTTTTGCACATTTTTGTGCAAAAATTTCTTTTTGCCGAAAGTCCTAAATTGTGAAGAAGAAAAAGGAACATAACAGTTATTTAGTATTTGAACATTAGAGATTTCTAGCTTCTCGAAGTAAGATAGAGTTTTTTCAAGAGAAAAAGGTTTATTTCTCTTGAACATAACTGGAGAAGCTAAAGAAAACAATTCTCTAATGTTTTCTCAAGTATGTAGTGTTGGGCAATGATCTTCTCCGAAAAGAAAGTAAAGATCAGAGGAAGAAAAAAGATTTTTAAAGTGCTTCACTGTAATTATTGACTCTACAGCTTGTTGTAGATTCAATTCGAAAGAAGACACTATTGTCTTCTTTTTGGGGAAAGATAAGTTAATCATTTGCAATCTATCTGCTGCAGAAGCATAAATATTTTTGGGTTTTTCTACTGACTGATATGCAGGAATAAATATCAGTCAGTCTAATTTGAGCTTTTTAATTGCATATTTAGCTAGATAGTTGTGACCTAAATGTGGAGGGTTAAAAGACCCTCCAAATAAACCTATTCTTAAGGGTTTATAGGGATACAGGAATTGTTATCAGTAACAATAATCTTCATTGTCATTTCTAAGTGATTTTCATCTAATGAGTTCATTATTACTTTCCCCCCATACAACAAGTTTTCCTCCTGCTTTACCTTCCTTACACTTTTTAATTCATCTTTCTTTTTGACAAGTTTCACACTTACATCTCTTATCGTGCTGTATGGATGAAACTTTAACTCAATCTATTGCATTACACATTTGATTCTTAATAACTTTTAGATTTTCATCACCAACTTCTTTCTTAACAATTCATTGTCTCCATTCTTCACTTAATTTTCAAATTTTTCCTATTATTTCCTGAAGTTTTTCGAAATAGTCATTTTTAGAGTCATTTACTTTGTCCAAGTAAGACAATATTTGTCTATTTATATTTGGAATTCGTTCCTCAAATTGTCTCAATTTTCGAATATTAGTTAATAATTTGTGACTCACCATTTGAGAGAATAATCATCAAGAGTGGAATAAGTTCTTCAGGAAAATGTGAGAAAATTCATAACTTGTAAATACAAGAATAGGGTCTCCCTCTATTCTTCAATTCTCAAGGTTTGGGTTTTCATTTTGACCTATACCAATTCAAATGCATTCTTGAGAATGCAATAATTGTTGTCTAACTCTCTCCCCAACAATGAAGAGAGCGATATCAAATCTTTCAGTATTGTATCTAGTTTCTTCTAGTAATTTAGTTACTTGCTTCTCTAATTCTCTTATGCATTCAATACCGTTAAAAGACTTCTTAGAAATATTAGAAGTCTTTAACTCTATAAGTATTTTCATGCTCCCAATACCTTCATCTATATGACCTCTAGCTCCATAAAAACGAATTAGGAAGTCAGCTTTCTGACCTAATTGGTTTTTAGGTTGCTTACTTAAATCCACAAAATGTGGCATTCAAATAGAAAACACTTGCTTAAAAATGTTTTCTCATTCTTTTTCAAGTAGTTTTCCGCTCATAGGACCATCTTTCTTATTTTTGCTTGCATTTAGTTTTGACTGATCTATTAGTTCTTTATTATCTCTCCAATAAGTGATGAAATCTTTTAATGTTTCAGTATCACTAAGACCTCAACTTCTACAGGAATCATAGAAGTTGATGAAAAGAGAATAATTTTTTTGATTCTCTTTTAAGCTATTTATCATGTTGCTCATTCAATCTTTTTCTTTCACTAAGTCTCTTTTTTCTTCTTCCAGAATAGAGATTTTGCTATTCTTTCTGTTAATTTCGTCAATTAGTGAATTCTTTTCTCATTCGAATTCTTTCTTAATTTCTTCTCTTAAGTTATTTTCTTTCTCTTTTGCAAAAGCCGATTTAGCATCTTTTGCGAAATCAACAAGAAGATTAAGTTGACTGGAATCATGTTGATGAGCTATTTCAACTTTTTTGATTTCAGCTTCTTGTTTTTCTTTATTATTTTTTTCACTAATTTTTTGCTTATAAATTAGTTGAAAAACATAAGAAGAAGCTAAAACAAGAGCTGAAACTACAACAGATACAGGAATTTCTCATGACATACTTTCTACTTCTTTTTAATTAAGAATTAAGGAGTTTTGTGTTCTATACTATTAAATTTTCTATTTAGAAATTAAAAAGAAGTAGGTTTGTAAAAGTATTATCTTTATATATGTATGAGCAAATTAGAGGTTAGGAGATAATCTACAAACATTAAATTTAAATTTAGATAGTTAGGTATTTTTAATGAGTAATAAGAAGGAGTTAATTTCTCTTGAAAAAATGATTGAGTTTGATCTTCATTTAGGAGCTAAATCAAGATTATGAGAGCCAAAGATGGCTCCATATCTACTAAAAGAAGAATACAAGAAAAGACACATTATTAATCTTGAAAAGACAATGGAACACCTTCAAAGTGTTTATGACTATCTATATGACCTTTCAAGATCAGGTCTTGAAATTATGTTTGTTTCTTCAAAAAATAAAGTAATAGCTGATATTGTTAAGGAATCAGCTAAAAGAGTTAATGCTTTCTATATCACTCAAAGATGATTGGGTGGATTATTCACTAACTTCAAACAAGTTAACAAGACTTTAAATAAGTTAACTGAGCTTGATGATTTTCTTAGACAAGAAAATCTTCACCAACAGTTAACTAAGAAAGAAATTTCTCAATTAAGAAAAAAGAAGCAAAAAATTGAAAAGAACTACGATGGAATTAAGGGTCTTTCTAAATTACCAAACGTTTTGGTAATTTTCAATCCAGTAAATGACTTAATTCCTATTAAGGAAGCTAAAAAAATGGATATTCCAGTAGTAGGAGTAGTTAATAGTAACAATAATCCAGAAATTATTGACTTCTCAATTCCGGCCAATAATTTCTCTCCTAAGTCAATATATTTAATAGCTAACTTACTATGCGATGCTATTGCTGAAGCAGTAGGACAAGAAACTTTAATAGCTTATAAAGATGACAGTATGATAACTTTACCTGAACATCTAGAGTTGTTGTCAACTACTCACAATAAGAGATAAATGAATTGAATATTGAGAGTGAATCCTCTAATAGGTTTACAAGACTTCAAAAGAGGATTCACATCTGCGAAGCTATTTATTCAGATCTAATCTGAAGTGAGCTCAATGAATCTAGAAAAATTGGTGAAGTTGGAAAAAACTTTTGAAGTGATTTTGAATGACGTATTTTCAAGAAATACATCAAAAATAAAGACTCATTTATTGAGCAAATCAATAATCTCTTACGAGATGATTGAGATGTTGGGAGACTAAATCTCAGTATTCTTGCAATACTGTTGGAAGCATTTTCAGAATACTCAGTATATAAAACTACACCTGCAGTTTTAATTCAACAGTCAGTTCAAATAGCAAAGGATTACGGAGAAGATGAATACAAATTAGTTCATGCTGTAATAGATAACTATATAAAAAAATTACAAATACAGGAGAGGGAGGAAGATTAGTACTTAAATGGAAACACAAATATTGATATTATCTAGTTGTTAGTGTCTTTGGTCCTGCAATTGCCCTTGCTGTCATGGTTATTCTCAAAAGTAAAGGGACATTAACAAATGCTGGAGATACAGGTAGTTGAGCTACACTCAGTGCCAGCTCACCAATATTCTTAACTTTCTTTTTTCTTTATGTTCACAGATCTTTTAAAGAAAACTATGGATGTAAAGAACTTATCAAGCCTGAAAGAATGAAATACTTTCATTCTGGGCTTGTTTCATCTTTTTGTCTCTTTGGACTATATTTAATATTATGGATAGTTGCGTGAAAAACAAGTTCGGAAATAGCGTGGTATGTTGCTCTTCCTTTAGTAATGATTTTGGGAGTAGTTACTTTGGTTTACCTATCTCTTTATGAGTTCTGTATTGCTTTCGATGTTATGTACAGTCAAAACAAGAAAGAACTTGTTCATAACTTACTAGAAAGAGTTGCTGGTAAGAAAATAGAAATAGTAGAAGAGGAGGAAGGAGAAGAAATGGAAGAATAATAGTAAAGAAACTATGCATATAAATCACAAGCAATTTTTAGAAGCAATAACAAAAATTTCTAAGGAGTACTCTCTAGAAAAGAGTACTATTTCAGATTTCCTAAAGGAATCATTTAAGTATGTTTTTGAGAGAGAATATTCTGATAGTCTAGTTAAGTTGGAAATAGATCTTGAAAATTGCAAGATAGAACTTTGAAAAGAACTAAAAGTAGTTACTGAAGAATATTTTTATGGAGAAGGTATGGAAGATAGTGAATGCTTAATTCCAGTAAGTAAGTTGCCCCAAAGATATCAAAAGAAATTAAAGGTTGGACAATATTATTCAGAACCTGTTAATTTGGAAGATTTAAGTACAAAAATTGTTAAGAATATACTTTTCCACTTCCAAAAATTAACACTTGAAACTGTTAACCAAAAAATTCACGAAAAGTGAATTAGTAGAAAGGGAGAAGTTTTTGAGGGAATGGTAGAAAAAATCTTTGAAACTAAGGAAAAACTTCCTAAAGAAATTATTGTGAGCTTAATTGATCCTGAAAATGAAGCTCACACAACTAAAGGTATTGTTTATAGATCAGACTTAATTCAAGCTTTATCCAATGATGGATATAGACTGTATGAAAATTTAGTTCCAGGAAAGATTTACAACTTCGAAATTAAGGAAGTTCTAGAAAACTCAGCTGGATGTCCAATTATTCTTTCTAGAACTAGTCCAGCAATAGTTAAGTATCTTATGAAGAAGCACATTTCAGAAGTACATGATGGATTAGTAACCATTAATGCTATTGCGAGAATTTCAGGAATGAGAAGTAAAGTACTTGTAAGCACTAAGAACAACAATATTGACCCAGTAGGTTGCTGTATTGGTCCAAAAGGAAATAGACTAAAAGTTATTTCCTCTCAACTTCTAAATGAAAGAATTGATGTAATTCTTTGGAATTCAGACCCAATCAAGAATATTATTAACGCTTTCTCAGGAACAAGAATTTTGGGATACAAAATTTCTGAAGAAGAGGAAAATTCAATTACATTAATTACAACAATAGACAATCTTCTTCTTGCAATTGGCAAAAGAGGAACTAATGTTAAATTAGTTTCTCTATTGACTGGTTGAAAGATTTTCTTGAAAACTATTCAAGAAGCTAAAGCTGAAAGAATTAATTATCTTCCAATTGATAAAGACTGAGATGCAAAGACTTCTGACATCTCAGGAAGAATCTACAAACTACATAAGTCTAAACTTAAAAAGAGTTCAGACGAATTTAATATAGACGATAAATAATTTAAGTAGTTAAATCTTTTTCTCTAGGTTAAAAGCCTAGGGAATCTACTCAAAAATACAAATGGCGCACTTCCAATATAAAAATAAAGCTGTTTCAATTAAGTATTTCTCAGAAAAAACTGAGATTCCAATTGTTGAAATTATTAAATATTTCTTCCTTAGAGGAATTGAAATGAATTTGAATTCCTGACTTGATGAAAAGCTCTGCAGAGAGCTTTGTCTAGAGTTTGGTCTCAAATTCATTAAAGAAAGTGAAGAGAAGCCTAAAAATATTTATCTTGAATCCTTTGGAGAAGAAGATGAGTCCAAAATTGAGTGAGTAAAAAAAGATCCTGTAGTGGCCGTTATGGGCCACGTAAATCACGGAAAAACTACACTACTTGACAAGATAAGAAAAACTAATGTAGCCGCGAGAGAATATGCAAATATTACTCAACACATTTCTTCCTATCAAGTTAAGTTTCAAGATAATTTCATTACCTTCTTAGATACTCCAGGTCATGAAATTTTCTCAAAACTTAGAACAATTGGTGGAGTTATTGCAAACATAATTGTTCTTGTAATAGCTATAGATGATGGAGTCCAAGCACAAACTAAGGAAATAATTGAGTACTACAAAAGTCATAAATTAAAGTTAATTGTTTTTGTAAATAAGGTTGATAGGGGAGATACTTCCCTAGAAAACATAAAAAAACAATTAACTTCTGAAGAAGTAGAACTAGAAGAATATGGAGGAGATGTTATTCTCCTGAAGGGATCAGCTAAAACAGGTTTAGGAATTCCAGAACTTCTTGAAACCATTTGCTTAGTTTCAGAAGTTGAAGACTATAAAACTACTTTAGCTCCTCCAGTAATGGGAGTAATACTGGAATCAAAAGTAGAAAAAGGATTAGGAGCTATAGCAGAAATTATTACAGTTAGGGGAAATCTAAAGGCTGGCGATTACATAGCTGGGGAAGGAATATTTTGCAAAATAAAAACAATTACTGGAGAACAAAAAGAGAGAATTTCTCTCCTTCAACCATCAAAACCTGCCTCTATTTCAGGTTTTGATAAATTACCTCCTACTGGTCAAAAATTCTTTTCTTTTGCAACTAAAGAAGCTGCACTAGCGCACTATAAGGAATTAGAAAGTAATAGAGCAGAAGAATATAGTCACACAGAAGATAGTGCGCTAGCTAAGAAAGATGATCCAACTCACTTTTCATTCATTATTAAAAGTAGAGTTTCTGGATCATCAGAAGCTATCCAAGCTTTCATATTGAGATTCAATTATTCAGTTATTTCTATAGGAAGCGGAGAAATAACTGAAGCAGATATTAAATTGGCTTCCATTAAGAAAGCCATAATTGTTAACTTTGAACAAAAAATTCAAAAGAGAGTGGAAGAACAACTAAATTTCCTAAATGTGAGTTTCTGAAACATTAACTCCATTTATGAGCTAGAAGAAAAAATACTAGAACATAAAGAAAAACATAGAAGAATTGAAAAAATTGAAAAAATTCTCGGAAGATGTAAGGTTATTAGATTGTGATCTCACTCCAGAATTGGGACAATTGCTGGTTGTTCAGTGACATTTGGAAAAATCCAAATGTCAGACAAAGTAAGACTTATAAGAGAAGGTAATCAATTAACAAAGACAACAATTAAGTCTTTTAAGATTGAGACCTTCGAAGTTAAGGAAGCTTCTGAAGGTCAAGAGTGTGGTATTGTTCTAAATAACTGAAATAATGTAGAGCTAGATGATGTAATAGAAAGTTATGAAATAATAGAAAGAAAGATTTAGGCTTTTGAAAGCCAAACAAGAAAAACTCTCTAAGGAGATCTACATTGTTATGAAGAGAATTTGACTTACAGAACTAGATGAAAAGCTTTATACATTCATAGGTATAAATCACGTAAAATTAGCTCCCAACTTAAGTACTATCGTAATTTATGTAGATTTAGAGTTATTGAAAGACAAGCACTCTTCTAAAGAAATACTAGATAAATTACGAAAGTTAACTCCTTTCTTGAAGCACAGACTAATTGAGAAATTAAGTCTTCCGACTTATTTCAAATTAGTCTTTGAAGAAGATCATTTCATAAAACAAGCCAGAAAAGTAGAAACACTCATTAATCAGGAATTTAATTAGAGTTCTATTAAAAATGAGTGACGGAGTTAAGAGAACTCTAGAGCAAATAGAAGATAATGAGTTAGCAAAACTATTTTTATATAAAAACTATGAGTCAATTAATAGTCAGGAAGCTGATATATCTGACTTATTTGTTCATGCTAGAGAAGAATTTTTTGAAGAGAATCCAGCTCCCAGTGAGGAGCTGTATTCAAAAATTCAAGAAGAGATTGCAAATCACTCTCCCTTAACTAGCAAGATTGAAAAAACAATTCAGAATTACAAAAAAAGGAGGGAATTAATTAAAAAATAAATTCAGCTTTAAGCCTAAAGCTGAAAAAACAAGAAGAATTGTCTAGTTTTAATATTCCCTTCTTGGGAGCTGACTATAGATACTTTTATACTTATTTATCTCAATTCAAGAAGGAATTAAAAAATTCTTGAATTGAGTTCAATGGATTTGTAGAAGTAACTCTAAAAGCTCCTGGTAATTTCACAAAACTAAAGAAATATGAGTTGGGAGGGGCAGCCATACTCCTATTTCTTTTAGTTCTTTTATTTATTGGAAAGGGATTCCTTTCCAATTGGGATAAATTAAAAAGTCTTAGTGAACATGTTTCTTTTTTCTCTGGTTGATTACAATCTATAGCAATTATTTCTTCTATAGCTTGTATAGCTATAGTTTTTCCCTATATAGTATTGGGGATCTTTTACTTTATCAATATAAATTACCTCTATAAATCCAAGTATTATCACTACTTCATAATACTTTGTGGATTTATAGGGGCAGTATTATTCCTTACTGCTTTTTGTAATTTCTTACTTTATCAATATATAACCTACTTTGGTGGTTGAGGAATAATTGATATTAATTATTTGTCTTCTTCTAATGGAGTTGCTAAGAAATAATTAAGTAGGTTATATATTATGTCTTCATATGTGAAGATAAAGTTGCAAGCTGGAAGGGGAGGGGATGGAATCATCTCCTGAGCAAGAAATAGATATAACTCTAGAATGGGACCTAATGGTGGAAATGGTGGAAATGGTGGCTCTATTTACCTAGTAGTTAATAAAAAAATAAATGATTTTTCTTCCATCAATAGATATCTTTGGAAAGCCGAAAATGGCTTTCCAGGACAAAGAGATTCTAAGTTTGGACTAAAAGGAAGAGATATCTCTATAGATATTCCCGAAAATACTGAAGTTTATGATTTTGGAGAAAAAATAAAAAGAACTACAGTTACTAGTGATTCCCCTACCTATTTAGTATGTAGGGGAGGAAGAGGGGGTAGGGGAAATAAATCATTTAAAAGTGCTAGATACCAATCTCCCCAACTTTATGAGTTGGGAGAAAAAGGAGAGCAAAAAGAAATTTTACTAATATTATCCAAATTTAAGAGAATTGGAATAATTAATTTGTTAGACTCTGAAAATAAAGCCCAAAATAATTGAGAAAATTTAAGGGAAGAACTTTGCTCTCAATTAAGTGGAATAGAATTCTTTGACTTTCCGTCAGAGATATTTAGTAAAAACATAAATGATTTTTACTCTGCACATCTAGAGCTGTGCAGACTTTTTATATGTGTCATTCACTTTGATTTTTTGAAGGGACTTCAAAATCTTTTACTTTCAATAGAAAATAAATTAAAAGAAAGAGGTTTTAGTAAGTTATTAAAAATTATTTATTTCGATAATGAAGAATCACTGGAGTTAAGTGATGATTGCATTTATATAAATAATTTAGGTGACAGTGATTTTTCTAAAGTATCTTCAAAACTAAATTGAGAATTATCTCAATTTCAAGGATTACCTTGTTTTAAGTCCTCTCAAGTTATTGATGAGGAGGGATTTATTGAGTACTCTGACGAGATACTCCCTGAAAAAGAGGAATTAAAAATATTAAAGAATGAAAATGTTTGAGAAATTCAGTCCAGTAGATTAAACTACTGGACTTCTAGAATACCTCAAACAACTTGACACAATTTAGAACGATTAAGAGAAAAATTAAAAATAGAGGAAATAATGAAAATTCTAAAGAAACAGGGAGGTATTGAGGGAGAAATTATAAGAATTTATAACTTCGAAACAACAATTTACTAATTATCTTTATTAGTTAAAAATGAAAATTATTTTCCTTACTGGTGGGGTTTATTCGTCTTTGGGTAAGGGAGTAACTCTTTCCTCAATAGGGAAAGTTCTTCAATTTGAAGGTTTTAAGTGCAGTGTTCTTAAATTTGATCCCTATTTGAATTACAATTCAAAATTTTTATCACCTAACCAACATGGTGAGGTGTTTGTAACTAAAGATGGAGAAGAAACAGACTTAGACTTAGGACATTACGAAAGATTCCTAGGTATTGAATTAAGTGCACACTCGTGTTGCACTTCAGGAAAAATATTTCACAGTCTTATGAAAAAAGAAATGAATGGAGAATACAATGGAGAAACTGTTCAAATAGTTCCCCATTTAATTCAAGAAATAGTTTCTAGATTTGAATATTTTGAAAATACTGATACAGAAATACTCCTAGTTGAGCTAGGAGGAACTGTATCAGATCTTGAGCAAAAGCCTTTCTTATTGGCTGCAGAATATCTAAAAAATAAGAAAAAAGATGACATGATTTTCATTCATCTTGCTCCTGTTTTGTCACTAAATTACAATGGTGACAAAAAAACTAAACCAATTCAACATTCCCTCTCAATACTTAAGAAAGTCGGGATTACTCCCGATATTCTAATTCTTAAGGGAGATAGTTGCTTAACAGAAGCAGAAATTTCAAAAATAAGTTTTAATTTCCCTCAAATTCCGAGGGAAAATATTTTTTCTTCCTGTTACAAACTAGATATTTTTGAAATTCCTATTCACCTCTATGAAAAGGAAAAATTATGTGATAAATTACTTTCGCTTCTTAAATTAGAGAAGAAAAATAACTCTTCAGAAAGAGAATTAAATGACTGGAAGAAATTTAATTCTCTAATAAAGGGGAAGAAAAAACATGTAATTAATGTAGCAATTGTTGGCAAATATTCTTCTTGTCCGGAATCATATTATTCCATTATCCAGTCACTGAAGTTTGCTGGATATGGACTTTCAGCTGAATTAAATATTTCTGTTTTGAAATCAGAAAATTTACATTCAGAAAGTCAATTAGAAGGATTCCATTTAATTTGTATTCCTCCAGGATTTGGAGAAAAATCCCTAAATGGAATATTCCTAGCCATTAAGTATGCTAGGGAAAACAAGATACCTTTCCTAGGTATCTGTTTCGGAATGCAATTATCAGTAATTGAATTCTTTAGAAATCAATTAGGAATCTCAGATGCTAATAGCTTAGAGATAGATCCTGAAACTAGTTTCCCAATACTAGTTCCTTGATCTGACAGTAAAGATATGAGAGTCGGAGAAATAGAAGTTAATTTCTCCGAAAATACCAAGTTACATAATATTTATGGAAGTATTAAGAGAGATGCAAGACATAGAAATAGATATGTTTTCAATGCTAAGCTTGCATCTCAACTTCCAGAATTTAAAAATTCTTCTCTAAAAATATCTGCATGATCTGGAGATATTGTTGAGGGAGTCGAACTAGAAGATCATCCTTTTTTTGTAGGAGTTCAATATCACCCAGAATTTAACTCCAGACCTTTGTCTCCTGAACCTTTGTTTATTGAAGCTATTTCTTCAGCAATAAAACAAATTAATTAGTTAACTAATCTTTTCTTTAGTTAAAAAATAAATCTTACTTAAAGAAAAGATAGACTTCTAAAGGATGTTTGCGCAAGCGAGAGGAACTAGAAGCATTAGAGGAGAAGAATTACGTCAGAGAAATTACATTAAAAAACTTCTAGTTCAGTGAGCTAGAAATAATAATTTCTCTGAAATAGAACTTCCAACATTTGAATACAGCGATCTTTTTGTTGGAAGTTCCGAACAAGAAGAAAATATTTTAGAAAAGGAAATATTTTTCCTTGAGGGAAAAAAATATGCTCTTAAGCCTGAGGGAACCATCTCTATAGCTAGAGAGATAGTTAATCAAAAAATGATAGCTAGAGAGGTCTCTCCGCTAAAGTTTTGCTATCTCACTCAGTGTTATAGATATGAGAGACCTCAAAAAGGAAGATATAGAGAGTTCACTCAATTTGGAGTTGAAATAGTAAATGCTAACTCAGTATTTTTTGAAATAGAACTTATTCTTTCTCTGAATAAGTTCTTAAATAGTGTGTTAGGACTTACTCCTCATTTGAGAATTAATTACTTAGCTTCTTCTGAAATAAAGAAGAAATGGGCAGAAGAACTTAGAACTTATTTTTCTGACCCAGAAAATTCTGCGAAACTTAGCAAAATTTCTAGAGACAGAATAAGGGAGAATCCTATAAGAATACTAGATGATAAGAATGATTCACACCTTCAAGTTGTTAAGGATTCTCCCAAAATACATAACTATTTTTCAGAAGAAGATAAGAAAAATGTAGAAACAATTAAGAAATATCTAAATTGTTTGGGAGTTAAATATCAGTGAGATAATAATCTAGTCCGAGGGCTAGATTATTACACTGGAATAGTATTCGAGTGAGAAATAAATAACTTAACAATAGCTGGAGGAGGTAGATATAACGAACTATTTAATAAGTTCCAGACTGGAACTACTCCAAAAAATACTATTCCCTCTTTAGGGCTAGCTGTAGGAATAGATAGACTACATCTAGCCCTAAATGAAAATAACTATAAGTGACCTAGAAAGATAAGTTACAAATTGTATTTGTGTAACTTAATGGTCAATATTGAACCAAAAGTTATTCTTTTGGTTCAAAAACTTAAAGAAGAAGGTATTCAAGTAGAAACTAATTGAGAATTTAAGGACTTAAATTCTCACTTTAAATATTCTGATAAGTTAGGTTTTAGATGACTTCTTATATATGGAGAAAAAGAACATAATAATAGAGAGATAATTCTTAAAGAACAAAATAAGAATTATCAAATATACTTCTCCCTAGATAATTTAGAAGTCCTAATAGAAGAAGTTAAAAGAACTCTTGAATTCGAATAATAACTAAATAATGAGTAGTTTTCTAGATAGAAGAGTTCTTATTTCTGATTTGGGAATAATCCCAAATCAGAAAGTAGTTATAGGTGGTTTTATAGAAACAGTTCGAAAACTAAAAGACATTGTCTTTTTAGTTATTAGAGATGGTAGCGGAAAAATACAAGTAGTTTTCCCCAAGAAAGAAGTAGAACTTCCTCCTAGAGAAAGTACTGTTCTTATTGAGGGAACTACTTCCCAAAAAAAGAATTCAGAAGAATTAGAAATTCTTGGAGAAAGGATGGAAGTGTTTTCAACTTCTAAACCTTCTTTTCCTATTGATCTCAATGAGGAAAAGATGAGTGAAGAAAAATACAGAATGAAATATAGATATCTTGATTTAAGAAGATCAGCTCTTCACAATAATATAGAATTTTGCTCTAAAGCAAAATTCATAGCTTCATCTTATTTACATATTCTTAACTTTAGGGAAATAACTACTCCTATTCTCTCTTTCCCTTCGAGGGAAGGAGCAGAAACTTTTAAGACTGAGGAGAATGTGAATGTAAATAGAAGTTTCACATTAGCACAATCTCCTCAGATCTATAAGCAATTACTAATGATTGCTGGTTTTGAAAAGTATTTTCAATTTGCAACTAGTTTTAGAGCAGAAAAAATGAGAGAAGATAGACAATATGAATTCTCTCAATTAGATATTGAGATGTCTTTCTCCACTCAAGAAAAGCTATTCGCAATAATAGAGAAATTAATAATTTCTCTAATTAAAAAACTAGTCAAGTCTGATTTTCCTGACTTACCTTTTAGAAGAATAAGCTTCCAAGAAGCTTTTGAAAAATATGGAACTGATAAACCAGACTTAAGATTTTCTCCTTATATAGTTGATTTGTTTTCATCTTTTGATAAAAAACAAGTACTTCCAACCCAATATTGTTTATCTCTCCTTGTTGAGAGAAAAACAATAAATATAGAAGAACTATATAGTGAAGTTGGAAGAGACTTCAAATATATTAAGAAGTCTCATTCCAAAATAATTGAAGGTCAATATGATGATTGAATGATTAGTTTTTCAGAAAAACTAAATAATCATTCAGAAGAGTTCTACTTATTCTATATTTGTTGCAATAGTGGAGATAAAAGAGAATCCCTTCTTAGAATGGGAAGAATAAGAACAGCCATTATTAAGCAAATTAAGAATAGAGAGTGAGAAAACAATTTCTCACTCGTGTGAATAACAGATTGACCTTATT
Source organism: Mycoplasma suis str. Illinois (assembly GCF_000179035.2). Classification (NCBI taxonomy): domain Bacteria; kingdom Bacillati; phylum Mycoplasmatota; class Mollicutes; order Mycoplasmatales; family Mycoplasmataceae; genus Mycoplasma; species Mycoplasma suis. The sequence goes on from NC_015155.1 coordinate 305,130, forward strand.
TTGAAGAAAGTTTGGAAGGTAAATTAGTTACTTCTCACCATCCATTCACACTCCCAACTAAAGATAGTCTTTCCAAAGACAATCTCTTAGATTGGAAGTCTCATGGATATGATTTAGTACTTAATGGAGTAGAAATAGCTTCTGGAGGTCAGAGAATATATAACTCTGACCTTCAGGCAAAAATATTTAGTATTTTGGGATACTCTTCAGAAGAAATCAACCAAGAATTTGGTTGATTCTTAGAGGCACTAAATTATGGAGTTCCTCCTCATCTTGGAATAGCTATAGGTTGAGATAGATTAATGTCAGAACTCCTTAATTTGAAAAGCATTAGGGAAGTTATAGCCTTCCCTAAAAATACTCATGGAAATTGTTCAATGAGTTCTTCTAAAACAACTTAAATGAGTAAGAAAGACAACTCCCTTAACTGGGAAAATGATTTTCCCAGATGAGTAGAGAAGAAGTGAGTAAATATTTGGGAAAAAGAACAAACATATAAGTTTGAAGATGACTTAAGTAAACCTAAGTTCTATGTTTTGGATATGTTCCCATATCCATCAGGAGCTGGACTCCACATAGGACATGTTAAGGGATATCTTGCTTCTGACATAGTAGCAAGATATAAAAAAATGAAGGGATTTTCTGTATTGCACCCTATGGGTTGGGACTCTTTTGGATTGCCAGCCGAGCAGTATGCAATCCAAAATAAAGCAGATCCAAGTACATTTACAGAAAAGAACATTTCTAGATTCAGAGAAGAACTAAAGTCACTTTTCTTTAGTTATGACTTTCAAAATAAAGAAATTAATAGCTCGGACTCGAGCTATTATGCAATAACACAGTGATTATTTCTTCAACTCTATAGAAGGGGACTTGCAACTCTAGAGAATAAGCAAGTTAATTGAGTTGAAGAATTACACACTGTTTTAGCTAATGAAGAAATATATGAAGGAGAAGATGGAAAATTCTACTCCGAAAGAGGGAATTTCCCAGTAACTACTAGAAAGCTAAAACAGTGAGTTCTAAAAATAACTAAGTATGCTCAAGCTTTAAAGGAAGACCTTTATAAGCTTGAGTGAACAGACAGAATAAAGAAGATTCAAGAAGAATGGATTGGAGAAAAAGAAGCTTTTAAGTTTGAATTAAAAATCAAAGGTAAAAGCTTCGAATATTTAGAAGAGAATATAGATGATGTTAGAGCTATTTCTGGTTTTTATATATATAAAGACTCAGAAATCTTTAGATTACTAGAGTTAGATTATGAACCAAAGGATGGAGATATTCTCTTCTACTATAACGATGATCAAACATTAGATAGAGTACCTATAAAGTTCAGAGAAGGAGAGAATATCTCTGAACAAAACTTACATCCTATATATAGTGATTTCATAGAAAAGAAGAGAATACCTTCTTTTCTAAATTGAAAGGTTTTGCCTAAAGTAAAAACTTATAAGTTACAAGACTGAGTATTCTCTAGACAAAGATACTGGGGAGAACCTTTCCCAGTATATTACGACAAAGAGGGGCATATTTTCTTAGAGGAAAATTTGCCCCTAAAACTTCCACCCTTTAAATTCATTGAAAATACTAAAAAGTATGATACCCCACTCGCATACTATGAAGACTGAGTGAATTTCAAGGAAGGATTCAGAAGAGATATCAATACTATGCCAAATTGAGCGGCATCTTCTTGATATTTCTTAGCCTATTTAATAAAAAAGGGAGATGGATATCTCCCTCTAGACAGTAAGGAAGCCATTGACTTAATAGAAAGATGAATGCCTGTTGACCTCTATATTGGAGGTCAAGAGCATGCAACAATGCACTTAATTTATGCAAGGTTCTGATACAAAGTTATTCACTCAGTTTTGAACCTTAAAACTGTATCAGAACCTTTTAAGAAATTAGTTAATCAGGGAATGATATTGGGATCTGACGGAAAGAAAATGTCTAAATCTAAAAATAACTATCTCTCAGTAGAGTCTCTACTTGAGAGTTTTGGGGGAGATGTTATTAGACTTTCAGTAGCCTTTCTAGGACCTCTAGAATTGACTCAATACTGAGACGATAGACAACTATCAACTTTTGAATCTTGAATTAAAAAAATTTATTCATATTATCATCAAAATTCTTCTTATTTTGCTGATAATATTCCAGAGAAAGATAATTCAAGTGTTCTTGAATTCATCAAGAAAGTTGAATTCAGCATTCAATCATTTAAGTTCAATGTATTAGTTTCAGAATTAATGATTTTCTTCAACTATCTGAAACAACAAAACCCTAAAAGTAAAGTTGAACATTCAATCTTTATTCAATTCCTCAGCTATTTAGCTCCTTCAATAGCTGAGGAAATATGAAGAGAATTGCTGGGAAATAAAGAATCTGTTTATCTTTCTTCTTGACCTAATATTGAGGAAGGAGAAAAATCTTTCTTCTTCAGTTATTCAATTCAATTGAATAACAAATTTAAGGGAACAATTGATATTCCAAAAGATTTAAGAAATGAAGAAGAAATAATAAACTACCTGAAGTCAAGTGAAGAAGGTAGTTTATTTCTGAAAGATAAACAACTAAATAAATACATAGTTGTTTATGGAAAAATGATTAATTTGATAACTAGTTTTCCTTCTTAATTCTTGAGATTCAAGAATTATTCTTATCCTGAAGATTTTTACTTTACTAATGATCAAATCTCCCTAACCAAGTTAGGGAGAATGAAATCAATTAAGTTCAGAAAAAAAATTACAGGATCAAGAATTGCGGCTGTTCTGGGAAGAAACAAGTATAAGACACCATTTCAAATATGGTGTGAAATACTTGGTTTCGTAGAAAGTGATATAGAACCTTATTTTGCAAATGCAGGAGTGATTATTGAAAAATCACTCCTGACATATGCAAAAAGAGAATTAAGAAAACACTTTAGAACATATAATCCTCAGGAAGTTAAATATGATATCTTTCCAGATAATGAAATATTTGGAGGAATTCCTGATGGAGAGGAATTTGAAGGAGACAATATTAAGTCAATACTTGAAATAAAAACTACTCCACTAGATAGTTATTTATGAACTTTTAAAAATAATGAATTTCAATTAGTTAAGGATTCCAAGGGAATCCCAATAATAAAGGAATATAAGGGAAATATTCATAAGTGATTCGCTTTCTCAGAAAGCGAAATTAGAATACCTGAAGAATATCAATATCAATTAGCCCTATACCTCTATTTGAGAGGTATAGATAAGGGATATTTTTGTGTTGGTTTCTTAAATCAGTCTCACTATTTAAGACCTGAAAACTATAGTCCAATTCCCAAAAGGGAATTAGGAAAAGAAAATCCTCAAGTAGTAGTCATTCAGGAAATGAATATAGATTTAAAGGAATTTGAAAAAGTAATTAAGTATGCCGAAGAGTGATATAAAAAATATGTCATGAGGGGAATAAGTCCCCCTCTGACACCTAAAGATCTAAATTGAATTAGATTTGGTTTTCCCTCTCTTTAGGCTTTTGTGCCAATAGAAACAAATCTTGTAAATAGAAGAACAATACAGGAATTTGGAGACAAATTCCTTTACAAAATAAATCAATATAAGTACATATCTATTTTTCTACATATAAAGCCAGACTTTGATGCTTATGCATCAATGTTCTCGCTTTATTACTGAATAAAGTTAAATTTCCCAAATAAAGAAATAGCTCTTTGAATATATCCAGAAGAAATGAGTCAAAATGAAAAATTTCTTTTTGACTGAAATAAAGATATATTAGTTGAATTCCCAGACAGGGAATTAAAAGAAAGTCTGGGAATAATAGTTGATACTCCAAATCAAAGTAGAGTATTAACTCAGAAACATTATTTCTGTAGTGAAATAGTCATTATTGATCATCATCCGAGAATGGATTCATTTGCTCAGTTAGAGTTCATAAATCATACTTATTCCTCTACATCAGAAATACTTGGAGAATTATTTCTGATATTTGAAAGATCAGATAATAAGTATGTTTTTGAGCCTAAAATATCTAGATATTTGTATGCTGGAATAATTACTGATAGTAATTTTTTGAGGGGTAATTCAACCCCTCAAACTTTCTTCATTTTGTGAAAAATACTAGAAAAGGGAATAAATAGAAAGGAAATAAATAACTTAATTTCAGAGAAGACTCTAAACAAAAAGTTATTTGACCAAGAAGTAGTTAGAAATATTAGAGTTACTCCTAATGGACTGGCTTTTGCAATAGTAAGCCAGTCCCTATTAAAGAAGTATTTAATTCAAGATTATTTGTCAGCAATCACTAATCTAGAGGGAATAGGAGGAGTTCAAATATGAGTTATATTGATAGAGGATCCTACCCTATTAGAAGATCCTTCCACTTCAGATAAGAAGTGGAAGTCTTCTATTAGATCTAAGGAATTACCTATAGATGGAGTAGCTAAATATTTCGGGGGAGGGGGGCATAAGAATGTCTCTTCTGTTCTTTTTAAGAAAAGAAGAGACTTCTTTAAATTACTTCTCTTCCTAGATAAGTATTTAATTAAGTTTGGTTATTTTAATGCTTCCAATTATCAAAAATTTGGAAGATCTTGAAATTACATATTCTATAAGTTTTTATCTGATAGGATATTAAAGGTAGAAGTTCCACTCAATGAAATTGAGTAAGAACTTAAGATAAAAAGCAGAGGGTGCTCCATTTTTGGAATAGTACTCAAGTGATTTAAGAGGGCAGCTTGGAGAGCTGTTAGGTAGGGTATTCTCTATGCGGAGGTTTGAATCCTCTCTATTCCGCCATAATATTTAAATTAACTCCCTCATGGCTGGGGGTGTAGTTCAATTGGCAGAACATCAGTCTTCAAAACTGAGTGTTGCGGGTTCGAGTCCTGCCACCCCCGCCATATTATTAATTTCAAGAAGCAATTAAAAAGGAATAAATAAGAAAAAATTATTTCTGATTAACTAAAAAACTCACTTAAAAAAAGTAAGAATATTCTCTTTTAGAGGTATTCTTACTTATAACTACTTTTAGATGTCTTCTATTTCAACTTGATTAGAAGATCCTTTCATTCTAATTTTTTGCTTTGTATATGTAAGTGCAGGAATAACTGCACTTTCTTTTTTATTTACAGAGTCAATAAAAAATGTACTAGAAAGATTTAAGCTTTCTGAAAACTTTGTAGGCTCTAGCCTACTAGCAATGGGAACTTCTCTTTCAGAAACTATTAATGCTATTACTGCCGGAATATATGATAGAGGTTCTGGCAGTAATAATAGTCAGCAGAATGGAGAAATGTCTTTCTCCCTGAACTCTCTCTATAACTTAACGGGAGCTAATTTAGTTCAAATAGTATTCCTTGCTTGCGCAACAATATTTATTTGAAATAGGGCGAGAAAAATAAAGTTTCTTCGCCCTGAATGCAATAGATTTATTTATTCTGTTTTTCAGGGAAAATTATTACTCTGAACTATTTCCACAGTAGAGCTAGCTCTACTGGGAATATTTTTCTTATTTAAGGATTTTTCAAAACAGTTATCTATTGGGGGATATAGTGTTATCCCCTTTTTATTCTTTATTATTTGAGCTTCTTATCTAATATTTTCGAAGAAGACTACTTCTTCGGAAAAAAATTCTTCTACATCCATTCAAGAACAGCAATTAATTCCGAAATATAAGAATATATTCCAAAACTTATCAAGTTTTAGTTTTCTAATAGTATTTATTCTTATATTTTTTGCTTTCGCTATTCTTGCATTTTTGAATTTCAACTTAGTTTCAAGATTTGAGAAAACTCTAGGTATAGATAAGAATATAGGCTTAGGAACTATCCTAAGCCTAATGACTTCTCTACCTGAGTTTTCTTCTTTCTTCTTCTTGTATAAGTCTAAGTGTTATGATGCTGCATGTTCTGGTTTTCTAGGGTCAGCATTATTTAACTTAATGCTTCCAGCATTTACTCAGCTATTAAAAGGTGGTTGATTAATTGATAGCATTTCAGAAAATGATCAAAAATCTCTTGTTTTCTGAATATTCACAATTCTTATTGTGAATATTTGCTTTGCTATTGGTTACTTCACTAATAAAAGACGTACATTCCTATGAGGAATAAGGAATGTACGCTGAAATATTAGTTGAAGTGGGGCAATAATACTTCTATATATTGTTCTCTCGCTAGTTATTTCTCCTATGTTTTTCTAGTGTCTTGACACAGTCAAGACATAGAAGATAATCCTTATCTATATATTTATAGTTTTGAGTCTCTTTATGACAATAAAGAAGACATCTAGAACAAGGAGTATTTAGACTTTTTAGAACTTCTAGTTCGTTTGAACTAGAAAGTTCTAATTCAGCTACTCCTAGCATTCTTCTGAAATCCTCTTTACTGAAGTAATTGAACATACTTTCAGGAAGAAGTAATTTAACTTCCTTTATGGAATTAAATTCCTTCTTTGAGTATTTTTTTTCCATAATGGAAAATAGTTTTTCCTTTATGGAAAAGAAGTGATCTCAGTGGGATTGTTCTTTTACTTGAGTATTGTGAATATTCGTGACATCTCAATTTTCCAGTCAAATTGAGTCTTTTTTGTTTTCCATTTCTAAGTGACTGTATACTTCCTCAGCCGTCTGAGGAAGGAATATAGAGAGAATAAGGAGAGAATATTTAAGTACTCTTGAAATGACACTTATAACTTCTGATTTATAAGTGTCATCACTATCTCTAGAGTAGAGAATTGGTTTCACTATCTCTAGATATCAACTAGAGTAGAGATCAGTGAAATCCATTAATTTCTTAATGACCTTATAGAAATTAAAGAGATTTAATTCTCTTTCTGCGAAACTTATAGTTTCCAGAAATAGAGAGTAAATATATTTATTTTCTGGATAGTGGAAATTAAGTTCCACTAATTTAGTATTCTCTCAGTCAAATTTACCTAGTACTGAGAGAGAAAACTTAAATAAGATATTTCTTATTTTTCTGTATTGCAATTGAACAGAGTTCATTTGTGATTCACTAAATTTCATATCTTTTAGATAATTGGAATTTCCAATTCACAATCTGAAAATATCAGCTCCATATTTAGAAACCATTTCCAAGGGATCAATTACATTGCCCTTGGATTTGGACATTTTATGTCCTTTTTCATCTAGTACAAATCCATGGGCAACTAGAGATTTAAAAGGTAATTTACCCAAAGTAAGTAGAGAAAGAATAGAGGATGAATTGAATCATCCTCTAAGTTGATCTCCTCCCTCTATATAAACATCAGAAGGATAGACATTTCCTTCTTTATCTTTATTGAGGAAGAAAGCTGAACCGGAATCGAATCAAACATCTAGAGTATCTGTACATTTAGAAAACTTACTTTCTTCCTCTTTAGATATATTTCTCACAAAGTGAGAAATTGGCTTAGTATATCAACTACTAATACCTTCTTTAGTCAATATCTCTATATTTCTAGAGAGTTGTTCTAGTCCTCCAAATACCTTATTTTCTCGGAAGATAATAGGTATTGGAAGACCTCAAGCTCTTTGTCTAGAAATACATCACTCAGCTCTAGAGCTTAGTTGATCTTTTAATTTATTGAATAATCAAGATGGTTGAGTAAATATTTTTTCAGAAAATATTCCATCTAAATCTTTCTTCAAACCATCTAGATTTAGGAATCACTGCTTAGTAGATCTATATAAGATAGGCAAATTAGTTCTTCAGTCCTTACCTACTTTGTGCTTGATCTTGTGCACTTTTAATAGTTGTTCCTTTTCGGAAAGGAACTCTATTACTATTTTGGAAGCTGATTGATAAAAGGTTTTTGCTATAGGAGGGAACTTTACCTCCTCAAAGAAAAAACCTTTTTCATCAATAGCACAATAAGGTTGTATATTGTTTTCTTTGCAAACTAAGTAGTCTTCTTCACCTAGCCCTGGAGCCATATGAACAAATCCACTTCCTTTTCCTTCTACAAGGAAATTACCAAGGAATATAGAATTTATATCCCCTGTTAGACTATTTAGATACTTTAGTTTTGGAAGTAGTTCAGATTCCACTGAACTAAGTATTTCAATATCTGATTCTTCTCATCCTAGTATTTCTTTAGCAGTAGAAATAAAAGTATGAGAAGATAAATAGATATTGTTTTGATATTTAAAGAATGAATACTTTAAACTTGGGTGAAAAGCTATGGCTAGATTGGCTTCCAAGCTGTAAGGAGTAGTTGTTCAAAGTATTATTTTTGCTCCCTCCAATTCTGGAGGGAGATCTGATACTATTTCTCAGACAAAGTAAATACTGTCACAGTCTACATCTTCATAGTTAAGTTCTGAATCAGCTAAAGCTGTTAAAGAAGAATATGATCATGCAACAGGTTTATATTCTTGGAAGATTAGATTTTTAGAGAAAAGTTCTCTAAAAATAGAATATTCATTCTCAGTGAAATTAGGGTTAGAAGTTAAATAGTATGGAACACAGGGAAAGGATAGATTTAGACTTGAAAGTTGCTTTGCCTGTGTTTCAACTTGAGAAAGAGCATAATTTAAAGATCTCTTAAGTTTTTCTGGAACCTCCATTTGCTTGAAATTTGGAACTTCTTTCTCAAGTTTGGATTCAATTGGAAGTCCGTGCATGTCTCAGCCTAGCCCAAGCTCAGTAGAAAATCCTGAAATATTTTTTCACCTAACTATTAGATCCTTTAGGACTTTGTTAAGTGCGTGTCCCATATGAATAGAACCATTAGCATATGGAGGCCCATCCATTACAACAAAACTAGGTTTATCCTTGTTTTGTTCTAGTCTCTTTGAGTAAATTTGATTTTGCAATCAAAACTCAAAGAAAGATTTCTGTTTTTGAACTAAATTAGCCTTCATAGAGAAGGCTGTTTTGGGTAAAAATAGAGTGTCTTTTAAAGAAGACATACTACTTATTTTCTATAAATTTTGAAAAAAATTTATGAAAATGTATTTATGTGAGAGTAAAGAGTATTTTTCCAGTCTAAAAATTTAATAAAAATTTTTATACAAAATACCTAATATTACCGAGAATATAGAAAAAATTCCTAAGAAAGGAAAGTTATTTGTTATCTGCGGCCCTAGTGGCGTAGGAAAAAGAACTTTACTTTCTGAATTAATAAAAAAAGAAGAACTTAATTTAACGATTAATGTGTCCTTTACATCTAGATCTCCCAGAGTGGGAGAAATAGATTCAAAGGACTACTACTTTATTTCCAAAGAAAAATTTGAGAAATTAATCCAAGAAGATAGATTCTTGGAGCATGCTTATTTCTTTGGAGAATATTATGGTACTTCTAGAGATACTGTTCAAGAACTTCTTGAACAGGGAAAAAATGTAATTCTAGAAATAGAAGTTATAGGTTTCTGACAAATTAAGAGAAAAATAGAAGACTTTGTTTCTATATTTATCTATCCTCCGTCTTTAGAACATTTAAGAGAAAGATTAGTCAAAAGACAGACGGAGGATAAAGAAAATATAGATAGAAGATTAAAGAAAGCAGAAGAAGAGCTTAAAGAGATAGTTCACTTTAAGCACACAGTATTAAATGACAATATAGAACAAGCTCTTCTTTCTCTTACTCAGATAATCACTTCCGAGGTAGGAAGTGATTAAAAAATAAAAGTGGTGGAAAAAGGAGCTAGTAGATTGTTAAAGACAAAAATAAAAGTATTATTTTCTGACTTGGATGGTACTTTACTTTCCCCAAGAAGTTGACTTTGGGGAAAAGTAAGAACACATACACTTTCTACATTAGGTACTTTCTTAGATGATGGAGAACATCATCTAATACTAGCTACAGGAAGAAATATAACTAGAGCTAAAGTAATTTCTGACTGATTAGAAGAAAGATTAGGTGGGTATAAGATACCCTACCTAATCTGCTTAAATGGAGGAACTCTAGTTAATAATGAAACAGGAGAAGTAATTTATTCTAAGTGTTTTAAGGTCTCAAAACTTTGAGAACTTATTAAATTCGTTAGAAGAAATTTTCTAGCAGTTTTTATGATCTTTACTTCAGATAATCAGTTATTTACAGAGAATAACTGAATATCTAAGTGCTTTGCTAGAAAATTTTCTAAAAAATATGGAGCTGAAGTTAAGTTTGTAGAACTTTTTGATTTAGAAGGTAATTGAGAGAATATTCAAAAAGTAATGTTTATTAGTTTGCACAGAAATTCAGAAAAACTTAGAGCTATGCTAGAAGCTAAGTTTTCTGAATTTTATGTATCCACTCACGGAGGTTGATTGCTAGAAGTTATTGATAAAAAAATCAATAAGTTCTATGCAATAGAAGAAATTCTAAAAATAGAAAAAAATTGAAACTTAAGGGAATGCTGCGGAGCAGGAAATGAGGGAAATGATCTTATGATGATTCAGGAATGTGGCTTTGGAGTGGCAGTAGACTTCCACTCCAAAAAGAGCTTTAAGTACAATCCTGAATTAATTAATTTCCACACAACAAATAAAGATGGAAAAGCTATTGCTAGAGCTCTTCTAGAGAACTTTTAGTAGTTTTCTAACTAACTTTGACTAGAGTTCTAATTATCTGTGGAAGCAATAGTAGAGACTCCAAAAGTGTTACATTAACACAACAAATATCTAAACAGCTCTCTTTATGAGCTGTTTATCTAAATTCCTATGAATTTATTCCACTATTAACTAACGAAATAATAAATAAGAGGGAGTTTCCTCCCTCTATTAAGTATTTATCTGAAAAAATACTAGAGCACGATATTCTTGTTTTGGTATTTCCGCAATATAACTACAACTTTTCAGGTTTCTTTAAGAATGTATTAGACTGGTGCAGTCTACATACTAAAAAAATTTTCTTAAAGAAACGAATAGTATTAGTTGGAGTTAGCAGTTCTAGAGTGGGAGAAGAAGAGTTCGAGAAAATAACTTCTTGAACTTGCTACTCCCTAGGTGCTGAAGAAATTGTTTTCTTCAACAAAACTCCTAATGAAAATCTGGAAGATTTTATTAGTCAAATAGGTAAATATGTATAGGAATATATATGCTTATTATTCTTTTCCTACAAAAATACTTGAAAAGAATAATAAGACTGAGAAGTGAAATGTATTCAAATATCTTTTCAATAGAAAATGACTTATTGGCTTTGGCCTAGTATTAGTTACACTAGGCCTTTTAGTATTTAATCTATCTCAACAATTCCAAAATAGCTGAGATACTGAAGAAGTCTTAGCTCCATTTTTTGGAGTTAGGCCTAAATTTCAGGAACAATCTCAGCAATTAGAAAGTGCTGGTTCCTGAGCTGGCTACCAAAAAGTAGTTTGAATTTGCTTAGCTTCTATTCTTGCAGCTATTCTTCTGTCTTTATCAGGGAATGTTTCACAATCCCTGCTACAAAACCCACTAGCTGATTGTTCAACTTTAGGAATGATTGATGCAGCGGGATTTGGGCTTATGATTCTCAAAACAATTTTGGGAGCCTCTACAGGAAATTATTATTGAGCATATTTTGCTTCTGCATTCTTTTGCGCATTTCTTGTGTTCGCTCTCATATTATTTCTCTTTAATAGAGAGACTGCATGAGAGAGAACAAATACATGCACAATGATTATTCTCTTCGGTCTTGTTCTGAATATATTCTTCAGAACATCTGTCCACTTAATAAAAGAGCATAGTGCAACTTCAGTTAATGTTGCATATGCTCTTGCAATGGGAGGTGCTGAAAACATTTATGAAATGTTTCCATCTCAATACACACTACTAAGATGAGCAATTCCTATAGTAGTTGTTTTATTTATAGTCACTCGACTATTATCCAAGAATTGAAACCTAACTGAGTTAGGTTTTGATCAAGCACATTCTCTTGGAGTGAATATAAAACTTCTGCAGTTTATTGGTTACTCAATAATACTGTGTTGCAACACACTAACAATTAACTTAGTAGGGAATATTTCTTTCATAGGACTTATTAGTACGCATTTAGCTAGAAAGCTATATCGTACTAGAAAGTATGAAACAATAATTCCAGTATCTGCAATTATTGCAGTTACTCTAATAATGGTTGCAGTTACTGTAAATCAATTAGTTCCAGCTATTTCTAGCTCTAACTTAATACTTGCTTTAGGAGCTCTTTCCCTTCTTCTTTTAACTAAGGAATAAGACTTATGTCTGTATTCCACCCTATTAGGGCAGAGAGAGCTCTCCAAATGAGGGCTCTTAGTGAGCCCTCAAAATGAATAAGTCTCCTAATAGTTTTCATTTCAGCTACATTCTTCACACTATTTACCTTTGATGGACGATATGACTTTTCATATCGGATATCTAATCCTAGACTTTGACAATATTTTCTCGCTATGTTCAGTGGAGGAGCACTAGGAGTAGCTGGACTACTCCTTCAAAAATTAACTAAGAATCCACTAGCTGATATATCACTTTTAGGGATTGGATCCCTAAATATTATTGCTATATCTTTATATATCTTTTTCCAATTTGATGGAGAAAAAGCTTCAGTACCATCTCTAAAAGTAATACTCCCTTTTATTTCTTTGGCAGCGTCCCTAATAGGGACGTGCCTTATTTACTTTTTATCTAAGAATAAAAAGAATACTCAATCCTTTGTTATTTCTGGAATATCATTTCAATTTTTCTGTGAAGCTATTAGCGTAGCTATTCTTAGCTTCGTCAATAGTGACAGAGATCAAGCTTCACAGATTTCAAGAGAAATAGCTAACTATAGCTATGGAAGAATTCCAGATCTTCAAGATATATCAGCTTTTCCTCACTGAAGAATTGTCACAATTATTTCTTTCATACTAATCACCATTACAGTGGGATTAGTATGACTATTTAGAAGAGAACTAGAAATAATTGAATTGGGAGATGATTATGCTATCTCCCAGGGAATCCAAATAGAAAAACTAAAGAAAATGTTTTTTGTTGTTATTGCAGTTCTAGCTGGATTAGAAAGTGCCCTAATAGGGACAATATCCCTATTGGGAATAATTGCTCCACATATTGCCAAATTTATATTTGGCAATAAAGCTTCTTCTAATGTACTTGTAAGTTTTATTTGTGGAGCACTCCTAGTTGTATTAGCTACTTTCTTGTCCGTTAATTACGGACAAAACATTCCTATTGGAGTGCTCTCTACAGCAATTATTACTCCTATATTTTTATTCCTAATACTGAAACAAAGAGGAATTTAACTTTCCTCTTGAATTCGGAAATATAGAAATGAAATTCAAATTTCTTTCTATATTTGCTTCAGTATTTACTGGATTTGTCCCTTTAACTGCTTATAGTTTTGGGAAATTGAATAGTAAATTTTCAGCTTTAAAAAGTAGAGATCAGTTTTTAAATCCTTCCCCTAGTGTGAGTGGAAGAGAAAGGGTTTCTAGTAGTCAGTCTTTCGAAATGCCCGACTATAGTTCTTGATCTTTGATATTTAATTCAGGTAGTTTTTCTTTCATTAAAAAAATTCTGAATCAATTAGATATTCAAGCTCACAATAAACAATTAAAGCCTAAAAACACCCAAACATTACCAAAAGGTCTTTTCAATACTAGCAATGAACTCTATACAGAAAGCTTTCAAAAACTTATGAAAAAGTTTTTTAAAGATTTAAGTTGAGTTCATTTAGTAACTCCTATTGAGGGAGCTGGAGAACCTCAACAACAAGCTTTAGTTCAAGCTTCTTCATCAAGTAGTTCTTCCAGCTCATCTTCAAGTTCCTCGACTGATACAGATCTTTCAACTTATTTTGAACCATTTAGGCAAAAATTTTTTGCCATAAATGATTGAATTGAAACATCTATTATGTTTTTGGTATTGTTAACTTGTTCATCTTTGTTATTAGCTGGATGAGTAATATTTGTGGTATTAGACCCAAATATTGAGAGGTCTAAAAAAATTAGAAAAATAGGTTTTCACCTGGTAACACAGTTTCCAGGATGATTAATAGTTGATTTCTTAGAAAAGAAAGATAAATCTAAGAAATTAGAGAATCTTTTATCTTCTTTCGAGAGAAAAGAAAAAATAGAAGTAAGTGTGATATATCTACCTTTAAGTTAGACAACGTTAACTTCAAGGTAGATAATTACAACATTCTGAAAAACATTAGTTGTAATTTAGAAAAGAATGAATTCTACTCTATAATAGGCCCCAACGGGGCCGGTAAGACTACATTCCTAAAACATTTGGGAGGTATTCTTAAGCCTACATCTGGAAAACTCTATGTAGGTGATAAAGAATTAAAGAATATAAGTAGTAAAACATTCTGAGAGAAAACTGCTTATATTCCTCAAGAACTAAATATACAGGGAGATACCCCTGTATATGATTTCTTACTTTACTCTAGATATTCTTCTATCTCAAGAATAGATAGAGTAAGTAATGAAGATCATGTTAGAACTTTAGAGGTTATTAAGTTAGCAGGTATAGAACACTTGCGCTGAAATAGAATGGGAGAACTTTCTGGCGGTCAAAGACAGAAAGTTATATTAGCAAGTATTTTGATGAAAGATGTAGAACTCATCTTGATGGATGAGCCTACAACTTTCCTAGATGTTCATAATAGAAATTTCTTTATTTCTTTCCTGAAGAGATTGCATCTCTCAGGTAAAACAATAATTGCTAACTTGCATAACTTTACAGAAATTTCTAATTTATCTACAAAGATTATTGCCCTAAAAGATGGAGAAATCTTCAAGATGGGAGATAAATCAGAAATTTTGCAAGCAGATGTTCTAAACGAACTATATGATTTAGAACTTCCTTCTGACAACTGACAATCTTTATTGTCAGTAACATCTTCTAACTATTAAGTTCTTAAGAACTTTAATTTGGTTTGCGTGGAAGAACTGACTTCCTCTCAAGACAGCTGTAAAGTGAATTTCTATAAATCACTGAACAGCTGTCTTTTGTCTTCTAACTTCATGACTATTGAATTTTTTAGAAAATCAAAGCTTTAAGTCTTTAACTTTCTTTGATGAGCTAAAGTGACTTTTTATAGCTATATCAATATTTCTTATTGTTTTTAAATTTTTGCTATCAACAAAAATTTATAACTCAATAGTCAATATTGATAGTTTTTTAAAGACATGTTTCTTTTTAGAAAGTGTCTTTAATCCTTTCGGAATTATATTTACGAAATATTTACTTTTAGCTTGTCCTATTGAATCTTGAGAAGAAAAACCTTCTTCACCTGATTTAGTTTCGAAACTAAATCAGTATTATTCAAAAACTATTTTTCCAACAATAATTCCTTCACAGAAGAAATTATTGGTAATTTCTAATCTTTCTTTCTCTTATAGACACTTTCCTAAAGTTATTGCCAATCTATATAAGTATTTATCTAGATTGGAGTTCATGAGACTTAAATGAAAAAAATATTTAAGTAATAGAGAGAATGAGAAACTCATTCGAGAACTTAATTTAAGTCTCAATTCAGGAAAGTTTATTGTAGTTGTAGGTAGCAATGGTTCTGGTAAAAGTACCATTGCTAAGATAATAGTTCACCTTCTTTCCAACTATGAAGGTAAAGTATTGTGAGCTGGAAAGGAATTAAAGGACATTTCTATTAAATCTTTTGCTAGAAATGTCTCTTATATTCCTCAGCAATCAATAATCTATCACGATATTTCTCTTTTTGAATTCATCTCAATAGGATTCTCTCCTTGAGAAGGATTCACAAAGAAAATATCTAAATCTAAAAAGGAAGAAAAAGTATTAGAAATACTTAAGGAAATGAAATTAGAGAAAGAAATGTCTAAGTCTTTGCATTCCCTCTCTGGAGGGAATAGACAGAAAGCTATTATTGCTAGATCAATAGTTCAGGGTTCAAAAATTATAGTTTTAGATGAACCTCTAAATTTCTTAGATATTAAAAATAAGATAGTCGTTCTGGACTATCTTAAGTCCCTACAAAATAAATATGGTGTGACTATTATCATGATTCATCATGATATAGCACAAGTACAACCTTACTTGGATGAACTAGTAGTTATAGATAATGGTTTCCTGGAAAAACACATAAGAGTTAGATAAAAATTTTTATCTAACTCTTTTTAAATTTTTCTTGGTAACTAAAGTAAAGTGAATTTGAGGTTTTACAGGAACTTTCGGCTCTCAAAGTGTTTTGATTCCAGTATTAATTTCTCAAGATTCTGGAATCAAAACAATTACAGTAGCTGGAAGTAGCTCTTTATTCGAGCCAGTTGAATCACTGAGTGATTCAATTAATTTAAGTTCAAATAAAAATGTTGTTTTAAGTGCCCTCCCTACTGGTTCTACTTGAGGGAGAGAGGCACTAAAAAATAAACAAATAGATCTTTCTCTGTTATCGACAGAGAAAGAGAATTCGCTAGGTATTGGATTTATTTTGGAAAATTTTTTGAAAACCGTAACAATATCTGAACATAAATTAGTTAGAGATCCAGTAGTTCTTCTTTATTCTTCTAGTGGTTGTGTAGCCCAAGGAATTAAGGAATTGGGAGAATATTATCGACAAAAATATGCAAAAGATATTTTTGCAGGGAAGGAAATAAAAAATGTAGATAAAGACCAACTAAAAGTTTGTTTACAAAATTTAGTTGGTTTTTCAAGAGAAGGAAATAATAAAAGATCAAGTATTAATAGAGCTTTAATTGGAAAGCAAGAAAAAGAATTTGATCACTTAAAGATTAGAGAAGTTCCGGAAAATAGTCACTTAGCTATAGATTTTTTAATAAGAGAATCATCAAATGATTCTCTAGTGTTAGTTCCAAATTCTTTTTATGAAGTGAATAAAGATTATTTAAAGAGTTTGGGGTTTGAAGCTATAGTATTTGAACATTATTCTCTGGAAAGAAAAATGAATTTCGGAATAGAAAAAGATGAAATTAAGAATAATCCTGAAAAACTATTGTGAGTTAATGATTTTTTAACTCACTATAAAAAATTAGAAAGTGATTTTCAGTTGGACACTACAGCAGCTTATTATGACCAAAATAGACAATGCATTAAGTATTATGGTCTCTTAGATTCTCCTGTAGAAGTTAATACCATCACTGGGGGGGGCACTCTCCCTCTAATGCCCAAAAAAATAATATTGATGCCAAAAGTCAAGAATCAAGAAATAATTCCCCAACTTTGGGCAAAAATCACTATATTAAGAGCTTTATATCTTCAATTCTTGCTTTCTCAGAATCGCAAGAATGAGGAAGATACTTGCCACTCAAAACTATTCTTAATTCCCTCAAGAAAGATAAATCCATTATCTCATCAGAATGCTTAATAGAACAAAGTGAATCATAGGATTCACTTCTGTTTTTGGTTCTCAAGCTATTTTGATTCCAGTATTAAGCTCTAAAGACTCAGGGCTCTCAACAGTAACGCTAGCTGGAAGTAGCTCACTATTTGATCCCTTTGAGTCTTTAGTAGATGTAATTAAAGATCCTAAAGTATCAGTAAGTATATTGCCTACTGGTACAGCTTGAAGTAGAGAAGCATTAGATAAGAAACATATAGATATGTCTCTTACTTCTACTAGAAGAAAGGAAAGTGAAGCTAATGTTCAAATTGGGAGAGGATCATCTGGTTTGTTCGGAATCTTTAATGATATAGGAAATCTTTTTTCAGGAAGAAATCCAATAATTAAAAATTTTTGACAGCAAACTGGACCAATAAAAGAATGGAATTTAGTCACTGATCCAGTTGGATTTTTATATACAGATTATTTAGGTTGTCCTAAAAATGGAGAAAGTTTAAAGAAATGAGAAGGAACTTATGAAGATGATGTTTTGTCCATTCTTTTTGGACTAAAAGAAAAAATAATGTTAGAACTAGATTTCCTTGTCAAGGTAAATGAGAGGGATTTTCTAGGGAAGGAAGAGATTCCAGATCCAGCGTTAATAAAACATTATTAACAAAAGTAAGTTCAGGGCAAGATAAAAGCTCCGATCACCTTAAATTCAGGGAAATCCCTGAAAGTAATTATGCAGCTATTGAATTTTTAGTGAGAGAAGCTCACTCAAATTCTTTAATTCCTATTCCTGAATCCTTTTATAAAGCTAATGAAGAATATTTAAAAGGATTAGGATTCCATTATCTTTCTTCAAGTGTTTCAACTTTTAGTCTTTTTTCTTCTTCGGGACCTACAACTTCCTATAACAGACAATTGAAGTTTGAGGTGAATAAACAAGAGCTAGAAAAAGAAGAAAGCATTAATAAAAGAAAATGAATCAACGAAGCTTTAACTCAATATGAGAAATTTAATAAAGACTTCAAGTTAAATGTTGCAGCCTCTTTTTATGACGGAAATAAAGAATGTGATGTAAATAGAGGTAATTTATTGCTAGAATACAAAGGACGACCTCATGAAGTTCACGAAGTCACAGGAAAACCTGAAGAAGTTAAAAACTGTAATCAATCAAACAAAAAGAATTAATTTTTAATATCTCCTCCCCCCCCCGAGAGGGGAGAAGGATATACAAAAAAACTAAACCATTAAAAAATCCAAGAAGATTCTTTTAAACCCCCCTGAAGAAGGGGAAAAAGTTTTTCTACTAAATTAAGGTAGAACTATTTTGTGAGCTCACTTAGGGAAAAGGTCATTGTGAGTCAATATTTGGGAAATTTGAAGACTTGAATCTAATACAAACTCTTGATTTGTGAATGTAACTTTAGAAATTATTTGCTTAATTTGCTTTTCAATTACTTTGTCAATATTAGGGATATTTGGATTTTTAGCCAATAGGCTTTCTCTTAATTTATTTTTTCTTGTTCTAGTCAGTTAGGGCAAACTTCTTCTTCGGTCAAGAACAAACAATTAGATGCTGCATAATGCAGCACTAATTTTTTAATTTCAAAAATATTTTCTATATCAGTTTTTTCTCCTGTTTTTAGAGAAAGAATAGCTCCTAATTTGTTATTGTGGTGAACATAAGAAAGGTTTAGGCACTTCTCTTCTGAAACAGGAGAAACTATTAATTCAGTTATCTTAATAGTTTCTTTAGTAATAGAGGAAAGGGAGGAAATTTTTTGTTCTACTGTAAGTTCATCTTTAGTTGACTGTAGTTTTAGGAATTCTTCCAAACTTAATGTTTTGTTTTCTCCTTTTTGTAGATAATTTAGAAGAATATCAGCAATTTCAGAGGCAGTAGATTTAAAGTCAGCAGAGTTAGTTACGAAGTCTGTCTCAGCTCTCATGCAGAATAGAGCTGCAATTGAATAATCTTCTGTATGTACTTGAAAAATCTTTCCTTCCGGAAGTTCAGAATCTCCTGAAGAAGTTGAACTAGAATGTTTAATACTTTTCTTGAAAAGTAATCCTTTAGCTTTGTCATAGTCATACTTAGCTTCTTCTAAAGCTTTTAGGCATTCATTGAAAGGAGCCAAAGTCTCCTTTCTAAGTCTTACTAAAAACTTCTTTTTATCTCCTACCATAAAAAACTACTTACTAATTAGAGTTTACTCTCTAATTAAGAAGAGATTGGATCTTTTGATTCACTTTTAGTTGCTGCTGCTTTCTTGGAGAGAGGAACAAAAACACAAGAATATTGTGTTTTGTTAACTCCTTTTAGAGGTTCCATTGTCTTTCCGGCATCTTGTATTATTTCTTTAATTCTGCCGAGAAGGCTCTCAGCAATAGGAGATTTAAAGTTAGCAGTTTCAAAAGGAGTCTTAATAATTAATTGAACTCTATCTCCAGCTTCCAATCATTCTTTCATTTTTTTAATTTTTCATTCTAAATCATGAGAGTCAATCTTCAATTTAAGGGCAATAGATTTCATCTTATTGCCCTTATTTTTTCTTTTTTAGAAGATTGATATTCTTGTTTCTTTTTTTCTTGTATGAAAGATTCGTAATTTACAAGCTTTACTACATGAGGACTAAGTGAACTATTAACTAGCATAAGATCTAGTCCTTTTTCCTCTGCTTTAGTAAACATCTCCTCTCAGGAGACGATACTAGAAGAGCCGTCTTCTTCTATTAATCTATATGTCTCTTCGTTAGTGTTTTCCCGTGTAAGTTGTTTTGGAAATTTTTTTCCTAGTTTCAGTATTGAAGTAACTAAAAGATGAAGTTAAATAAAATCTTTTTTAGAAAGTTAAATTCTTTAGTTTGCTTACTAAAGAATTTAACTCTTCCTTTAATCGTTACGCTCTTGTGGTGGAATTGGTAGACACGGTAGTCTCAAAAGCTACTGATACAGAATATCGTCTCAGTTCGAGTCTGAGCAAGAGCACCAGTTTATTAACTAACCCTTTTATTTAAGAAGACTATTCGTAGTCTTCATCTTCGTCATCGTTAGATTTTCTACCACTACTGTATCCTTCTCCTTCGGAGTCAATTTCATCATTAATTGAATCTTCTTCACTTTCAGGAGAAACATTGTTGCTTTCAAGTTCTTCATCTTCAACAATTTCATCTTCAGATTCATCTTCTTTCGGAGATGATTCTTCTACTGGATCTTCACCTTCTAGTTCCTTCTCGGAGAAGGAAATCTTTTGAGCTCTCTTACCCATAATCTTTAGATATTCTGAATATTCCATATATTCTCTAAGTTTTCACATATTTTTTCCAACATATACAAATCTCGGGTCACTTAATAATTCCATATAAAAAGGACCAATTCAGTTTTCAATACTGTCTTTTTTAAAATCTTTAGCTTTCATTCATGTCTTATTTCAAAGAGCTTGAAAATTAAAACTTTGTTGACCAAAATTTTCTATAGCTACTTCATTAGCTATATTGATTAAATCTCTTAGATTTAATTTAGTCATTTTTTCTTACCTTTTCTTTTATTTTAACTTAATTTTTCAAGTTTAATCAATTATTATGGTGTTTTTTAGTCATTAAAACAAAGTGTATTTCTCTCTCTTCTTGGAATGGGAAACTTAATTCAAGATCTTTAAAAGTTTTTGAACTTAAGTCAAAATAACTTAATTTTTGAATTTTTTGAACTGCCTTATGACTTATTAGAGAAGAAATTCTTTTTGTTTGTAGAATCTCTTCTTCTTTAATAATGTCAGGACATTCAAGTGAAAATTTACTGAATTTTTCAAATTCTTCTTGCTGCATTCTTACTAGAACATGATTACTTTCTTCAGAGTTACCTCTGAAGAGTAATAAAAGAGAATATAGTGAATTAGAAATAGAAGATGGATTAGATTTTTTATCTCTCAAAACAATTCATCTAATTTTGAGAGAATAGTATAGTCTTTCAAATTAATAAATTCTTCTACTTTTATTTCCTCTAGTGTTTTTTCAAAAAGAGGTAATAAGAGTTCATAATTCGCATTATTCACAAATTCAGAGTTAAAAATCTTTTTTCATTCTTGAAATATCGCAAACAATATTACTTGATAAGAACAAGCAGAGGGATTTGAATAAACTTCCCTCTGCATATATTCTCTAGCTAATAGAAGAGAATATCTCTGATAATTAGTTTTTTGCAAAAAAGCTAACTTTCTTTGACCATTTAATTTAAGTAGTCTAGTTCACTTAATTATTAGACTAGGATCTATTGAGAGAGTGAAACTTCCGCAGAAGTATCTATCTCTCAATAGATAATCTAGTCTATCTACATCTATATCTGAAGAAATTAATTCTTCTATTCATTTTCTCTCACTCTTTCTAGATAAAATATTTACTATTTCTTCAGCAAAGAAGGAGTCTTCTTTGCCATGAACTCTAGATCTTTCAACTAAGAGAAGATTTAACTTAGAGTTTTTATTAAGAATTATTCTTTTTGTCATTTCTTCATGAGAGAAATTAGGGAAGAGTCACTCGAAAAAATGTGAAAAAGGACCATGCCCTAAGTCATGCAGGAGGGCACTAGCGAGAGCTAAGTCAATTTCTAATTGATCATCTTTCAGATTTAGATCTCCCAGAGAAAGAAAGTGGGAGATAAATTTAGAAGTTAAAGCATAAACACCCAGAGAATGAGAAAGTCTAGAGTGAGTAGCTCCTGGAAAGTTTTCATGCAAAAAACCTAATTGACTTATTGAAGATAGTCTTTGAAACTCCTGAGTATTTAAAAGTCCGTATAGTCAAAAGGAGTAGCCTTCAAAAATGATCTCACCATGTATGGGATCTTTTATGAACGGTCAACCCCCAGAAACTGGGAGTTCTAGGTGGGGTTTAGAAAAGAAAAGAATACCTAATTATCTAAGTATCTACTTTAGTTTTTTCGAAACATCTCTTAATCTAGAGCAGATATTGTCTTGCCCCAACAAAAGAATAGTTGAATACATTGGAAGTCCTTCTGGATCGCCAGTTAAAAGGAATCTTAATTTATGACAAATATCAGGTTTTGGAGTTCCCAATTCATTAAATAATTTTTTCAGCAATAGTCTTGCTTCCGCCTCAGTTCAAGACTCTACTTGATTAGAAGTGAAAAAACTCAAAGTTTTTTCAATAAATTCTTCAATATTTTCATATTCTTTTAGTTTTTCGAAGAATTCCTCATTTAAGTATTTCTCACTATAGAATTCTTCGGAAATTTCAACTAGAGAATAAGCATACTTAACTCTAGATCTGAATCTAATTGCAAATTCTTTTTTCATTTCTTCGGATAATTGAAATCCCTCTATATTGCCCTTGAAGAAGGGCAATACAAAATTCAAATATTGAAAAACGTCCATCTTACTTAGGTAAGAAAAGCTCATTCATTCCAACTTCTTGAAATCACAAATAGAAGGAGATCCACTTAAACCCGATATTGAAAAGTTAGAAATACTTTCTTTTAGGTTGAAGAATTCTCTTTCACCACAAGTTCAACCTAAAAGAAGTAAATAGTTTAGAAGAGCTTCTGGATGATATCCCTTTTCTAGGAAGTAACTTACTAGATATTTTTGTGCATTGACATCTCTCTTAGAGATTTTTTTTCCTGTCTCTGCCGACATTATTAGGGAGAGATGTCCAAAATTAGGAATAAACTCTTCTCATCCAAAAGCTTCATATAAAGCTATTTGGTAAGGAGTATTTGAGAGATGTTCTTCTCCCCTGAAAATATCTGATATTTTCATTTCATAATCATCTACAACTACTGCAAAGTTGTAGGTCGGAAGTCCATTACTTCTCATAAGTATTATTTCCCCCATAGAAGAAGCTGGAAAAGTCATTTTTCCTCTAACATAGTCTTCTCATACATATTCTTTAGACTGATCCAGCTTAAGTCTATAGCAATATGGAATACCATTAGCTAGTTTTTCATCTATCTCTTCTTTAGAAAGATGTTTACATTTCCCAGAGTAAAGATAGGGATTTTCTTCCCTTTCTTTTTCTAACTCTTCTTCTGTACAAAAACATCTGTAAACTCTATCTTTTTCAAATAACTCTTGTATTCTCTTTTTATAAATCTCAATTTTTTGAGTTTGTAAGTAAGGACCATAAAGTCCCGGACAAACAAAAGATTCATCCGGAATAAGAAGTAAAGATTCTAGGTAATCTAGAATCTTTTGAACTTGTTCTTGTTGATTTCTAGTTTGATCAGTATCTTCTATTCTTAAGACAAAATCTCCGTGATTTTGCTTAGCATATAAGAAATTAACAAGTGCAGTTCTAAGACCACCTATATGAAATTCCCCTGTAGGGGAGGGAGCAAATCTTGTTCTTACTCTTCTAATAGTCTTTTAGTTAATTAATAAATAAATGATCTATTTAATTTTCTTATTTATTAATTAGCTTTAAAGACAATAAAAGACTAATTAAAAGAAAAAACCTAATAAACAATATATAGAAATATATAGATTTATTAGGTTAAAAAAGAGAAAATATTTTTTAAAAATATTTAATTGTTTTTGGTAATTAATTAACTATATGTCCAAGTGAGAGTGAGTTACTTTGGATAAATTAGGGAAATTCGAAACTGGAAGTCCATGAAAAGAAAAATATAGCATTCTTAATTTTCCAAATGAGCATAAAGGCATTCCTTTTGTGGATGGCGGAACAATTAGTCAAAGCAAATTTCACATTTCTGGAGATAAGTTCTACTCACAAAAATATCTTCCCCCTAATATAAAAATTTTTCCCGAAGATACTGTTTGTTTTGTATGTGTCGGATCTTATCCCGGAGAATCAAGAATTTCAAAAACGAATGTTTGCGTTTCTAACAATATTTATGCTTTCAATTCCTTCAAAAATATTTCTGATCCTAAATTTTTTAAGTATTCTTTAGATTTTTCTGATATAAAGAAAAAAATTTTTATTTTTTCCGCAACCACAACTCCTCGAAGAGCTTTAACTAAACATAAATTATTAACAATTAAATTTCCTTCGCCCCCCCCAGGACACAAAAGTTAATAGGAGATATTCTTTCAGCTTATGATGAGCTTTTTGAGAATAACAAGAGACAAATTGAAATTCTTGAAAGAGTTAGAACACTAATTTATAAGAAGTGATTCGGAGAATTTTATAGAGATAATGTCCCTCTTCCAGAGGGATGAAGATTTGAGAAACTTGAAAATTTAGTAACTATAAAAAGAGGGGAAGTTGCTGCGGGAGAGGAGATATCTTTAGTTGAAGCTAAAAACAAAATCACTTATCCATTTTTCACTTCTTCAAAAGATTCTCCAAAAATAATTGATAGATATTCTTACGATCAAACAGCAATATTGTTGACTACTGCAAGATATTTTGTAGTAAATATATACAGGGGTAAATTTGAAGCCAGTGATGGTTGTTTAATTCTCTCTCTCTCTCTCTCTCTCTCTCAATTCTTGAGAGAAAGATTCTCTTATATATTTGATATCAGAAACAATCAAAAATTTTCTTCCTCTTTTGGGGGAGAAAGCTACAGGAACTAACTATAAGACATTAAAAAAAGAAAATATATACGGCCTAAGAGCTTTAATCCCAGATCAAAAAACTCTAGAAAAATTCAATTTAATTTGTGAAGATATTCAATTAAAGATTGAAAAACTAACTAAGAAAATTGAAAATTCAGAAAAGATAAGGGAGAAGTTATTAGATAAGTTGTTTAGTCAAAAAGTAAAGATTTCTTTATAAAAGTAGATAAAAGAAAAGAATTTTGTTAATAATTTTTTGAAAATTAAAAATTAATAAAATTTTTCTTTTCAAAAAAGCAATAAGAATTTAGTTATTCATTAAATGACTTCTTTAACAGCATTTTTAGGTGTTATGTTTCCTTGAACATTAAGTAATGGTGATATTACTATGTTTGCTTCTAATAAAGAAAAAACAACAGTAGAGTGCGAAGTTACAGATGATAAAACTTCTTTATCATCAACTAAAAAAATTTCCTCAAATAATTGCATTTCAGTTGAGGAATTTTTTAAAAAAGTAATAGAAATATTGGAAGATGAAAAACCAATTAAAAGGCGCAATATTGTTAGATTTCCCAGAATTTATAAAACACTTTGAGAATCTTTTGAATTTTCTAAAGGTAAAAAAGAATGTGCTCGAGCATCATGGGGTTTTCATGAGCAATTAAGAATAATAGAGAAGGGTTGTGCAGGATGAACAAAAAATATTTCTGTTGATGGAATTAAAAAAGATCCTAATAAAGTTGTTCACTGAATAAGAGGAGAAAAGGTAGCAGTAACAAGGTATTTAAATAGATGAGGATTTTTAATGGGCAATTTAGAAGAAAAAGATGGAAAAATGGATTGAAGAATGTATAAGACTCATTGTCATGGGAACTTTTTTAGACAGAGGGATCAAGTAGAAATAACTTGCGAAACCTAATTAATTATTAAATAAAAAATTAATTAAATTCCCCCTTTCTTGGGGGCTTAATTTTTTCTTTAAAAGTTAACTAAATATTTAATTAATAATTGATGAGTGAAAAGTGAGAATGAGTTACTTTGGATAAGTTGGGGAATATAGAGGCTGGCAGGCAAGCCTCTAAATTAGATAATTCACTTTTTGAAGGAGGAAACATCCCTTTAATAGGGGGAGAAGAAGTGTCAAAAAGTAGGTTTAGTGTTAACCCTGAAGTTAAAAAATTTTATAACTTGAAAGGATTGCGACAAAGTAAATTGTTTTCTAAAGGCAAAATTTTATTCATTCGCTCCGGAAATTCAGCTGGAGATTCCTCTTTTCTAAATTTTGATTCCTGTTTAACTCAAAATCTTTATTCCTTTTCTTCCTTTAAGGAAATATCTGATCCTAAATTTGTCAAATATTGTTTCAATTTCCAAAATTTAAAAACCAAATTAATCGTTTTATCTAAGTTACAAACAGCTCAACCAAATTTAACGCTTACAAAATTATTCCAAGTTAAGTTTCCTAAGCCCCCTCTAGATATTCAGCAAAAAATAGGAGAAATTCTTTCTAGATACGATTTAATTCTTGACAATAATGAAAAACAAATTCAATTATTGAAGAATTTGAAAATATCTCTTTTTAAGGAATGATTTGTTAAGTTAAGGTTTCCTGATTATGAAAGTTACTCTATTCGGGGGGGAGTTACCTGAAGGCTGAAAGAGAGTCAAAATAGGAGAAATTTCAAAAATTCTTAAAGGAACTAAACCGGCAAATCACGCAAATTTATTGGGTGGAGGTGGAAAATATCCATTTTTTACCTCTTCTTTTACAACTAAAAGGTCTTACACCTTTTCATATGATTCATTTTCTTTGTTAGTTTCTGAAGGAGGAAGTACTTTTCATGCAAAAATTTACAAAGGTAAATTTGAAGCTAGCAATCACACCTATGTAATTGATTTGGAAGAAAAAGAAAACACTTATTTAGTTTTGGAATTCTTAAATAATATTCATTTACCCAAATTAAATTGATTTACCTGCGCCACAACCTTCCTCAAGAATCTTTCTCCCCAGAAACTCAAAGAAATAGAAATCCTAATTCCAGATCAAAAAATTCTCGAAAAATTCAATAATTTTTGGAAAAATATTCATTCCAAAATTGAGAAGTTGGAACTAAAAATGCAAAAATATGAAGAAATTAAAAAGAAACTTTTGAATTCTCTTTTCTCTCAAGAAATTCAAGTCTATTAGTTAATAAATAAGGAAGAGCCTTTATGGCTCTTTTATTTTTTATCCTTTTAACTATTCAATACCTTTAGTATTTCTTTGGCAATTGCGAAAATAACAGGAACAGTTACTGAATTCCCAAATTGCTTGTAAGCTTGATTATCGCTAACAGGTATTAAAAAGTTATCTGGAAATCCCTGAAGTCTTGCCGCCTCACGAGGAGTTAATTTCCTAGGATTTTTATTTTTTTGTTCTATGAGGATTTCACTACCATCCTTATAGTATCTAGCTGAAATAGTATTTGTGTAACTACTATTTTCACTAAAAAGGGAGAAACCAAATCCTCTCCCTTTTAGTTTGTGCTCTTCTTTTCTTCTTTTATGACCTTCTCATAAAAGATCAGAGATAGTATATTTATTATTTACTTCCTTTTCTAGTATGTCTCCCACACATGTAGCTTTTAGTGTGGGAGAAGGCATACTAAAGTTTTCGTAGGATTCAACTAAATCTTTATTGAATCCTACTATGTATATTCTTTCTCGATTTTGGGGTATTCCAAAATCTCTAGATTTAAGAACTTTATAAGTTATGTGATAATTCAAATCTTTTAAATGTTGTTCAATAACTTTTAAAGTTTCTCCTTTATTGTGAGTTCTTAAATTTTTTACATTTTCCAATAAAAAAGTCTTAGGCTTTTTATCCTTTAATATTCTTATTATTTCAAAGAAAAGAGCTCCTCTCTCATCTTCAAAACCTTTCTTTTTTCCTGCCTGACTAAAAGCTTGGCAGGGAAAACCAGCTACTAGAATATCATGATTCGGAATATCTTCTGAATTTATTTCTCTGATATCCCCTAAAGGTTCATCAGAGAAATTAGATTTGTAAGTTTTCTTAGCAAACTTGTCTATTTCACTACTAAATACTACCTTAACTTCTCCAGTTAGGTGGAATCCTAATCTTGTCCCACCTATTCCTGCGAATAGGTCAATCATCCTGTATTTAGAATTTTCATTATTGGGGAATGGAGCTTCATTCCCTTCCTTATATCCCATCTAATTATTTATATATAAGGGAAAATATATAAATAATTTAGATTTTTTGAACTAAAATTTAAATCAAGTCTTTTTGGAAATAAAATTCTGAAAGATTAATTAAAAGTTATTTTTAAAAGAGTTTTTATTAGCTTTTTCTGAGGAAAAGCTTAAATAAAAAATAGATATAGGAATGATCATGAAAAAGTTAATAAAATCAGAATCAACAGGTATATTTAGGTAAAAAGTCTTTTTTAGTTTTTGAAGAGACTTCAAAAACTTAAGTTGTGATTAGATTCTGATGCTAGAGAAGAATATCTCTTTAAAAAAAAATGCTCTTGAGCATAATATAAGTCCTGAGA
Organism: Mycoplasma suis str. Illinois; assembly: GCF_000179035.2. Taxonomy (NCBI): domain Bacteria; kingdom Bacillati; phylum Mycoplasmatota; class Mollicutes; order Mycoplasmatales; family Mycoplasmataceae; genus Mycoplasma; species Mycoplasma suis. Next base: position 333,422 of record NC_015155.1, read on the forward strand.
ATGCAATTGAGATCTTTAACTTAAGCTGCTCCTTTAAAGATAAAAGAGTTTTACACTCTTTATCTTGTCAGCTTAAGAAAGGAAAAGTTTATGGAGTAGTAGGTCCCTCTGGGGCTGGTAAAAGTGTTTTTTGCGAACACCTTAATGGTCTTCAAAGATCAGAGACAGCCAATATCTATTATTCTTGCGGAGAAAAAGTTCTATTTTTTCAGAACAAGTTAAAAAACTATAAAAAGATTAGAAGGGAAGTTGGAATGGTATTCCAACTACCCGACTATCAACTATTTAAGGAAACTGTTCTTCAAGATATCACTTTTGGACCAAAAATATTATTTAATATTCCTCCTTCTGAAATGCCAGAATGGGAGAGAAAAGCTAGAGAAATTCTAGAAGAATTATCTTTTCCTCTAGAATTAATCAATTCTTCTCCCTTTAAGTTATCTGGAGGTCAAAAGAGAAAAGTTACTCTTGCAGGAATACTAATTCTAGAACCTAAGGTAATAGTATTTGATGAACCAATCTTGGGATTGGATCCTCAATCTGTTAATCAGGTTATAGAATTAGTAAATCAATTAAATAAGAAGGGCGTAACTATTGTTATTTCCTCTAACAATATGGATTTCATCCTCGAGACAACAGATAATATTCTCTTCCTCGAGGATGAAAAACTAAAGAGAAATGAACCTACTTTTAATTTCTTTAAAGATTGCCCAGATTCACTGATAAAACCAAAAGTTATTCAATTTATAGAAAATTTAGTTAGAGAGAATAAGAAGTTTGAGGGCTTATGAAGTTATAAGCCCAGAAATATTCCTGAATTAGCTCTTTCAATATCTAATGTCGTTCAACGATCTAGTTAGAGGAGGACTAGATAGTCAAGGAGGAGCAAGGCTCCTCGGACTGAAACCAGCTCATAAGGCCCATCCTCTCCTAAAATTAATCGTTTTTGTTCTTTCTGTATTCCTAGTTTTCTCCAAACTAGGAATATTTCTACATATATTATTAATACTTTTCACAGCATTAATTCTTTTTCTTTCAGGATGCCTGAAAGACTTATATAAGAAATTAATATTTCTGTTTTTAGGTATTTACCTCTTTCTGTTCTGTGTTAACTGGATTTTCAATAAAAATCCAGGTTTCTGAGACCAGAATTATCTAACTAATTCTTATTCTGATTTTGCAGATAAATTAAAAAATATGTTTACTAGACCTTTGTTTAGTTTGACTTCTTCGCAAGGAGGTTCTAATGGAAGTACATCTAATTTGCAATCAGGTTGATTTGCTGGAGGTGAAATTCTGGAATGATGTTGTTCAAATTGCGAAAAACAACCAAATTGCAAGTGCAGTCAACAATTGAATGGAACAAGCAAAATAGCTAATGCTTCTTCCATTGATGAGCTGAAGAAGCTTTGTGAATGCGTAAAAGATAATGCACAGTGTTGTCAAGGTGGCAAATGCATCAAAGAAATACTTGAAAAACAAAGCTTTAAGTCTTTCTTTGTGCAAACAGCACAAGGGAAGAAAGTTGTAGTATTTCTTCCTAAGTGATATACAATAACTGCTCTTCAATTTATATTGGCCTTCAACATGGCCAATAAGTTAACTATGATTATTGCTCTGTCAAGAGCATTAAGTCATACTACTGACTTAACTTCCTTTACATTTGCAGTAGGGGAATTAATAAGACCTTTAGCGGCTTTAAAAATGCCAGTAAAGGAAATAACTCTTATTATTTCCCTAGCTATTAGATTTATTCCTTCCCTATTATTGGAAGCTATTCGAATAATAAAAGCTCAATCCAGTAGAGGAATTGACTTCAAGAATGGAAGATTTAGAGATAAGGTAACAGCCTTCTTATCCCTATTTATTCCTCTATTTATTATTTCGATGATTAAATCGAAAGAATTGGCAAATGCTATGACTTCAAGAGCATATTTGCCAAAAGAAGATAGAACTAAATTTAGAAATTATTCAGTTGATAGATCTCAACTGTTTGTATTTGGAGGAATAATATCCTTTATTATTCTTTGCTATTACTTTGTATTTGGAGCTTTTTATTTCTCCCCTACAGGGATGGTAGATCCAATACTATTACTTTCTATTTAGAAATCTTTTAAAAAACCTAAAAGATTTCTTTGGGAGGTGAAGAATCTAGAAGTAAAAATAGTAAGTTTGATTGGTGAATCATACCTAGATTCTTCTATGAATTGACTAAGGGGGCAATTAAAAAGATTCTTCTTATACTTTTCTGGATCATATATGGGATCATATTTATAGCTTTATGAGTTGGAAGCAGTTTCTGGAGTGCCTTCCCCTTAGTCATCCTTGTAGTTATCTTTTACATTGTTAAATATCTAAGGGAAAAGATAAAAGAAGAAAAGGAGAAAAATAACAATAGAAGTAAATATAGGTAAGAGATGTCAGCTTTAGAGAAAGAAAAAACAAAGCTTAAAGCTATTGATATTAAAAAGCTTTGTTTTTCTTACTCTAAAGACACTTCCTTCATTAAAAACTTGTCTATTTGTTTAGATGCAGAAAAGTATTACTGCATCGTGGGTCACAATGGATCAGGTAAGTCTACTTTCTCAAAACTTTTGACAGGACTTTTAAAGCCTAAGTCTGGAACTATTCATATTTTTGACAAGTCCATCACAAAAATTAACTATCAGAAAATCTTCTCCTTTTTGGGAGTAGTTTTTCAAAATCCTGATAGTCAATTTATTACCTCTTCAATTGAAGAGGAATTAGCTTTTGGACTTGAAAATAAGAAAGTTCCCTCCAAACTTATGTCCAAAGTGGTAGAGGAACTTATTGAAGCTTTAAATTTGGAAAGCTTAAAAAATAAGTCTCCAGCCATATTATCTGGAGGACAAAAACAGAAGATAGCAATAGCTTCTGTTTTGGCATTTAATCCAGCGCTCTTCTTATTTGATGAATCTAGTTCGTTGCTTTCTCCTGCGGAAAAGCAACAAATAGTTAAGTTAATGAAGCAACTAGTAGTTGATTACAAAAAAACAGTAGTTTCAATAACTCACGATATGGAGGAGTTATTACAAGCAGATGAGATAATCATCTTTTCTAAGGGAAAGATAGTATCTCATCTAAAAAGTAGTGCAGAATTATTTAGACTACCTCTCTCTTTCTTTAAGGAGTTAGCTTTAACTCCCCCTTTCTCAGTTCAGTTAGGGAATTCCCTAACTGAGAAACACTCGTTAGATATTCCTCCTTTTTCTTCTGAGGAAGAATTAATTAGCAATATAGCTCAGCTAAAAAAGAGAACTTTTGACTGAGAAAAAGAGTAATTTTCTTTGGTCAGTTTTTAAAATCTTGAATTGTAGTAGTTCAAATAAGTAATTAGAGTGGCAAAAATTAGAAAAAGAGAACTTCTCCCAAAGAAGGTGAGACCTTCTGGTGGATGATGAGAATCTCAAAATATTTTTAAAAAAATTGGATTAGTATGTGGTTACTTTTTAGTTTTCGTATTAGGTCTTTTTGCTCTTAATGTAGTAGCTTTTTTTGCCCTTCCAATTCTTATAGCTTCTTTAATTGGTGTTTGAACATTATTTGGAGCTATAAAAGTTTTTGATAATTGAAGGTGGGGAAATTTCTTTAGATTCTCAGTGGAAAGAGATGGCGATTCTTTTGACGATGAAGAATTAGATTTAGCTCTTAGAGGATCTAAAACTGAAGAAAAAGTAAATTCTCCTGAACAAGAACAAAAAGCAGAAGAACAAGTTGAAAGTTCTGAAAATGTTGAAACTGTAGTTGAAGAACTTCAAACTCAAGAAGAAGCTTCCGAAGCTCAACCAGTTGAATTTTCAGAAGAAGTTAAATAATTTTTTAATTGCTTCTTGTCTTTTAAAAATTTTTATTAAGCTAAATTAAGGCGAGTTTTCGCCTTCAAATAAAAAATAATGAGTAAGCCTGCAACAAAGAGCATGACAATAAGAGAGAGAATTCAACGATTCTTAAATTCTCACAGGTCTCCCTATGCTTTCATTTCTTCTCCAGAAATTCTTGATATATTAAGTCAATCTGAACAACTTCCTCTAGCTAGTGAATTAGATCCAAAGCTAGGCCCAATATTTGAACTTACTTTAGGTAAGAAACAATATTATGTAAGGGAAATATTAGATAAAAAATTCCTTCTCGTTAGAAAGGAATTTTTTAATGAAAGTCTTGTAGAAGTTAGAGTTCCTTCTGACATTAAGTCAGAATTTGGACTTGTTTACTTAGTTACTCAATTTCCTCTTGACGAATTAAGAAGGGGGAGTGAAGAGCAACTAGAAGTTTCCACTGAAGAACCTCCATTAACAACCATTGGTGAACCAGAATCTGGTTCTTACATTAAGTTATCTGACTCTGAAGAACAATCAATTTACTTATCAAGAAAATTCAAGGAGCAGCAAATTCAAAAATATAAGAGATTTACTTGAAGACCTTGCTTTGCTTCTCCCGGAGAATTATTTTCTAATTTCTTACTTTTAGGAAAAAATAATTTAACTGAAAAATTATCTCCCGCAGGAGATAACAAGGTAATTAAAACTCCAGTTAAAAATTGACTTTACAAGAATTATCAATCTTCATTTGACTTCCTTCTTGAAGACTTTAAGGACTTCAAGACATCACTCATTGAAGTAGTTCCTACTCCGGAAGAAAAGTACAAGAAATCACTTGAAAAGACTTGCAAATATTCGCAAAAGTCTAAATACTTTAATGCTCATTTCCCATTTCCTGTAGTAAGGGAATTAAATAATTCCCATCACTTCTGACTTTCATTATCAAGTCAATATAAGAAAGTTGATGATTTTGCAATCCAATTAAAGAACTATTACAGTTCTTTGAGTTTTAGACAACTAGATCAATTAGTTGAACAAAGAAATAATGAAGAAGTATCTACACGAATTTGATCTAAGTTACAGCAAAGAGCAACTGGACTTCATAAATACGAAAGTCAAAATAATTCCTTCAAGAAATTACTTGACGAAAAAATTAATCAACTTCAAGCAAAGAATGATGAATTAACTTCCTATCTAACAGATCTTCAGCAGAAGTTATCTGAGGAAGGAAAATCCCCAGATACTGATGTTGTTTACCTTCAAACTCTGAAGGAAAAGAAAGCGATACTAGAAGATATTGAGAAAACTCTTAGAGTTTTAGAAGAGTATTCTTTGAGAATTCAAAGATTCTCTTCTCCAGAAAGTAGTAACTTCGAGGCTCATTTCTATCTAACAATATTTGGTTCTAATGCCATTCTTTCCCAATATGACTGACTTGTTGGTAATACACTATTTGAACTAAATGATCAAATAAATGAAATAGTTTATTACCAACAAGAAATTGAAAAGACTTTCTTTGAAAAATTAAGCATTCTTCACAAAGCTAGAAAAGCTGAATTAAAGCTTGAATTTATTTCTCAAGATAGAGAGCTTTCTAAGCTCATCTATCAACAAAAAGAAAAAGAAAAGAGACTTCTTAGATCTGATCAATTAAAAGAACTAGAGATTCAAGGATCTCTACAAGTATCTAAATCTAATGTTCAAAAGAAAATTAATGAAGAAAAAGCTAAGTTATCTAGATACCTAGATAGACTTAATAGACTGGATTCATATCCAGACTATGAAGATAGATCTAGAAGTCTTAGAGAAAGAAAAGAACTATTTAAGCAAAAAGTTGGTCAATATAGAGAAGAAATATATGCCCTAAAGCTTAAGGTTGAGAGAATTGAAGCTCAATATTCTTCTTTCCTTTCTTCCCTTAGGGAAGAAATATTGGACTTCCAAAAGAATATAAGTAATTCTTATTCTCTTCACCTTTCTCTTTTAAATAGTTCAACTAGTCAAGTTTGATCTGACTGAGCAAAACAAGGAATAGGTTACATTGAGAGAATTCTCTCAAGAAAAGACAAATTAATGAGAGAATTCTCTGAAATTATTGTTCTAAATCTGAAGAAAATGTATCTCTCTCAAGAAGAACTTCTTGAAGAATCTAAGAAGAGAGAAAAAGAATGAGAAAGAGTTTACTCTGAAATGGTTGAAGAATTTAAAACACTTGGATATTTCCTGTCCAAGCCTAAACCATCTGAACATTACTATAGATTCTTACCTAAAATGGAAAGATCTCATCTTTCTCTATCACCTGAGATAGAGAAATTAATTTATTTCAAACCTATGTTGAAATATTCAGCACCTAAGGTTAATGAATTAATAGGTCTTTCTCCTAAGTTATTGAATGATGAAGAATTCTTGGTTATAGACCAAGTTTGAACTAAATTAACTCCTATGCAAGAACACTATTTAAGACAAAAAGTTGCTAGAGAAAATCAAGAAAAAGATAAAGAGAGAATAGAAGAACTTTTGAAAAAACAAAAAGAAGAAATGCATAAAAAATTGCAATCTAAGAATTACTGTTTTAGAAAAATGACTTTTGAGGAAGATTTTCCTCAAGAAGCAGATGAAGAAGAAAGAATGAGAAGATTGAAATCATTTGAGAAAGCTCAATTCCACAATTGGAAGGAAACTAACTTCACTTCTTCAGAAGTTAGATATAAATTCAAGGATATGTTGTCTAACTTAACTAAGAGAGTGATAACTCTAAAGGGTGTAGAAGTTTGAGGAAATAACTTAAACATTAGTGACAAGGGAGAATTAGAAGATCCTAGTCTAGTAGAAAGACTAGGAGAATGAGATTACTTTATTAAGTCCAAAGATAAATTGAGTTTTATAGAGTCTTGTGGACTATCTTCATTTAAGTTAGATGAATCAGAAACTTTCGATCTAGAAGGTGAAAGTTATCTATCTATTTTGGAAACTCTAGAAGATAGAGATTCAGAAATTAAGAATAGTAAAGTAGTTGGAAAACCTAATAAGCCAACTATTGATGATTGATTGAATCTAAATCTAAAGAGATATAGAGAAGAAAAGAAGAAGATAGATATAGTTGAAGTTAAAGAAGGACTTCTATCTCTAGAGAGAGAGATAGAAGTCCTAAAGAAAACTTCAGGTAATTACAAAGAGGCTTGTGAATTAGAAAGATCTAAGAGAGAAATATTGTGTGCTGAAATGAAGAAAGAATTAGAAGATATTCAACAATATCTTGAACAAGAATCTAAGGAACTGGAAGAGATATTTATTCAATCTCAAGATATGTTGAATCTAAGCTTTGAAGAAATAGATAAGAAGCTAGCAGAAAGAAGAAAGAATATTTTAGAACTTAAAATGGAAAAGAAACCTTTTTAAGTTCTTATGGGAAATAGATTAGATAGAGTTACTGGAAGAAGTTCCAAAACTGGGAACAATAGATCCAAGGCCATGAACGCCACTAAGAGAGCTTGGAATTTAAATATTCAAAGCTTTCAATTAATAGATGCAGTTACTGGAAAGAAATTTAGAGTTAAAACTTCAGTAAAAACTGTTAGAACTTGAAAGAAAAATGGGAAAATTAAATAATTATGTCTAGATATTTAGGACCTCTATATAAGAAATCCAGACAACATGGATTTTCTTTCTATGAAGATGGAAGAGAATTTTCTAAGGGAAAGCAAAGAGAATATGGTCCAGGTCAACACGGACCAACTAAATTTAAAAAATTAAGTCTTCACGGGGAACAACTTAGAGAAAAGCAAAAACTTGCTATTCTCTATGGACTTAGAGAAAAGCAAATGAGAAGATTCTTTAAGATGGCTCAAAAGATGCCAGGATCTCTAGCACTTAATTTCCTAATTCTTTTGGAAAGTAAATTAGACAATTTAGTATTTAGAGCTGGTATGGCTAATACTAGAAGAGCTGCTAGACAATTAATAGTTCACGGACACATAAGACTAAATGGAAAAAAAGTAGATATTCCTTCTTATGTTGTTCCTCCTTCTTCAGTAATTGAAGTTGCAGAAAAAAGTAGAGATATTCCAGTTGTTAACTATTTCAAACACTTTACACCTCTACCATTCATTCAATTGGATCACAAATACAGAGCAGTGTATTTGAGATATCCTGAAAGATCTGAAATGAATTTGGAACTAAATGAAGTTTTCGCAACTGAATGATATAAACAATATACTTAATACCTCTCCTTACTGGAGAATTAATTTTTTAGTTCTAAAAGTTATATAAGACTACAGCGAATTGTAGAAGTATTAAAGCAGGATTTATCCTGCTTTAGTAATTCCCTTTTAGTTGATATAGGGGCAGATTTAGGCCTTTTAGGCCTGAATTTGCTTTCTCAAAAACTAGTTAATAAAGTCTGAAATGTTGAAGTAAGTAAAAAAGCTTTGGAAGACTCTAAAGAAATATATAGTAGAAGAGGAGTTGCAAACTCCTCTGAATTTATTTATTCTGATGGTTTTACTGGACTCCCAAAAAAACTTAGTCAAAGTTTTTTAAATTCAGAATCACAATTACTTGTAATTGTTTTTGCAGGGCTTGGCTCTACAAAAATTCTCAATATACTCGAGAAATTTCCTAAAGAATGACTTAAAGCTAAAAATGTTTTACTTTTAATTGTTTCTCACACTCATCCTCTAAAAATATTGGATTGATCTTCAGAGAATGAGTGAAAACTCAGAAAAGAAGAATATTTCACATATAATGACAAGATTTATCCAATATTATTGTTCTCTAAGGGATTTTCAGATATAGATCTTTTCCCTGAAAGAAGAAAAAATAATTATCTTGTAGATAATTTGTATTACCGAAAATACTGAGATAATTATTATGAGTGACAGGCAAAATATATAGAAAACAAGAAGGATAAAGTCATTCAAGAGTGAATGAAGTGATATTCTACTATTAGACTCAAAAAGTAAATTAACTTTTTAGTCTACGTAAATAATAAAGTAGTTAACTAGCTGAATTTTCAGCTAGTTATATAAGTTAGATAAAGATGGCAGTTAAGTCTAAAAAAACATTGACTTCTAAATTTAAATCCCTTTTCGTTAAGAAGTTATTACTTCTTACAGAGGAGGAATTTAAAAAATTACTCGAAAGAGCTGAGATAAGTGGATCTTTTTCTTCCTCTAAAGATCGATTTGATGTAAATGTAACTTATTTTGATGAACCTCTATTTAGTGAATTAATAAAGTTCTTCAATTTCTCTTCCTCTGTTTGCTTTATTCACGTGAAATTGCACTATCTCTACAATACTAGTGCAATTTACAGACTAGTATCTGAATGATTTAAATATTTTTCTTTTAACTCGGAAGAACGAGAAAAGTTCTTCCTAAAAGAAAATCACATAGTTTTTGAATTCCCTCAGTTGATTCTCAAAGCTGAGAATCTTATGCAAGAAAAATATTTTTCTTTTCACTTAGATCATCTAAAAAGTTTTCTTGAATATGTCTTTGAGTATCACAAAATTTGAATCTCCTTTGTAAAAGTAGATTCAGTTCCAACAACCCCAACAATATCTATTCCGGAAAATAGATTTTCTTTTAGAGAGAACGAAGGAGAGTTTATTCCTCCGGGACAAGATAGAAATATAAGAAAAGGCCTTTATAAGCTTTACTTCTTCGAAGAAATAGAGAATTATTCTTATAGAAAGAAAAAAGCCTACCAAGTAGGCTTTACTAACCTAAAAGAACATTATTTCCTAATTCTAGGAAGACTAGTAGATGACAAGAAGAGAGATTTAATTCTCGAAAAGCTAAAAATTGGGAAATGATTCCAAATTGAGTTCAAGTTAGACTTAGAGAATCTCTCTAAGACTAAAACACTTGCCAATTATGACGGATGACTAATTAATTGTTTAGAGGCTGAGTCTCCAGATGAGACTCAGTTCACAGACAATTCAGAAAAGAAAGCTTTTCCTCTGAATGTATATACTAAGTACTCAAGTTTTGATGGTTTATTTACATCAGCTGAGTGAGCTAAATTATCCGCAGAATGCGGATATGATGTACTAGCTCTCACAGACTTTAATAATGTTCACTCTTTCCCAGAATCTGAAAAGAGTGTAAAGAAAAATAAATTAAAGGCTCTTTATGGAGCTGAGTTTGAAGTTGTTTCTTCAGACTTACAAATAATTAAGAATGTCGAAAATTTAAAACCAGAAGACGATATCGTCTTCTCAATTTTTGACCTAGAAACAACAGGTCTAAATCCTATATTTGATGAAATAATAGAAATATTTGTTCTCAAATACAGTTCTGGAACTGTAATAGATCACTATTACAGCCTTATTAGATGTAATAAGAAGTTAAGAAAAGAAATTATTAACTTAACTCACATTACTGAAGAAAAACTAAATATGTCCGGAAGAGATAAGTTAACAGTTCTTCAGGAAGTAAGAGATTTTGTTTCTGGAACTGTATTAATAGCTCACAATGGAATAGACTTTGACTTTCCATTTCTGAACTCAGAATTGAGAAAGTCAGGACTTGAGCCACTAGATAACCCTATATTAGATACTCTAAGGCTCTGCAAAGCATTAGAAGAAGGAAAGAAGTCTAAGTCTTATTCTCTTTTTGCTATTGCAAAAAAGATGTCAATTAATGTTGTGGAGCAGGAGCTCCACAACTCAGAATATGACACTAGATGTTTAGCAAAAATGTGAGAGTTCTGATCTCAACAACTTATTGATCTTTCACTAGACCCATATACATATGATGGTCTAGTGAACCTTAATTCTTCATTTGACAAAGATAAATTACTTAGAAATTATTTTGGAAATAATGTAATTATTTTTGCAAAAAATCAAAAGGGATTGAAATCTCTTTATGAATTAGTTTCTATAGCCCATACTGAACACTTTGTGGATAAACCAAGACTTAAGTGAGATGCTATAGAAACTAGAAGAGAAAACTTAATAGTCTTATCTTCTCCTACAAATAGTGCATTAGTAAATGCAGTATTAAATGATGAATTTGACACCTTCAAAAAAGAAGGCGAGAAATTTGACTATATAAGCTTGCCCCCTCCTTCTAATTTCTCTCACGAAATAAGTAGGGGGTTTTTTGAAGATGGGGAAGTAGAGACTCTTCTAAAAACCTTTTATGAGTGAGCAGATAATTGTCAATTTAAATTAATTGCCAATTACTGCCTAAAATATCAAGACTTTAAAGAAGTTGAACAATACAAAGTACTTGTTCATGCTAAGAGTATAGGTGGCAAGAGACACTACCTATACTCAAGTAAACATGGTAATGATGTATTACCAGATTACTCTTGGAGAACTACAGAAAGACTTATTTCAGAATATGACTTCCTATCTCTTTCCGAGAAAGAGAAGGAAGATCTATTCTTCACTTATAGATATGAATTAGCTAATAGTGTTAGTCCAGATATTTTTGTTAATAAGAGTGAATTAGCTATTCCAAAAATACCTGGAGCTCTCGAGAATATAAAAGAATATATTCACAGAAAATTAACAGCTAAATATGGAAAGAAGTTGGATAAGCAAATACAAGCGACAATAAATAGAGAGCTTACAGGTATTGTTGAAAACGGATATGAGTCAGTTTATTGGTGTGCACACCTTTTAGTTCAAAGGTCTAAGTCTGAAGGATTTTTAGTAGGATCAAGAGGATCTGTTGGATCCTCTTTCCTAGCACATGCACTAGAAATTAGTGATGTTAATCCACTACCACCTCATTACTACTGTAGTCAGTGTTCTTATTTCTTGATGTGCACTAATTTCAGAGAGTCAGGATTTGATCTAGAAACTAGAAGATGTCCTCAATGTGCTTCTGAATTATCCTCTGATGGCCAGAATATTCCATTCGAAACATTCTTAGGGCTAGAACGAAATAAGATTCCAGATATTGACCTTAACTTTTCTGGTCAATATCAACAAAAAGCCCATAACTTCTTGAGAGAGTTATTTGGAAAAGAACATACTTTCCGAGCCGGAACTATTTCTGCTATTGCAGAAAAAACATCTTTCGCACTAGCTAAAAATTTCTTACAAGATAATCAAATAGATTTCAATAAGGGACACCTTCACTGATTGTCCTATAGATTAACTGATGTAAAAAGAACTACAGGACAACATCCTGGAGGAATAATAGTTATTCCTCGCGGAGAATCTATTTACAACTACACGCCAGTTAATTTTCCAGCAAACGATATAGAAAGTGAGTGGTTAACCACTCACTTTGATAAGGACACATTTAAAGACTCACTCTTTAAGTTCGATATTCTAGGACAAGATGATCCAACTATTTTGGCTCTCTTGTCCAACTTTACTGGAGTAGATTTGGAAAAAATTCCTTTCAAGAATGAAAGACTTCTAAAAATGTTTAGTGATATTTCTGTTCTGGAAATACCACAAAACAAATTAGAACTACTTGGAGAAGTTGTTGGAACTCTGGGACTTCCAGAGTTCGGGACAGAAAAAACTAGAGAAATAATGAAAGCTTGCAGAAGTAAGATAAAACATTTCTCAGACTTAATAAGAATTTCTGGTATTAGCCATGGTAAAAATGTTTGAAAAAACAATATAGAAAAATTAATTTCTAGCCAAAAATTAAGTCTAAATGAGGTAATTACATGTCGGGACGACATCATGAATTACCTACTAGAGAAAAAAATAGATATTCAAAATGCTTTTAAAATAACCGAAAGTGTGAGAAGAGGAGGAGGAATCCCTCCTGAAAATCTACCTTTACTTAGAAAGGCTGGAGTTCCAGAATGATATATTGAGTGTGCAAATAAGATTACATATATTTTCCCTAAGGCCCACGCTACAGCTTATGTACTTATGTGCTGAAAAATAGCTTACTTTAAGTTAGAGTATCCTGTAGACTTCTATGCGGCTTATTTAACAATTACAAATAGACACTTTGATGTAGAGACACTTACAACAAATGATTTAGCTACTATAAAGAGAAAATATCAAGAGGGAAAAATGCTTATAAAGAGTAAAAAGAGTGGAGAAAATATAGAAAAAACTAAATACTTAGTAATTATTTATGAAGTAGCCCTAGAAATGATTTCTAGGGGAATTACATTTAAGATGGTTGATTTAAATGAGTCACTCGCAAGTACATTTAAGCCAGATAGAAAAAATAAAACAATATTACTTCCATTCTCTTCTATTGCTAGATTGGGAGCTATTACAGCTAAACAGCTAGAAGATGAACGAAATAGAGGAGGTAAGTTCTTAAATAGAGAAGACTTAGAGAAAAGAGTTAAGTTGAATGTAAGTATTTTGAAGTTACTTGAACAACTAAAAATAATAGAACCAAAAGTAAAAAGTAGTTAAGGAATTCACTTAACTGAGGCATGATTGCCTCAGTATTAAGTCTCAAGTTGGAGTTAAATTCAATATTCCAGGATAAGTAATTTGTATTTCGAAAGCATTAACTTCTTTTAATTCTGGAATTCCTAACTTTCCCCTCTTCTTTTTCAATAAAAGAAGTTGGGAATAAGTAATTAATCAAAATGAAGACTTTGAGTGAAAGAAGTGAATTAATAGAAATGCATTCCCTCCGCAAGAATCAATTTCCTCCATTTGAGTCAATTGATGCTTCTTTATGAGAGAAAATTTAAAGTTTTCTTCTTTAGTTTCTTTAAGTTCTATGGAAAAATATTTTCCAGAATAAACTCCATAGAAATCTAAATCACCTTTAGAAATTAATTTCACTTGAAAAGAGGATTTAGAGGGCTCAAAGCCTCTTTTTCCAGAAGTTGATAAGTGACTATAGTCTGGATTAGTTTTTCGCAAATAAGCTATCTTATTTGCTCTATAGTATTCAGCAGTATTGAGCATTAATTCTTCCAGAATTTTCCCTCTATTTCTAAAAGTTAGGTGTCCCATATTAGAAGTTCTTTCTATTCCTTTATTATCCCGTTGGGGATAAAAAGGAATAAAAATTAGTTATTCTCTAGTTTTTGTGAAGACTCAAAGTTCTGCACTTCTAGAAGCTCAATTAGTTTCTATTTCAGCTCTACTAGGGAGTAGAGGTGAATTAGATTTAAGAGTGAAACGAGGGGGAATAATTTCTCCCATTTCTGGAATTTTTATATAAGAAGAGTTTTGTCGCTTTCACTCCAAAACTATTTCATCCTCTAGAGATTGGAATGTAATTATTAAAAGTTTTCCATTAACTTTTAATAATTCTGCAGCTTGTCTTAATGCTTCTTTGAAACAATTTAGTTCATTGTTGCACTCAATTCTTAAAGATTGAAAGATTAATTTCATTGGATTTTTATTCTTTCTTTTATTGAGAATTTTGCTTCTCTCTATTATCTCCTTTAACTGATTTACTTCAGTTATAGGAGTATTCTTTCTAAATTGAATAATTGTTTGAGTTAATCTTTCAGCTTCACTGATATTTCCATATTTCTTAAATATTCAATTCAATTTTTTGGGAGGATAGTTATTTAGTATTTCATAAACACTTTTACCTTCTAGACCAAATCTGAGCTCTAGTGTTGAAGAAGAGCTATTGTAACTAAAAGTTCTTTCTTCATCCTTCAATTGAAGAGTTGAAAGACCTAAGTCAAATAGTATTCCATCCGCGGGAGGAAGACTGTTAGTTTTTCAATAATTTCTCATACTTGTGTAATTTACATTTAGAAAACTAAATCTAGAATCCTGAGAAGATAACTCCTCAGCATATGGAATTACTTTAGGGTCAACATCCATTCCTATAAGTCTGGAATTCACTCCTAAACTTTTTAGAAATTCTTTGGAGTGTCCTCCACATCCAAATGTGCAATCAATATAAATTCCATTTGCAGATGAAAGTCAGTTTTCGCAAACTTCTCTTAGCATTACTGGAATGTGCATGTACAACTATCTTTTTCCCCTAAAGTGGGGAAAAGAAATTAATTTATTCCGCTAAGTGTTTTTCTGGAGTTTCTTTAATAATTTGTTCTTCTTTTCAACTATCAAATAATTCTTTAGATCATACTTCAATATAGTCTCCAACTCCTATGAAGTACATTTCTTCATCTGCATCAAACACATTTAGAAGTTCATCTGGAATTCACATTCTTCCTTTGGAATCGATATCAACAGTTTTGGAGCTTCCAATAAAAAATCTTCTAACTGTATCAACTTCTTCCATAGTTGTACATCCATTTAATTTTCTAATAGCATAATATTCGAAGAAGTCTAGTGTTCACATACTCAAGCAACCTCCAGCCGATCTTGTCATAACTACTTTGTCCTTTAGTATGTGTCTTCATACTAGAGGAACATTTACTCTATTTTTTCCATCCATTCTTTCAGCATAAGTTCCTGCGAAAAAGTGTCTTGTTATTGTTTTGGGCTTATTACTGCCCTCCACTTTCTATTTTTTATTTATGGATGAAACTTGTAATAAAGTATTTTTTGCTCTGAAACCCATTCTTTTTCTATGTCTCTTTTGAGAAATTAAGTGAATAATATGAAGTTTTTTAGCTTTTAAGTGTTTAACTACCTTACACTTAACTTCTAGGTTTTCTAGGTAAGGAGTACCCACTTTTTCATCTCACATAAGAACTTTATCGAAAGTTAATTCACTTCCAATTTCTGTATTGTCCAAGAAACAAGAAATAATATTATCTCCTACACTGCATAGATATTGTTTGTTTCTTATTTCGAAACAAATATTAGGAATCTTTTTTTCTTCTTTAATTACTTCTTTTTTCTTGGCCATTTAATCTTTATTATTCTTCATCTTCAGAATCATCTGAATCTTCTAGATCTTCTTCCTCTTGAGTTTCAACATATTCATTTAAACCATTTAAAGTTTCAAGATCTTCTTTAGATAACTTTATTTCTTTAGCTTTAATTATTTCTCTTATTTCTTCTTCAGCTTCAGGAACTACTATAGGAACAATTTCATGATTAAGAAGGAAGGCAGCTAATAGTGCTTTAATAGTAATTCCATATTTTGCAGCCATATCTATTAGGATTGGATTTTGCTTATTTTTGGAATAATCTCCAAAAGGTAGAGAAGCTTGAACTTCAATATTGTGTTGCTTTCCGAATTCTATTCCCTTTCAATTCATACTATCTACTGAGCAATCATATTGGAGAATGTCTGGGAAAACTCCAGTTAATTTGTGCAGTCAGTTAATCATTGCATTACTGAAATTGCAAAGACCAATTCTCTTTGTTAGAGAATTTTGCTTGCAATTAACTAATTGCTTGTAAGCTGAGAAATTTAGTTCTTTATTTGGTGAAGGTCTGTGAAGCAAATAGGTGTGCATAACTGTAGTAACACCTATTTTGCTTAGAGAAAACTTTAGAGATTTAATGATTCCTCCTGAAAATTGAGAAGGTCATACTTTTGACTGAAAGTATGGAAGAAAATTGAAGTTTGCATCTTCCTTTCTAAGAGTTTTGAGAGTTAATCCAATGATAGCTTCATTTCCATACTTTCATGCACAGTCAACAAAGTCATAATTACTTTCATTAGCAGCTTTTAGATATGGAGTAAGAATTTCAATAATTCGAAGAGATTCTGTCCCAAAACCAATTTTTGGAACAAATTTAGATTCTGAACTCATGAAGACTATCTCTTAGTGAATTGAGGAGATCTTCTAGCTTTGTACTTACCAATTTTCTTTCGTTCCTTAACTCTACTGTCTTGAGTTAACAAATTAGCTTTTCTGAGAGATACTTTCATTTCTGGATAGTATTTCAGTAAAGCTCTTGCTATAGCTAGAGTAAGAGCCTTAGCTTGAGAACTCAATCCACCACCCTTAACAAAAGCTTTTATTAAGTACTTTTGTCCTAGGTGATTAGCAGGTAAATAGGAAAAAGGAGAAAACAGTGTAGGAACTAGATATTCATCATTGAAGTAATCAATAGGAGTAATAGTTCTTCTATTTTCATGGTTTCCTACATAGATTTCCATTTTGTGTTCTAATCCTTCAGTACCACTGAAAGGAGTAAGAACAACATTCACTCTACTCTTTTTCCTTTTAGAGTAGGATCTAATTTCTGTCATTGATTTAGTTATTTGTTCTTAAAAACTATTAATAATGTAAATAATTTAAGAGCTTTTTAGAAGCTTTTAAAACAAAAGATAAATTGACCTAAGATAAGACTTTTTACTTTTTTAAATTTTATTTTTTTCTATATTTATATTTCTTCTTTACTTAAGTTAAAAGTATAGAAATAAAAGTTTTAGCAATCAAATATTTCATTTGCTAAAATATTTGAAGAATTAAGATAGTTAGCAAACTATAGAAAAGCTCTTTAACTATAGTTAACAAAAGTTAACTAAATAATAAGTTATTAATTTAGTGATTTTTTTAATTTTTTAGCTATTAAATATATGGGAAGTGTAAAAAAGAATATTTACTTAATTATTTAGAAAACAAGATGGCAGGAAGAAAAAAAGAAAAAGAAGAAAACAATTTGGATATTCCAGTTTTGAATAATTCCCTCCCACTCTTAATTTCTAGAAATCTTGTAGTATTTCCTCACTCTAAAAGTTCCTTAGAGGTCGGAAGACCTCATTCACTATCAGCCATTAATTGTGCCCTTGAAGCTTTCAAGGGACAAATAATAGTAGTTTCTCAAAAGGATTACGATGTCGATCATCCTTTGCAATCAGATTTCTTTAATGTCGGAACTCTCTCAAAAGTTGAAGTAACTAAGAGACATAGTGATGACTCTTTATCAATTGAACTTAAGGGAATTCAAAGAGTAAAGATATTTAAGGCTAAGCTTCAGACATTCCCTAAACATGAAAATCTTGGAAATTTCTGATTAGCTGATTATGAAGTATTAAAGGAAAAGAATACTTCCTTCTCTAAAAATAAAGCTAATCTTGAAAAGCTATTTAAGTATTTTGAGGGAATTTTTGAAATGTCAGGAGAAGAATTTGAAATGCTTAAAAAGCTTTTCTTGTTTGAGGGTTCTCCAACAAGATCAGCTAAGTGTTGCGCTGAATTAATAGATAAGCTTTGCGGTATTTGACCGCAAGGAGAGGGAGAAAATGTATTAACAAAACAAAAATGATTGGAAGAGCTAAATCTATCAAAAAGAATTGCTTTGATGTTGGAATATGAGTTCCTAACAGAATCTGAAAAAGCAGAAATAAATAGTTCTATTACTAAGAAAGTAAATAGAAATATCTCTAAACAACAGAGAGAATTCTATTTAAGAGAAAGAGTAAAGGTAATTAAAGAAGAGCTCGGAGAAGGGGTATCTAAAGATGGAGAACTTGCTAAGTTCAAGGAATGACTTAAAGACAATAATGCTCCAGAAAACATTAGAGAAAGAGTAAAGGAAGAAGTAAAGAAGTTAGAGTTTGCAAGTGCTCTTTCAACTAATGAATCACTAATTATTCATACTTATGTTTCTTGACTAACTTCTTTACCTTGAAATTCTTTCTCAAAAGATCAAAAGAATATTTCCAAGGTAAAAGAAGAACTTGACAAGAATCATTATGGTCTTGAAAAAGTAAAGGAAAGAATAATGGAATTTGTTGCAGTCCAAAAGAAAACTAAGAATCCACAAGGAACCGTTATCTGTTTAGTTGGGCCTCCAGGAGTAGGTAAAACTTCTCTTGCCCAATCAATAGCTAAGGGACTTAACAAAGAGTGCGTAAAGATTTCACTAGGTGGAATGAATGATGAAGCAGAAATAAGAGGTCACAGAAAAACCTACGTGGGAGCTATGCCCGGAAAAATCATAAGAGGCTTAAAGCAAGCTAAAGTAAGTAATCCTCTATTTCTTCTAGATGAAATAGACAAGATGGTGGAAAGCCATCATGGAGACCCAATATCTGCTCTTCTAGAAGTATTGGATCCAAAACAAAATAGTGAATTTATGGACAACTACATAGAAGAAGAAGTGGATCTATCCAAGATAATGTTCATAGCTACAGCTAACTATGAGGACAATATTCCTGATCCTTTGTTAGATAGATTAGAGATTATTAGATTAACTTCCTATACAGAAAGAGAGAAGTTAGAAATAACTAAAAATAAGTTAATTTCTGAGGTTTTAGAGGAACATGCTCTAAAACCTAGTGAATTAACTTTCAAGGATGAGGCAATAACTTACATTATTCAAAAATACACCAGAGAAGCTGGTGTAAGAAATCTAAAGCAATGTCTTGCTAAGATAGCTAGAAAGTTCATTCAGAGACAAGAAATGGAAAATGGACCTGATTTTGAAGAAATAACTATTGAATTAGTTAAAAAGTATCTTTCAACTGAGAAATATGAAACTACATCAAAAGATGAAGTTTCAATTCCCGGAGTAGTTAATGGAATGGCATATACAGAATATGGAGGCAACTTACTTCCAGTAGAAGTTAGTTACTATTCTGGAAAAGGCAATTTAATACTTACAGGTAACTTAAGAGATACTATGAAGGAATCAGCAAGCGTTGCTCTTTCCTACATAAAAGCTAATCAAGATGAGTACAAGTTGAGTGAGAATAAGTGAGGAGAATTAGACATAAATCTTCATGTTCCTTCAGGGGGAGTACCAAAAGATGGTCCTTCTGCAGGTATTACTATAACTACAGCAATGCTTTCAGCATTCCTAAAGATTCCAATACCTAATAATGTTGCTATGACGGGAGAAATGACTCTGAGAGGAAAAATACTACCAATTGGAGGTTTAAAGGAGAAGATAATTTCTGCTGTAAGAGGAGGAGTAGAAATCATCTTCTATCCTAAGGCTAACGATAGACACTTAGAGGATATTCCTAAAGAAATACTTGAAAAAATACAGTTAAAGCCTGTGAGATATTATTCAGAGCTTTACAACGAGCTCTTCCTAAATATTTGTAAAAAAGCAGATACCTAAGGAAATCTTAGGAATTAATAAGCCATGTTCTGTATTTTTCGAGAAAATGTGAGTAATTAATCTAATTTAGTTTTTCAACTAAATTCCTAAGCTTAGTTGAATTCCTAAGCTTAAATTCCCTTACCATTATTTAGGTTTCTTGCTTGAGGGGTTTACCGCGTTTCACACTTTTACATTTCTGTAAAGCTCGTCTCTGTGGCACTTTAAAGAAACTAATTCATATAGCTTTAGGCTACTTAGAATTATTTTCCGCCATCAACTAGATTTCTCTAGCCGTTAAGTTTTATTTTTTATGTACTTACACAAACACTATAGACATCTCAGTCTATGCAAGCATGGACTTTCCTCTCCCCTAAAATAGCTCTAGGAGAGCTACTCACTTATCCCTAAAATACCTTTAGGTACCTGTTTTTTATCATACAAATTTAAGAGTGATTAAAAAACAAATGATTTAAATTTAACTAGGAAACTATGAGTATGAGAAAATTTCACAAATTAAAAGAAGATCAAGTTAATCAGTTAGTACAGAAATTTAAAGATTCCAACTCTTTCTTAACGTTGAAGTATGATTCCTTGGGAGTCAAATCTTCAAACTGGTTACGGAAAGAAGTAGGAAAAAAGGGAGGAGAAGTGAAAATGGTTTCAAATAATGTTTTGAGAAGAGCACTAAAGAGTTTTTCTAATTCTGAGATAGATTTAGAGTCTAAAGGACAACATTTTGTCCTCTTAATTAATTCAGAAAAGATTGAATTATTAAAGCTTTTGGCTGAACTAGCTAAGAAATATGAGCCACTTCAAGTTGGTATTGTTTACTGCGATAAAAAGTTCTTTTTAGATAAGGAACAAATTGCCTATTTGCCCGCTTGGGGAGAGAAGGAAGTGGCTATTGGAAAGCTTGCTTATCTATTAACTTTCCCAATCCTTTCTTTAATATTTGTATTGAAGGCTATAGAAAGTAAAAAATAAAATAATGTCAGACGCATTGAAGAAAAGCGGAAAGGAAATAATTGAATCAATTAAGTCCTTTACAGTTGCTGAACTTAACGAACTAGTAAGACAATTAGAAGCGGAATTCCAAGTTAGTGCTGCTAACTTTGCAGCTCCATCAGCTGCTTCAGGAAAGAAGGAAGAAGGTGAAGATTCACAAGAAGCAGTTAACAAGGATCTTTACCTAGCTTCTGCAGGAACAAACAAGATTGGTGTTATTAAGTTGATTAGAGAATTAACCTCACTAGGATTAATGGAAGCTAAGAAGATAGCTGATAGTGCTCCGTCACTAATTAAGGCTGATGTAACTGCTGCACAATTTGATGAACTTAAAGCAAAGTTTGAAGCTATCGGAGCAACTGTAGAATTTAAATCCTCTTCTAAGTAGAAGAGTTTAGCGTCTTCGCAAAAGCGAAGAGTTAAAAAAATTATTATGTTTTCTTGTTTTAAGTTTTTTGAAAATTTTGGAAGAAATAATAAAATGGTGCCGAATAAGTGAATCGAACACTTCTCTAGTCATTACCATTGACTTGTTTTACCACTAAACTAATCCGGCTGGTACTTTGGAGTTTTCTTTAATCTCCTATTTCTATATTACCCAGAAGGTTTAAAAAAGCGTTCAATGTCTAAACTTTAAAGTAATTTGTCTAGCGTTCTAAAAATTAAATTAACTTCTTTTGATTACAGACTTCTAGATCTGTGAGTGAAGAAAATTGTTGAATTAGCTTTAAGACACAATTCAGTAGTTAGAGGACCTATCCCTCTACCTACTAAGACAAAAATCTATACTGTTTTGAAATCCCCTCACGTTAATAAGCCTTCAATGGAACACTTTCAAAAGAAAGAACATAGAAGACTAATTTTGATCTCAGAATATGACAGTAAGCTGTGTGCTTACTTTGAAAAGATGAGTTTACCAGCTTCTTTAGACCTTAGATTGTCAATAATGATGTAATTCTATGTCTAGAGAAGTTATTTGTCAAAAAATAGGAATGAGCAGCATTTTTTCTGAAGGAGGAGAATTAATTCCTGTAACACTTCTTAAATTAATCCCTTTGCAAGTTTTGTCTTGCAAAACAGTTGAAAAGGAAGGATATAATGCACTAGTTGTTGGAGTTGGAGAAGAATGTGAAGAACGAAAACTATCTAAACCAGTTAGAGGTCAATTCCAAAAAAAGGGAGTAGCACTTAGAAGAAAAATTACTGAATTATCTTGAGATGGTATCAAGGAATATTCAGTAGGTAATTTTGTTTCTTTCTCCGATTTGTTCCAAATTGGAGAAAAAATAAAAATTCAAGGAGTTTCAAGAGGTATGGGTTTCACTGGAGCTATTAAAAGATGGAATTTTGCCACTGGACCAAAAACTCACGGTGCAGGTTATCCACACAGATTCCAAGGTTCCTTGGAAACTGGTAGAGGAGGTATGTCACCTCAAAAAGTTTGGAAGGGAAAGAAAATGTCAGGTAGAATGGGGGGAGAAAATTGCACTATTCTTAACCTAAGAATAGTTCACATTGATTCGGAAAATAATATTGTTGCTGTTAAGGGATCTATTCCCGGAAGAAAAAAGAGATTAGTTAGAGTTAGATCACTTCACAAGGCAAAGGCAATTGTTCCTTGTGAACTTCTAAATTTAAAAAAAAGTAAATAGTAAATGAGCGTAAAAGAAGAAATAAAAATATATACATTAGATGGAGAGGTTGAATCCTCCATCAAATTTAGTGACTTTATTCCAGATTGAAAATCTGATTTTTACTATTCAGATGCAATTTTCCAAACAACTGTTAGTGAACAACAATCTAAGAGGTTAGCTAGACCTCACACAAAAACCAAAGGGGAAGTTTCAGGGGGAGGTAAGAAGCCTTACAGACAAAAGCACACAGGTAGAGCTAGACAAGGTTCTAGAAGAAACCCACAATTTGTAGGTGGTGGTGTAGCTTTTGGTCCTAGAAAGGAAGTTAATCACTACAAAAAGGTAAATAAGAGAATAAGAGCTCTAGCTATCAGATCTTCCTGAACATTAGCTCTAAATGAAAATAGAGTGTTCGGAATTTCTTCTAAAAAGCTGGAAAACTTTCCAGCTAATAGAACAAAGATTTTTTATTCTTTCCTCGGAAAATTAGGATTCCAAGGAGAAAAGAGAGTATATCTTATTGTTAAGAGTCTTTCTGAAGATATAGTTTTGGGAGCTAGAAATCTCCCAAACCTAAAAGTAGTAAAGGTTAATTCCATTACTATTTTTTCTCTTCTTAATGCAAGAAGAATTATCCTAAGTAATGAAGGATTTGAATGACTAAAAACTAATTATTTCTCACTATGGAAGTAATAGACGTAATAAGAGAGATCTATTATTACCAAAAGGGGCACCACTATAGATCTAGTAAAAGTTACAAGATAGTGTTCTTAG
This sequence comes from Mycoplasma suis str. Illinois, assembly GCF_000179035.2. Lineage (NCBI taxonomy): Bacteria > Bacillati > Mycoplasmatota > Mollicutes > Mycoplasmatales > Mycoplasmataceae > Mycoplasma > Mycoplasma suis. The sequence continues at coordinate 356,515 of NC_015155.1, forward strand.
TAGATAGAAGAGCTAATAAAGTAATGATTAAGAAAGCTTTTAAGACTATGTTTGGAGTTCAACCTGAAAAAGTAAATACTCAAAATAGACATCCACAACCTGCAAGAATAATGCCTAAAAGTAGAAAGAACTTTACAAAAGCTAAAAAAATAGCTTTTATATATCTAAAGAAAGAAGATTTTGAAAAGCTAAGACAATTGTTTGCTATGGAAACAATTCCAGAAGAATTTCAATCAATGGCTTCAACTCTTGAAAGTGAAGTGGCAGAAGCAGCTGCTGCAGCAGCGGCTGAAGTTGAAGCTCAAAATAATTCTGAAGGAGAAATAAAGGCTGAAGATGCAGCTAAGGAAATTCAAGTTGAAGAAGTGGGAGATCCTGTAGAAATAAAAAAGGAAGAAGAAGAAAAGAAAGAATAATTATTAGTACTAAATGATTCTTACTGGAATTGCAAAAAAGATCTTTACTTCTTTGTTCCTTGGAACTTCACTAGGGGCAGGTCCTTACGGAATAGCAATGTCTTCATCAGCAATTAATGGAAGAGATCTTACTCCTGTAGATAGCAAAGATCCAGGTTTTGGAGAACTTTGTCTTCTAGATGAAGCTGTTTGTGAAGCTATTGCTGATAAAGAGTGAAAAGAAGATGAAGAAGCTTTGAAACAAGAGGAAATAAATAAAAATAAAGAGTATGAATCTGATTACTGAAAAGCTAGAAAAGATGACTACTGTGGATGAGGTTTTCAATGAGAAACATTAAATACATTCTTAGCTTGTGATGCTGAAGATGCTACACAACTTAAAAATCAACAATCTAAGTAGATATGGCAATTAAGCAAAAAGTACCTAGAAGCTCGGGAAGGAGAGTTGTAATCTCTATAGATTACAACAAGACTCTAACTAAGGATAGACCACACAAACCTTTATTAACTAAGTTAAAGAAACATGCAGGTAGAAATAATACTGGTCAAATTACTGTAAGACACAGAGGGGGAGAAAATAAGAGAAAGTATAGAATAATTGATTTCAAGAGAGACAAGCTAAATGTAAAGGGAGTTGTACAAACTATAGAGTACGATCCAAACAGAACTTGCTTTATCTCCCTTGTACACTATGCTGATGGAGAAAAAAGATATATTTTGGCTCCTTCAGAAATTAAGAAAGGAGATATAGTTGTATCAAGCATGGAAAGAACCAATTTAAGAATTGGTGATTGTATGCCTATAGGTGTAATTCCTGAAGGTATGATGGTTCACAATATTGAGATAAAACCTGGAGATGGTGGAAAAATGGTTAGATCTGCTGGATCTCAAGCACAAATACTTGGTAAAGACTTAACAGGTAAATACACTATTATCAAACTTCCTTCAAAGGAAGTTAGAAAAGTAATTAATGGTGCTAGAGCAACTATTGGTCAATTGTCAGCTATAGAACACAACTTAGTTAGATTGGGAACTGCAGGAAAAAATAGACACTTAGGAATAAGACCTACAGTTAGAGGGGTAGCTATGAACCCAAATGATCACATACACGGTGGTGGTGAAGGTAGATGTTCTATTGGTAGAGATGCTCCTAGAACTCCTTGAGGTAAGAGACACTTAGGAGTTAAAACTAGATCTAAGAAGAGATACTCTAATAGAATGATTGTTCAACGAAGAAATGCTAAAAATTAGATAGAGAGATGAGCAGAAGTTCTAAGAAAGGTTTATATGTTTTACCTAGCCTTCTTAAAAAGGCTGCAAAGATGCAGCAACAAGAAAAAAAGAAAGCCATTAAAACATGATCAAGAAATAGTACTATTTATCCAGAATTTTTGTCACTAACTTTCCTTGTTCACAATGGAAGAACATTTGTGACAGTTGTATGTAATGAATATATGTTGGGACACAAATTGGGAGAATTTGCTCCAACTAGAGTGTTTAAACAACACACTCTAGCTAAGTCAGGACATAACAAGAAATAGTTATGTTAGTTAAAGTAGTTCACAAGAATGTTAGAGTTTCCCCAAAGAAAGCTATTCTTGTTTGCAGATTACTTCAAGGTAAGTCTCTTACTGAAGCTTATAGAATACTAAGTTCTATAAATGAAAAGAAATCAGTGAAACTTCTTAGAAAAATACTTCTAGAAGCTTCAGCTAATGCAGTAAATAACTATGCTATGAGAGGAGATAATTTGCAAATACAAGAATGTGTTGCGAATAAAGGAATTATCTTAAAAAGAACATTCTATAGAGCTAAAGGTAGAACTGACTTAAGACTTAAGAGATGATCTCATATCTCAGTTACACTTAGAGAGGGAGAACAAGTTAAGAGATCAAAAGAATCAAGCAAAAAACATGAAGGTAAGGAATTAAGTACTAAGAAGGCTGAATCCAAGTCTTCAGAAGAATAGTTAGGTATGGGTCAGAAAAGTAATCCTAATTGCGTAAGACTTGGGTTCAATAAGAACTGACTGTCTAGATGAAATTCTCCAGACAGAAAACATGCTGCTCTTTGAATACTTGAAGATGAAAAAATTAGAAAATTCCTAAATAAGGAATGCAGAGATGGAATTCTAGCTCAAATAGAAATTGATAGATTTATCAATTTACAAGGTGTTTGAACACTTTCAATTACATTACATCTAATTGAAATTGGACTTTACAATCACGGTGAAACTAAGAATAAATTAGTGAGAATGCTTAGAAGGTTAACTAATAAGAAATGAGAAATTAATTTGATATTCCTAGAACTAAAAAATCCAGGAGTTAGTTCTATAGTTCTAGCTAATGAAGTGGTTGAACTACTAGAAGCTAGAACTCCACTAAGAATGGTTATGAAAAAGACTATTAAGAAGGCTATGTATTCTGGAGCTAGAGGAGTAAAAATACAAGTTTCTGGAAGAATTAATGGAGCTGACATGGCAAGAATAGAAAGCTGTACAGAGGGAGAAATTCCTTGTTCTACTCTTAGAGCAGATATTGAATACTGCTATAGAGTGGCTAGAACCACTTATGGAGTTCTAGGAGTAAAAGTTTGAGTTAATAGAGGACTATATTTTGGCTCTTATTTTGCTCCTATGCCTGATAGAGTTAGAGTGTATAGAGATGAGACTGGTAAATATTTAATTTCTCAAGGTAACTAGAGAAATAATTAAGATATCATGCAACCAAAGAGAACTAAGTGAAGAAAGCCTCATAAAGTTAGTTTTGAGGGAAAAGCTAAGGGGAATAGATATCTTTCTTTTGGATCAGCTGGACTTAGAGCGCTAGAAGGAGCTTGAATAACTGAAAGACAATTGGAAGCAGCAAGAATTGCTATTTCCAAGAGATTGGGGAAAACTGGAAAAATGTGAATAAGAATATTCCCGCATAATTCTATGACTAAGAAACCATTGGAAGTAAGAATGGGTTCTGGTAAGGGTGCTCCAGATCACTTTGTGGCTACTGTAAAAATGGGAACAATTATGTTTGAAGTTGAAGGACTTCCAGAAAAGGAAGTATTAAAGACTTTTTATAAGGCAAGTGCAAAGTTGCCTATAAAAACTGAGACAGTTTTTAAGGGAAAACCACTTCCGAAACTTTAGAGATTAGATTATGCTAAAAGAGTTAAGAGAAACTGATACAGAATCTTTAAAGTCAATGCTTTTCAAGTTAAAAGTAAAGCTATTGGAATATAGATTCCAATTAGCTCAAGGAGCTCTTAAAAATACTAGTTTAATAAAGCTAACTAAGAGAACAATTGCCCAAATATTGACAATTCTTCACGAAAGAAAAGAGCGTTTTAGTAATCAAGATTTTGCTAGATTCCTAAAACAAGCAGAAGAAGAAAAACAAGAACAAATAGCAAAGGCTAATAAGAAGTAATTATGGAGGGAGAAGGACAAGTAAGAAGAGCAAAAGTACTAACTGGACAAGTTATTGCTGTAAGACCTAAAACTATAGTTGTAAGGATAAGAAGGATATACAGAATTCCTAAGTATGGTAAATTGAAAATAAAGTACAAGAAATGTCATGCACATGATGAAAGAAATATAGCTAAGATAGGAGAAACTGTGAGTATCAGAGCTACTAGAGCTAGATCAGCTCTAAAGAGATGATCTTTAATTGTTCCTAATTCAGAGGTTTCATCCTCTAAATAGTTAGGTAAGTATGATTCAAGTTTTATCTAGATTAAATGTTGCAGATAACACTGGAGCCAAAGAAGTTGGTGTTATCAAAGTATATGGAGGTACTAGAAGAAGATATGCCGGAATAGGAGATATAGTTTTAGTTTCAGTGAAAAAGTTATCAACTTTTTCAGGAGTTAAGAAGGGAGAAATGTTTAAAGCTTTAATAGTTAGAACTAAGACTGGTATTAAGAGAAAGTCAGGAGCTACTCTTAGTTTTGATGAAAATGCATGTGTTCTTCTAAAAAATGATGGAACTATTCTTGGAACTAGAGTATTTGGTCCTCTAACAAGAGAGTTAAAGGAAAAAGGATATAACAAATTGATTTCAATAGCTGAATTCGTTCTTTAGTTATGAAAAGACTAAAGAAAGGCGATCAAGTTATGGTTATGACTGGAAAAGAAAAAGGTAAGCAGGGAAAAATTAAGCAAATAATTGTTGATAAGCAAAGAGCTGTTGTTGAAGGAGTTAATAGTTGTAGAGTTTATAAGAAAAATAGAGGAGCAGTAGATATGGAAAGACCTATTCATTTATCTAATTTAGCTCTTATGTCAGGAGGAAGAAAATCAGAACCTATGAAAGTTTCTTACATAGTTAAAGATGGAAAAAAGGAAAAAGTAAATAGAAAAAGTAATAAAGAATAGATATGTCTTCTAATAGCAATCCTGTTAGTTCTTTTAACTGAAATCTAAAGAGTAAGTACAGAGAAGAAATAATTCCTTCACTAATGAAGGAATTTAATTTCACTACTCCTATGCAAGTACCTAGACTTCAAAAAATAGTAGTAAATATTGGTTGCGGTGATGGGGCTAAGGAAAAACTTTATATTGAATCTTCATTTAAAGAATTAGAGTTGGTAGTGGCTCAAAAGCCAGTAATAACTAAAGCTAAGTCTTCTATTTCTGAATTCAAATTGAGAGAGGGACAACCAGTAGGAATCAAAGCTACTTTAAGAAATGATCGAATGTGATCATTTCTTGAAAAGCTATTTAAAGTAGCTCTTCCAAGAGTGAGAGACTTTAAGGGAATTAGTAAATCATCAGTAGATAAGCAAGGAAATCTAAATATTGGGCTAAAAGAACAAATTATTTTTACTGAACTAAACTATGACAAAGTAAAAAAATTAAGAGGAATGAATATTACATTTGTTACCTCTCTTAAAAATAGAGAAGCTTCTATATCTCTATTTGCGCAACTAGGATGTCCATTTTCTAAAACTTAAACTAACTTAGTAGGATATGGCAAGAAAAGCATTAATACTTAAACAACAAAGAATTCCTAAGTTTAAGACTAGAGCTTACACTAGATGTGGTAGATGCGGAAGAGCTAGAGCAGTATTTAGAGACTACAATCTTTGCAGACTTTGTTTTAGAGATCTAGCTAGTTGAGGATATATTCCTGGAATAACTAAGTCCTCATGATAACAGATTTAGTTGCTGACGCACTAAATCAAATTAAGTTAGGTAGTTGTGTCAAGAAAAAAGAAGTAAGTTTTTGATCTTCAAAATTACTAGAAGAAATTTTGAGAGTAATGGAAGAAGAAGGATATATTAGAGGATTTGTTACAAAGATTGAAAACAATAAAAGAAGAACTACTGTTTATCTAAAGTACAAAGATGGAGTTTCTTCCATCTGTGGACTTAAGAAAATTACTACTCCGAGCAGATTTGTTAGCTCTAAAGCCGAAAAGCTTCCTATATTAATGTCTGGACTTGGAACAGTAGTTGTAAGCACTTCTAGAGGTGTTATGTGTGAGAAAACAGCTAGAAAGCAAGGACTAGGGGGAGTTATTCTTGCATATATCTGATAAATATATATGTCACGAATAGGAAATAGAAAAATAGAAGTTCCAGCTGGAGTTAAAGTAGAAACCAATCCTAATTGTCTAATTTTTGAAAAAGATGGAAAAGTTAGAAAAATTAATTATGACAGTAAATTAGTTAAAGTGAGTTTGGATAATTCAGTTTTGTCATTTACAAGAGCTGATTCTTCAAAGTTCTCAAATATGATGCAGGGAACTTTGAATTCTCTTTCTCTTGGAGCTATTATTGGGCTAACTAAGGGATTCCAAAAAAAATTAATTATTGAGGGTGTAGGTTATAAAGTAGTTCAAAAGGGAGAAGAAATAGTTCTTTCTCTTGGATATTCCAAAGACATAATATTAAAAGTTCCAGCTGATGTTAAATTGGAAATTCCTTCCAATGGTAAGGAAATGACACTAAAGTCTCACAATAAGGAAGTATTGGGAGAATTTGTTGCACTTATAAAAAAGCAAAGACCAGTTGAACCTTACAAGGGAAAAGGGATTAGAATAGATGGAGAATATGTAATGAGAAAACAAGGTAAGAGTTCTGAGGGGACTAAGAAATAGTTAAAAGTTAATGTCTAAGGATAGTCTTGTAGAGATAAAAAAGAGACAGCTTAGAAGAGCTAAACGTGTCTCTGCTAAATCTAAAGAAGGTAAAAGATATATTCTTAGAGTTAAGAAAACAAATCTTCACCTTTATCTTTTAGTTAGATCTCACATTACAGGTAAGATGCTTTTTTCTTGTTCAACTTTGCAATTGAGAATTAAAAAAGGTAGTGAAGAATACATTGAGAAGCTTACAGCTTCTCTAATTGAAAAGCTAAAAGAAAGAAATATAGATAAATTAAGTTTGGACAGAGGATATCATTCTTACTCAGGAACACTTCAAAAAGTAAGAGAGATACTTTTAGCTAATGAAATAAAAATATAGTAAGTATGCAAGAGTTTAAGAAAGTAGGTTTTTACTATGACTACAAAAAGTCAAGAGAAGAAACTAATGTAAAGAGAAAGAACTCCAATCTACCTGCTGGTAGTCAATTAAAAGATGGAGAACAAAAGAAAGAAGATGAAAAGAAAACATTTAATTGACAAATTAGTGAATTTGAGGAAAAAGTGATAAAGATTAAGAGAGTATCTAAGACTACTAGAGGTGGTAGACAAGGAAGAGTATGAGTATTAGTTGCTGCAGGAAATAAAAAGGGGAAAATAGGTTTTGCAATTGGTAAGTCTAAGGAATACTCTACAGCTTTTAGTAAAGCTGCTAAGAAAGCAGCTAAAAGAGCTGTTAGAGTTCCAATGAATAGTAAAGGAACTATCTATCACGAATATTTGGGAAAACACAATGCTTCCAAAATTTTGCTAAAACCAGCAAAAGAAGGTACTGGAATTATTGCTGGTGGTCCAGTAAAGAAATTACTTCTTTTGGCTGGTTACAAAGATCTTTATTCAAAGAATTTGGGAGCCAATAATCCTGTTAATATGGTTAGAGCAACATTTGATGCTCTACTTTCTCAAAGATCTCCAAGAACTATAGCTAAATTAAGAGATAAAACATTTAATGAATTATTCCATTTAGAAGATAATGTTCAAGATCAAATTTCAGAAAATATAGACAATAGTTAGGTAATGAAGTTACACGAACTTCATTACTCTCCAGGTTCTAGAGGTCAGAGAAGAAAAAGAGTAGGTAGAGGTTTTGGTTCTGGTATTGGAGGTAGATCTACAAGAGGTACTAAGGGGCAAAATGCTAGAAAGTCTGGTACAGTAAGACTAGGGTTTGAAGGGGGACAAATGCCCCTATTTAGAAAAATAGGTAAATATGGTTTCAGCAATAGAGCTTTCAGGGAAAAAATCAGAACTATTCCATTAGCTAGATTTGAATTCTTTCCAGATGTAAAAGAATTCAATATGCTAACAATGCAAGAGCTTCGAATTATTAAGAGAAGAGATAGAAAAATAAAAATTATTGGAAATTCTTGTTCTCTAAAAGGTATTAAGATTTCTGCCCACTTATTCTCTAGGGGAGTAATTTCTTGAGCAGAACAAAATGGTGTTGAATTACATACTCTTGAGGATACTCAAGTATTAGATTGTTAGTCATCCTCCCAATAAAAAAATTCAACTAGCTCTAGGAAAACAAAGAGGGGCTTGAAACCCCTCTTTATTCTTCAGCAAGAATAGGGGAACTATTATTTCCCTTTCCGCTACTTTCGCTATTCTTTTCCTATTCCAAATAGGATCACATATAACAGCTCCTCTAGTCGATTCTTCTAGAAAAAATTCTTTATCTGGGTTAGCTCAACTTTTAAACCTATTCGGAGGAGGAGGATTTAAGAGAGCAAGTATTTTCTCTGTAGGGATTTCTCCCTACATTACTGCTCAGATAATTATGCAAATACTATCTAATGACCTTATTAAGAAGCTCACGGAATTAAGGAAAGCTGGTGAGATGGGAAGAGTCAAAATAGAGCTTTACACTCGTCTCTTGACTCTTCCATTTGCAATTATTACCTCACTAGGTACTCTTTACCTCCTAAATAATGAGGGAATTAGCTTCATTCACTTGTGAGAGCCTCCAACTAGAGATGGGACTCTTTATAAAGCTGGTCAACAAGTTGCTGAAAATCTTTCAACAACTGGTGGCAAACCATTTATTACATTTGGTCAACTGTACTTTATGCAAAAAGTACTAATGGTACTTGTATTTGTTTCAGGAACTTATATTTCCCTATTCCTTTCTGACTTAATTTCTAAGAAAGGATTGGGAAATGGTATCTCCCTTCTTATTGTTTCAGGAATTATTTCTTCAATTCCTGAAAACTTCTATTCTTCTTACCAATATCTTTCTTCATTGGAAGGAGGAGCTCACAATGTGAAGCTATTAATAAACATATTTAAGTTCCTTATATATGTTTTCTTCTATGTAATGGTTATAGCTTTAATGGTCTTTATCACAGGATCTGTGAGAAAGATTCCTATTCAGCAAACAGGTGCTGGACTAATACTAGATAAAAAGAAGTTAGGTTATTTACCTATAAAAATAATGCCTGTGGGCATTATGCCAGTAGTGTTTGCTGGTTCTGTAATGATCTTTCCTATAGGGATTGCAGAACTAACTAAATCTTCTTCTCCAGGATTTAATGCATTTATTAGAGATTATGTTTCTTTTGGTAGTCCAACAGGACTACTAATTTATTTCCTTCTAATAGTGGTTTTTTCTTTCTTGTATTGTCAAGTACAGTTCAATACAGAAGAAATGTGTAGATCATTTCAAAAACAAGCACAATTCATTCCTGGTGTTATGATTGGACAGGAAACTCATAACTATTTAAGAATGATTCTTAATAAGATAAATTGGTTTGGAGCTCCCTTTTTAGGATTAGTAACAATTATGCCCAATTTATTAAATTTATGAACGGGAATTCCATCACAGATTGCTTTTGGAGGAACAGGAATATTACTTCTTGTATCAACAGCACTTAACATATATGAAGAGCTATTGTCTACACATATAATTTCCAAATATAAAGCTGAACAAGAACTAGAACTATCTACTCTGGAGAATAAGTTACATTTATCTACAAGTAGTAAATCTCCTTACTTGCTATGGTAGATAGTTCTAGAGAGTTCACTTTAATAGTTCTTATAGCCCCTCCGGGATCAGGAAAGGGAACTCTTTCAGAATTATTAAAAGAACGAAAAGGTATTTACGTTCTTTCTGCTGGAAAAATATTTAGAACTTTAATTGCTCAGAGAAAAGAACAAGAAGATAATAGTGGGGAAAAATTACAAGATGTAAACAAAGGTGGATATCTTGCAGATGAAGTAGTTAATAAATATGCTATTGCTGAATTAGAAAGAATTCAGCAAGAACTAATAGAAAAAAATAATAGTAAAAAACTATTTATTACTTTGGATGGATATCCAAGAACTATGGGACAAGCTAAAGAACTAGAAAGATGATCTAAAGATAAAAAACTAATAATAGTTACGCTAGAAGGACTAAGTGATATTCAAATTCAAGAAAGACTAAGTAATAGATACTTATGTCAAGAACATGAGCATATATTTAATGCTCTTAATAAGGATTTTCCAACTAATGGAATTTGTCCAAAAGATGGATCAAAACTTATTAAGAGAGTTGATGACTCTCAAATAGAAGTTATGCAAAAGAGACTTAATTTACATAAGTCTCTTACATCACCTATTTGTGAGTACTATAAGTCACAAAATATAACTACTATAACAATTGACAGTAGTCTAACTATTGAGGGAATGTATCTTTCTTTCTGCGAAAAAATAGGTATCTAATTTTTTTTTAATTAACTTTTTTCCCTCAGCAGAAAACTAAAAAAGAAATAGAAAAAGAACTTTTTAGATAAGAGAAAGCTCCGTAAGGGAGATTTTCTCTTATCTATTTAGTATTTCCTTTTAAAGAATGCCTGAATATTTAGTGGGAATAGTTAGAGAAGTTGTTCACAAGAAATTTGTAATTGTTGAGTGTGAAATTGCAAATCCCTCTACTTTCTATTGCATTCTTTCTTGAAAAATAAGACTCAAAAAAATTGTGTCTTATTTTTTGTCTAGAAAATTTCCAGAAAAAATAAAACCCTTTTCTCTGGAATCCAAAGAAGTCATTTTTAAGTTAAAAAATTGTGAAAACTTTTCACTTCAGGATTCTGGAATTATTGTTGAAATAAGAAATTAACTTTTAGTTTTTTTGCTAGCAGTAGCTATTGTTGTGAGTACTCTTGCAGCAGCTTTCTTAATTTGAATTATTATTGAAGTTTCAATAACAAGAACAACTCCTTTTATTTGAAATTTTTTTGTAAAAAAAGTAGATCATAGGTGAGTTCAGTGACGCAAAGGTTTTATTATTTTCTCTCAGTGTCCCTACTTCACTAAATATCTTGTTTTAGTTGGGGACACTGATATGAATGGAACAAACCATTATTTAAAAAGAAGTTGTCAATTATCTTTCTGATTAGGTATCAGAAATAAGATAAAACCTATTAAGTTATTTGAGGGAGATGTAGTTCTAGTTTTGTGCAGTAATCCAATATTTGATGAATGAAAAATATTTAGAATAGTTAAGTTAAATTCTGCTCAGTTTGAGCAGAAAAACTATTCAAATATTCAAAATTAATTAATAGAAATGATTTTTAACTTAAATAGACCAGAAACTGTGAAGCCAAAGGCTGAACATGAAATTCAAATAATGAGAATAGGTGGTCTCATTTGACAATCTATTAGAGACCACCTAATTAGGGAAGTTAAAACCGGAATGACTTTAAGTCAAGTTGAAAAATTAGTAGAAGTTCAATTTAAAAAATATGGACTTTTTCCATCTTTTAAGGAAACTGGAAAGTTTCCATATTTAATTTGTACTTCTCTAAATAGTTGTGTAGTTCATGGAGCTCCTTCTGAAGAAGTAATAAAGGAAGGAGATAAGTTAACTATTGATTTAGGGTTTAAGTACAGGGACTACAATATAGATTCAGCTTTCTCCCTATTTTTTGAACCTGCGGGAGAAAGTGAAAAATCTAAAGAATTAACTGCAAAAATAAGAGATTACAAATATCTTGATCAATTAACTAAAGCAGCTTTTTATGAGTCTATTAGTGAATTAAAAGCTGGTTGCACTACTGGACATATTGCAGAAAAAATAGAGTCTTTCGTGAAGACCTATTTTCCTAAAAAGTATTCAATACTTTATGGCTTTACAGGACATGGAATTGGAAAGACGTTGCATGACTTTCCAAGAATACCAAATTATGGTTTAAAGAAAGAACAAGGTCATATTCTTTCTGCAGGCTCTACTATATGTATAGAGCCTATGATAATAGAACAGGAAGATGGTAAGTGAGAAATAGATAAAGATGGTTTTAGTGTTTGTGCAAAAAATAAGAATGCACAAACAATGCATTATGAGCACTTAGTGTTAATACTCGAAGATGGAGTTGAAGTATTAACAGCTAGTCAGTGAGAAATGGAAGAATTAAGATCTTCCTGAGAGATAATAAAGGGAGTTTAGTATATGTCTAAAGATAGTTCAAAGTTTTCTTTAGAGGGAAAAGTAGTTAAGATGGTGACAGCTGAAAATGTTAAGGTGGAACTTTCAAATAAAAAAGTAATGGATTGTCACTTAGCTAAAAAGCTCAAGAAGTATAGTTCATACATTCTTGAGGGAGATCCAGTTATTGTGGAAATTGATCCTTATGATCTCTCAAAGGGAAAGATAATAGAAAGAATAAAAGTTAGATAGAGGATTTTTTCCCTCTAAAAAGAGGGATATACTTTCTTTAAACTAAGTTTTTTATTCTTTTATAAAAATGACTAATACAGGAGATAAGGAATTAAGTTTCTATGAGAAACTTAAGTCTAAGTGAAGTCTAGCTGATTACCTAGAAGGTGAAATAAAAGAAGAAATTATTGGAAGTAAATACATATCAATTGAATGTAAAAACATTCATCCATTTGTATTTCAATGTGTTCTTTCCTGAAAACTTAGAAGACAATTTAGAAAAATTTCTAGAAAGGAAGAGGGAAATTCCTTTCTAGAAATAGGTAAAAAAGTGAAATTTAAGTGCAAGTTAAATTCAGAAAATGTTCTTAAGGGAAGAGCTTTAAATGGAGTTGGTATTGTAGTAGAACTTCTAGACTAAATAGACTAGAAGTTAACTAAAAAATGGAGCCAATAGCATGGATTATTACAGTATCTCTGCTATCCATCGCTTTTCTAGCTACAATAGCAGAGATAAAGAGATCTAAAACACTTCCTTCTACTTGATATCTTTTGTGTCAAAAGATAGATCATAGATGGATTCTGTGGAGAAAGGGAATAGTCCTTTCTTCAGAAGGAGAAGATAATAAAAAATACTCTGTTAATTTAGGATACTATGACGGAAATCGAGAACTCTATTATCTTCCTCATAGTTGCAAGCTATCGCTGCGACTCAGATTAAAGAGTTTACTTAGTGACTTTAGTCTAGAACCCGGAGTCCAAGTTCTAGTATTAATGTGTAATAAGAACATAAAGAAGATAATAAAAATAGTTAAATTTAAATAGTAGAGAGTAGAAATATATGAAAGTAAGAGCATCAGTTAAAAAAATTTGTGAACACTGTAAAGTAGTTAGAAGAAAAAACAGAATAAGAGTTATTTGTAAGATAGCTAAGCATAAGCAAAGACAAGGTTAGTTAGATGGCAAGAATATTAGGTGTAATTCTTCCAGATAAGAAAGAGCTATTTGTAGCTCTTACAAAAATATATGGAATTGGATTAACTACTTCCAAGAAGATTATTCAGTACTGGGTACTGAATAAGGTAATTTCTGAAAATAAATTGACTGAAGCAGAGAAGTCAAAACTAGAAGTCTATATGAAAAAAAGAGTCTATAGTTTGTCCTCCGAGGAGTTAGCTTCTCTATCTCAAGCCATAGTTAAACTTCAGTCAATTCAAGAGGAAGTGCCTGAAGTGTCTAGTTTCTTCAAGGATAGATTACTTCTGGAAGGGGATTTAAGAAAGAAAATTAGTGATGATTTGACTAACTTAAAGGAGATTGCTTCTTATGTTGGATTGAGACATAGAAGAAATTTACCAGTACATGGACAAAGAACAAGAACTAACGCTAGAACAAGAAAAGGTCCTAGAAAAACTGTTGCAAATAAGAAGATTGAAGGTAAGAAATAGTAAAATTTAATTGGCTGTTAAATAAATGTCAGTTGGAAAAGAAAAACCTAAGTCAAAGAAAAATAAATTTTCTTTCTCAAGCGGAATAATGCACGTAACTACTTCTATCAATAACACAATCATTTCTCTTTCCGATCTAGAAGGAAACGTAGTTCTTTCGGAAAGTGCTGGAACCATCGGATACAAGGGAACTAAGAAGGCAACTCCTTATGTTGCAAATCTAGTTGCTACTAAAATAGGAAAGGAGGCTAAAGAAAAAGGAGTTAGTACATTGGCAATTCATATGAAGGGAATTGGAAAGGGAAAGGAAATCGCTCTTAGAACTTTAATTGGACTTGGATTTGAAATTACTGAAGTAGCTGATAAGACTCCTTTGCCACACAATGGATGTACTCCAAGTAAGAGACCTAGATAGTTAGTTATGTCACTTTTGAATAAATTTACAAATTTTGCAATTGAAACAGAAGTTGTAGATTCTTCTGAAACTTCTGCTTCAGTAGTTTTTTACCCTCTAGAGAGAGGACTTGGCAACACCATTGGAAACACTCTTAGAAGACTTCTTCTAAGTTCAATTCCTTCTCCTGCAGTATTTGCAATAAGAGTTGCAGGACTACCACATGAATTTTCTCCAATTAAGGGAGTAGCTGAAGATGTTACTCAACTTATTATCGCTATTAAGAAGCTAGTTCTTAAGGTTGATGAAAAAATTGCTGATTTTGAACACCTAAAGGATCTTCCAATTGAAAAGTGACCTTTCTTGAAAATTAGAAAGAGCAAAGTTGGAGTTGTTCAAGCAAAAGATATTGAATGTTTTGCTGGAGTTGAAGTTGTAAATCCAGAACTAAAACTTTGTGAAATAACTGAAGAAGGAACTTCACTTGAAATTGACCTTTACTGTATGGTTGACAGAGGTCACAGAAGTTCAAATGAAAATAGAGAAAGACTAAGTACTCTTTCCCTAATTCCTATCGACACTACTTTCTCACCTGTTCTTCTAGTTGATTGAAAAGTTAGTGAAGAAAAGACTACAAAATATGGTATTAGTGACAGACTAAGACTTA